>NZ_JBWKKU010000054.1:0-68054 GCF_056431445.1 Saccharopolyspora sp. NPDC045941
TGGATGATCTGCGCCACCGCGCCCTGCATGACTTCCTGGACACCCTCCATGACCGCGTCGTTGAGCAGCCGCAGCGACCAATGCAGCTTCCCCAGGATGCGGGACGCGGCGATACGGAAAGAGGTGAAAATCGAGGGAACCAACGGCGCCGTGAACGGACTGGCCAACGCCCAGGCGATCGACGAACTGAAAGATATGATCTCGATCAGCATCGCATAAACAGTCAGCTCCACGTCCAACGCAAGATCAACCAAAGCACCCGACAACTGCCCGGCCAGACCCACCAACTGCAACGCCGCAGCAACCAGCTCATCAACACGATTACGGAACGCACGACCAGCACCACCACCAATACTCCGCTCCGCCACCACCCCCAACGACCCCAGAGAATGCCCCATCCCCTCCAACGTCACAGCACTCTCACGCCAGTCCTCCGCCAACGCACGCACCGCCGACACATCAACCCGCGGAGCCTTCTGCCCCACCAGCAGAATCCACAACCCATCCAACGACGGATCAAACTCGATATCCACCAGTCAGCCCCGATCCCACACTCGACCCCACCCACAACCACACAACAACGCGATCACGGACACACTTGCACGAAACTCCTGCCCCGCACTCGTACCTGCACAGTGGTGCAGGGCTCGAAGGTACGCAGGTGATCGGCGACAAGGAGACCTACCCGGGCGGATGCATGCGCGTCCAGGTCGTGGCTCGACAGGCCCAGTCGTAGCCGCAGGTCGCAGTGCTCGGCGACGGACGTCCACGACGGTTCGAGGCCAGCGTGAAGCGTCGGCGGGTAGATGGCGGCGCCGAGCAGGCGCAGGCGGTCGACGAGCTGGCAGACGTTGCCACCCATCTCGGCGATCCGGACCGCGAGCTGCCGGTCACCTGCCGTAGCGGAGATCAGGGCCAGCTCGATGGCAAGCGCCGACAGACCCGCCGCCGGGCCATCGTGCAGCTTTCGTTCGAGCTCGTACCGGTACTCGGCGGTGCCCCGGCTGGGCGCGCGTAACCAGCAGGGCAGCAACCTGCCCAACCCGGTGACCCTACGTACGAATTCAGACATCATGACAGCATCACCCCGGCGACGACCGGGAGAAAGGATGCAAGCCCCGTAAGCGTAGGGAAACCCCTATTCTCCCGTGTACCAAAGGATTGATCCGTACTCGGGTCATGATTGCCAGCTGAGTGTTGGTCAGCGCACACGCGCGGCCTGAGGTTGTGGTTTCGAACCATTTTGGCCTCGCGTAAATTTCCTGGTAGTCGTACTCTGCGATGTGTTGAACGGTTCCCTGGGAGATCCGCGAGCTCACTCGGACGGAGCCTGTGCCCGCTGTGACGCCGCGGTGCGCGTTGCTCAGATAAGCCGTCGGCCCCAAGGCAGGTGCTCAGAGCTAGATCTCGCGCAGCCGACCGGTGGCGTGCCCCACTACCACGACTAGCGGCACGCGCAGGTGCTCGACGGCGTACTCGACGCTGCCGACGATGGTGTCGTCGAGCACCTGCGCGTGCGCTACGAATCACGAAAGGGGCGCCAAGTCCCTCGTCGAAGAAGACACGGCGGTCGTCGACGCACCGGACAGGCGCAACAGGTTCCGGCGGGAGAACGATGATCTGGTCAGCTGCACGGAATCCTGAATACTCCACGGACGAAGGGGTTTCCATCTCCGACCACGAAATGTGGCCGAGCGGTCAGTGTTGACCGCACCATGGTGCCAACGAGAACGGATCAACGTGACGAATCACGCATTTCGTGCAAGTGGAAACAGTGCCTACTGTGCGACGTCGTCTGTCCACGCAGCGGCCCCACCCGCTGAGCAGACCTCCTGTCCGATCCTCGACTCGATCTTGTCCCTAAAGGCAGGCGTGTCGAACCTCCCAGCAGCGCTGGTAGCCGATTTTGCAGCGTCGCAGCCGGCGCCCAGGGCGTGAGGACGAACCACCTCGCAACATCGATTTGTGCGGATCCACCGAGGAATTCATAGGGTGACACCACCTCGATATCGATTGAAGTGGCGGGCGTGAGCGCAGCGAGCGCAGCTCAACGGGGATGACGAGTGTGGAAGCACCAAGGTTTCGACGAACTTCCCGAGACAGGATTCGCGAGAATGATCGACGTGATGCCGGGGCATGGCACCGCCAGCTTCTTCGCAACCTTGTTGAGGCTTCAGGATGACCTGCCACGCAGCCCGCGCTCCTGGACGAACTGCCAACCAGTGTCGCGCTCAGTCGTCTTCCTGGCACTGACCTGCACACGCGGATGTCTCTCTGGTACGCCCCGGCGGTCGGCGTGACAGTGGAAGTCGTTGGACACCCGCTTCGAGCGACTGGAGAACACCACCATGAGGACAGACGTCATCTTCCTCAGCGCCGACCTGTAGATCGCCGGACACCTCTACACTCCGAGGACGCCGCCGGCCCGCGCCCGGCGATAATCGTTGGCCACCCCGGCAGCAGCGCGAAGGAGCAGACGTCCGGCCTGTATGCGCGCCGCCTGGCCGAGCAGGACTTCATCACCCTGGCATTCGACGCGGCCTACCAGGGCGAGAACAAAGGCGAGCCGCACGGCCTGGAGAACCCGGCCCAGCGAGTCGAGGACATCAAGGCCGCAGTCTCGTCCCTCACCACCCAGTCCGAGGTTGTTCCCGACCGCATTGGGACGCTCGGCATCTGCGCCTCCGGCGGGTACGGCGTCGCCGCCATTACGACCGACCACCGCATCGGCGCCGACGGCACGCAGAGTCCCGCCGTTCTACAGGGCATGCTCGACGCGGCCGCTGCGGCGCGCACCACCGAGGCGCGCGGCGACGGTGTCTATGCCTTCAAGACTCTCCCAGACAACCAAGGAAGAGGCCCGCGTGGGCGGACCGAACGTCCTCGGACGCAACGCGGCGACCTCCTGGATGAGCATCGAAGCATTCCAGAAGGTCACGGGCCCGAAGGAACTGCTTGGAATCGAGAAGGCAGTGCACAACGACCTCTATGACAAAAACGAGTACGTCACGCCCACGGTCGCGAAACTGACCGACTTCTTCAAGACGCACCTGGAAAGCTAGCGGCGGCGTTAGTCGCATGAGTTGGTCTCGTCGAGCGCCCCCAGGCTGGACGCTTCCGCTGTGCTGAAAGGGCTGGCATTCAGGGCCAATGGGGCAATGTGTGGGATTCGAGGTAATGGTCTGCCCGCGCAGCGCGTCTTGATTAAAGATCTTTCGGTATTTGGGTGATCTTGGTTAGAGAGAAAGGCCGGTATGATCAAGGAAAGCGAAGCACAGCTCGTAGCTGCTGCCCACCCGCTCCAGGCCGGTCAGCGCGGCAGCCTGGGCCTCGTCCAGAGTGTCCGGGCACAGGTTGGCCAACTCGACCGCTTTCACGTTGCCCCACACCATTTCCATCGGGTTGAGATCATGGGCGTAACCGGGCAGCGGCTCGACGCGCAACCACCGCCGCTGGGTGGCCAGCCATGCCGTCATTTCCGCCGATCGATGTGCGGGCAGCCCGTCCCAGATCAACGTGACGGGTTGATCGTCCAGATGCTCCCGTAGGTCGGTGAGGAACTCGATCAGCGAGGCAGTGTTGTAGGCACCGTGCCTGGTCTGGAACACGAACGTGGCCTGGCTGCGGTCAGGCTGATAGGCCAGCACACCGGCCATAGACATCCGCTTCCAGGAAAATCGGTGTCAACACCGGGGTCTGGCCACGCGGTGCCCAGGTAGCCCTCACCACTGGCAGCAGCGAGAACCCGCTCTCGTCCTGAAAGCAGATTACGGCTCCCCGGCGCCGGGATCTTTTTTTATGCGCGGCCACTCGTTTTCACCCACCTGTTGATGGCCTCATCGTCGCGTTCGATCGAGCGCCGGGCCGGGCGCTGCCTGCTCCAGCCCAGCCGCTCGCGCAGGATCGTCCAGGTCTGGGTGGTCGAGTACCGCACCCCGCTGACCCTTTCGATCACGTCGGCGACCCGTGCCAGCGTCCACATGCCGGTGTTGAACCCGCTTGCCTGCGGTCCCTGGGTGAGCGCGTCCGTCACCTCGGCCACCTGGTCGTCGGACAGCTTGGGCATCCGCCCGGCGCGACCAGCCCCGGCCAATGCCTGCCGGCCACCTGCCGATCAAGCCTGGTGCCACCGGGAAGCGGTCTGCGCCGAGACTCCCAATTCCACCACCACATCGACCTGTCGCTTGCCACGGTCGAACATCGCCGCTGCCCGCATCCGGCGCTCCCGCAACGCCTCAAAATCGCGGCGGGCAGCTACTTTCTTGCCGCCGCGGGATTTGCGGTTTCCGCCTGCTGATCGCGAAGTTTCTGGCACGCCACGATTGTCCTACCAGGCAGAAGGAATCACCCGTAGCGACTCACCCTATTACCGAAAGATCTTTAGTATGAGAAATCGAGTTCGGGTCACGCTCATAGCCGCGGCTGTACTGTCGCTGATAGCTAGCTCGCTGGTGATGACTGCGCAGGTACCTGCCTCGGCTCGGGATGGTGGTAACCCGGTCGCGATCGCCGAGTATGATTTCGGTGACACGGCTTTCACCGATCCCCAGACCGGCACGGTCAGCGAACTGCGTGCAGTAGTGCACTACCCGCGACAGCTCACCGGTCAGTCCCCGCTGATCGTCATGGCGCACGGATCGTGGTGGGCTTGAGACACCCAGGATGCGGACACTTGGCCCTGCCCGGCCGGGCTCGCGCCCATTCCCAAGTTATCGAGGCTATGACTACCTGGGTGCCGCTCTGGCCTCCGCCGGATTCGTCGTGGTGTCGATCAGCGTCGACGGCATCAACCAGACCTCTTTTGATTACGGCGACAGAGCCCGACTGGTCAACGAGCACCTGCGGATGTGGCGGCAGTTGACAACCAGCGGGGCTGGGCCGCTGGCCGGACGGCTCGTCGCCCCGGACACCGGACAGCCGGTAACGCCGGAGTTCACCGGCCACGTCGACATGACTCGCGTCGGCACCCTGGGACATTCACGCGGCGGCAAAGGCGTCATGTGGCAGGCATCGGAAAAGCACCGTGGCGAATGGCCGGCCGGTGTACGAATCGGCGCGGTCCTGGGACTCGCGCCGGTCAAGTTCGACCACCCGGAAGGCGATCACAGCGACACGCTCGTCACCACACTGCCGTTCACGGTGGTCACCAGCGGTTGTGATGGCGCGGTCGGCGAAGCGGGCCAGCAGTACTTGGACGACCTCGCAGGGCGCAACACCGTGACGGACTACTCGGTTTCGCTGCTCAACGCGAACCACAACTACTACAACACGAACTGGACACCGCCGTTCAAATTCGGCGAGGACGATAGTACCTGCCCCGCCCAGGAACTGGCTCCAGCCCAGCAGCGCGACGCGCTCACCGCCTACGTGGTCGCCTTCTACCGCTACGAACTGTACGGCGATCAGAACGGATTGCTCGTACTGACTGGCCAGCGCCCACTGCCGGGAACGACCACGAAGGTGCGCGTGGCGCCTCCGCGTCTGTAACGTCAAGGGGCCGCGAGCCACGCCGATGGCAGGAATCTTCAAATGGTTTCCGCCCGGTTTCTTGAGCTCTCTGGGCGAACGCGCCAACTCGCTGATCAAGATCAGCTGTTCTTCCACATGGCTGCCGAGATCGACGATGGCATGCTCGCCCAAATCGCGGAGGACCTGGACGCCGAAAGAGGGGTGGCGGCAGCGAGAGCGCTGGTCTCGATCGCCGTGGCGAGAAATCTTTCGATCTCGCAGGAAGACCGCCAGACTCTGCGACGAGTGCATGGAATACACGATTGCGACCCCAAGCAGGTCGGCCTGATTGATGCGCGCGCCGCGGATCCGACACCCACGGCCAAGTTCACGTCGATCGGGGCAGAGTTCCGTCCGCGCACGGGTACATCAAGAGACGCGATCGACTCACCGGACGCGAACATCCGGAAGGAAGGCCTCCCCCAACTCGGCCCCCGCCCAAGGCGAGTTGACTGCCGCAGACGCGTGTACCACCAAGTTCATGCCCGTGACGCCACAGGAGCCTCCGCCCACCAAGTTCGCTCCCCTCCAACCTCCCGGCTCGAACTCGCCCGACACCACGAACGCCTGAACGGGCTCGGCCGCGCAAGCCTGCATCGACGCGCATCGCACCGGCGACCTACTTGCAGCACTCACCGCACACTCCGCCACCCCAAGGAAGCACCCAAAGCCGGACGGACGAACCCGTGACCACCACCTCGGCTCACCGACCGATCCTGCCGCGATCTTCACCAACGACGTGGCCTACGCCGATGATGAGGCCTGGCATCAGGTGACTGCGCAGTGAGTACCCAGTCTTCCGCGTGGAGCAGTACGGGTGGCCAGCAGCGTGAGGAATCATGAAGCACACCGACATCGATATGGTGCGCGGCGCCAGGCATCTTCCTGTCCGATACACACGAGCGCGTGTGCCCAGCAAGAGGACGACACCGGAGACAGCACCCTGACGTCGATCTTTTGCACACTGATCAACCAAGGCCGACTCATTTCCGCCGAAAGAATGTGTCCCCGTTTCAGGGACTCGTCGTGGACCTCGCGTGGTGTCCGGTAGTCGAATCCCGAGTGGAGACGTTTCGTATTGTTGTGGATTTCGATATAGCGGACGATGTCGGCCCGTGCGTGTGCTCGTTTTTGGGTACTTGGTTCGGTGGATGCGCTCCACTTTGAGTGCTGCGAAAAACGATTCCGCTTGGGCATTGTCGAAGCAGATCCCGGTTCTGCCGGCCGATTGCCTGAGGTTGTGCTTCTTGAGGGTTTCGCCTCCTCGACCGCACCACACCCGGCGTGCCCCAGCACCACGATCAGCGGCACGCGCCCGCGCTGCGGATCACGAAAAGGTCGCCAAGTCCCTCGTCGGAGACCACCTCGGGCCCAACACACGAGTCGGCGCACGCGATGACACACGCGAACGGATGCTGCTCCGCTACCAGAGACTGCCGCCCTTCGGCCGTCTGGTGCGGATGAGTCGCCCTCCCCTCGTCGAAGCGCGCGTTGCCATCCAGCAGCTGCCGCCACGCGGTTTCGGCACCCGGCAACTCGACCGGCGCGGTCGACGTCACCTGCACCTGCCTTGGCGCACAAGCCGACATCCCGACCGCGGCGACCGTGGATGCACCACTCAGGCGCAACAGGTTCCGGCGGGAGAACGATGATCTGCTCAGCTGCACGGAACCCTGAATACTCTACGGACGAAGGGGTTTTCATCCCTGACCACGAAATCTGGCCGAGCGGTCAGTGTTGATCGCACCATTGTGCCAATAAGAACGGAATAACGAGACAAATCACGCATTTCGAGCAAGTGGATACAGTGTCCGTGCAGCTGCCCCCTCAGCCAAAGCAGACCTCCTATCCGACTCTCTGCGCGAGCTGGTCCCCAAAGGCAGGCGTCCAACACCCCGGCAGCGCCTCCACCCCGGAGATCGCCCGGTCGACGAGGTGCTCCAGGAGCTGGCACACGAACACCACCACTCCCGAACCCGCCCTCACCAGCCGAGGCACCTGACCTTGCCTACCGTGAAGTCACCGACCGCAGCTCCAACGTGCAGTTCGGCGAAATGCGCGGACGGACGCGCGGTTGTCGAGCAGACACCGAAGCCCAGCTGTGGTACGGGAATCCGATTGTTCAGGCGATGTTCGAAGCAGGTGTCGTACTTCCGGGGTGGCGGTCACCCACGACCCCGGAGCGAGATCAAGGAATGAGAGTGGGAGCAACGCCGCCGTCGACCCGCAGGGCCGCACCTGTCGTGGCTGACGCATGCTCGGAGGCGACATAGACGGCGAGGGCGGCTACCTCGTGGGGCCGGATGAGGCGGCCGAGCAGCGAGGTGGACCGCTCCTGCCGAATGAACGCGGCCTCCGCCTCTTCGAAGGAGCCGCCCGGACCGACGCGGTCGGCGATGAATTCCTCCACGCCGGGCGTCAGGGTCGGGCCGGGCAGGATCGAGTTGACCGTCACGCCGGACCCCTTGAGCTCCTGGGCCATTCCGCGGGAGACCGCCAGCTGCGCGGTCTTGGTCATGCCGTAGTGCACCATCTCCGTCGGCGTCATCACCGCCGACTCGCTGCTGACGAACAGCACTCGCCCCCAGCCGCGCTTGGCCATGCGCGGTGCGTAGTGACGTGCCAGGCGCACGCCGCTGAGGACGTTGACGTCGAAGAAACGCCGCCATTCGTCGTCGGTGATCTCGAAGACCGGGGTGGCTGCGAAGATGCCGGCGTTGTTGACCAGGACATCGCAGTCGGGCACGGCGTCGATGAGCTTCCGCGCGCCCTCAGCGGTGGACACGTCCGCAGCCACGGACCGCACGGATTCCGCCGCGGCTCCGGCTTCCTCAGCCACTTGGCGGGCGGCTTCGACCGTGCGCGATTCGTCCCTGCCGTTGACCACCACAGTGGAGCCGGCGCGGGCCGCCGCCACCGCGATGGCCCGCCCGATACCTGCGGTGGAGCCCGTGACGACGGCGGTGCGGCTGGACAGGTCGATCTGCATGATTGCTCCTTCATCTACGGCCCCGGGACGCCCCGTGCGTTGCTCGTGCGCTCCTGCGGGGATCCCCGAAATACTATTTGCAAACGCGTTATAATAACAAACGCTTTATATAGGCCCGAGCGGAGTAAGGTATGTGGCAGCGACCACAAGTGCCTCCGACCGGCGTCGCAAGATTTGGCCACCGGTCCGGCTGACCGCCCCGTTTCCAGAGCGGCGGCAGGGCGGGTACGACTTCGGTGTTCGCGAGTCCTCACTGCTCGGCATGCCCAGCCGACAGGTCGAGCCCAGGCACGGCCGCAGGGCATAGGCTGGCCGACTACCAGTCGACCATCGCGAGCCTCAGCGGCACGGGAGGCGCCCGCGCGGGACGCCGAGGGGACGATGTCGTAGCAGCGGCTTGCTACCGCGCGGAGTGGCTGAACATCATGGGCACGACCGGGCTCGTAGTCCCGCTCCTCTTGCGTTGGCGCGCGACACGTCGCGGTGGCACCGCACCATCCTCATCATGGGTCCTCTACAATCAAGCTCTGCTGATCGAGGTCGAACACGCACGCCGCCTCGGCACCCTGCTGCCACCGCGTGCCGAGGTCAGGTCGAGTGACGTCGCGCGGCCTACCTCGCGGACCCGCAACGACAGCCCTGAGCAGTCTGGACGCGGTCACCACGCCGTTGGTACCCGGTGTCGGAAACGACCACGCCCCCGCAGGAAAGGCGTGAGTCGGACTGTGGCCCGAGACTACCCACTTCTTCAGCGAAGACCCGACGTTAACTCAAGGAGCGACTCGTCAGAGCTCCCTACATCGAGCCGGCCAATGCCGTACTTCGTTGCTGGACCGGCGTTTGCCCCACATGCCAAAGAAAACTCCCCAAACGAACAAACTTAACGAAGTACTACTAGCGCTGTGCCGGGCTCGGCAATTCCTCGCGCGTGCACCCCGTTGCCGTAGCCGAGGAAGGCCGAGCAGAACGGCTCGTTGAGCGTCGTCCAGTCCTGTACTCGATCGCCAAGAGCGCTGTACACCGTCGCCGCGTAATCGGCGAACCGTGCAGCGGTGTCGCGGGCGCGCCATCCCCCTGTGTGTCTTCAAGTGCCTGCGGCAAATCCCAGTGGTAGAGCGTGACCATCGGATCAACGCCCTGGCTGAGCAGGTTGTCCACAAGTCGGTCGTAGAACGCGATTCCCGCTGGTTGCAGCGTCCGGCCGTCCGGCATGACTCGGGGCCAGGACACCGAGAAGCGGTACGTCGGGAAGCCGAGTTCCGCGATCATGGCGACGTCTTCGGGGTAGCGGTGAAAGTGATCGCAGGCCGTCTCCCCCGTGTCACCGTTGACGACCTTGCCCTCCCGGCCGGTGAACGTGTCCCAGATCGACGGTCCACGACCATCTTCCTTCGCACCACCTTCGATCTGGTACGAGGCCGTGGCAACCCCCAGGCAAAGCCCGGTGAGAATGCTAGTTCCTGCCCGTTGGTCATAACCACCTCATCCGCTGACTGAAGCTCGGGTGATTCCGTTCACGATCTGACGTGCCAGCAAGATGAATACGACGATCACGGGCAAAACGCCGAGCGTCGCACCGGTCAGCATCAACGAGTAGTCCAGGAAATACCCGCTCGCCAGCCTCGACATGGCGACCTGAACGGTGGGGCTCTCGTTCGGGTCCAGCACGATCAGTGGCCAGAAGAAATCGTTCCACGCGGCCATGAACGTCACCATGCCCAACACCGCCGCTTGCGGGCGGATCGCAGGGACCGCGACGTGCCAGAACGTTCCCCACAGCGAACAGCCGTCGACTCGTGCCGCATCGACCAGCTCGACGTGCACCGCCTCCTCGCACGCTTGGCGCATCCAGAAGACGCTGAACGCGTTGATCAATCCCTGCACGATCACCGCTTCCAAACGGCCGTACCACCCGAAGTTCCCGACCACCATGTACAACGGGATCACGCCGAGCTGGGCGGGCACCATTACCGTACCGAGCACGACCAGGAACAGGGTGTTCCTCCCCCGGAAGCGCAGTCGAGCAAAAGCGAATCCGGCGAAGCTGGACAGCACGACGGTCGACGCCATGACCGTCCCCGAGACGATCAGCGAGTTCTGTATCGCCAACCAGAAATCCACGGTGTCAAAGACACGTCGGACGTTGTCCAGGAAGTAGCCGCCTGGGATCAGCGGAGGACTCGCCTCGCCGATCGCCGATCCATCACTCGAAGCCACCACGAAGGACCAGTACAGCGGGAAAACCGAAGTCGCGACCACCGCGAAGAGAAAACCGTAGACCAGACCGCCGGGCCGGCGGACCAGCCGACGCCTGCCCGCAGATCCGCGAACCTGCGACGACCGGCCAACAACACTCTCCCCACCGCTCAACCACCTCCCCTGATTAGGCGAACCAGGGCGAAGTTCCCCAACGCGGACAACAGGCGCACGGCGAACAGAACCCATGCGATCGCTGCCGCATACCCAGCGTCGAACAGGCCGAATCCCTTCTCGTACAGGTACATGGTCAACGTCTGGAACTGGCGGTCGTTGCCACCAACGCCCGCGGTCCCCGCCGAGTCGAACAGCTGCAGGCCGCCGATCGTCGACACCACCACGGTGAAGACGATGGTCGGTCGGATTCCCGGGACGGTGATCGACCAGAACGACCGCCACCGCGATGCTCCGTCCAGTGCTGCGGCTTCGTAGAGCTCCCTCGGGACGTTGCGCATTGCCGACAGGTAAAGCAGGGCGTTGTAGCCGGCCCAACGCCACATCACCATGACCGCGATGGCCAAATGGGAGGACCAGCGCTGACCCCGGCGGGCAGGGCTGCGCCAACGCGGTTCGCGCTCCCCTGCCTTGCGGATACACGCTGGTGGTCTGGGAGCCTGGCGCTCCCAAACCGACGGTGATCCAAGGAGAAGCGAGACCATGATCGTGGTAACCGGCATCCTCGACCGCGAATGGCGATACGCCCGTACCGCCGAGGAAATCCGCGACTTGGTGCGCGCGATCCTCGACGAGGAACCGCGCGAGCGGTCCCAGGTCTACGTCTGGAACCGCCCGTTATGAGGCTAGCTCCGCCACCCCGAAGAAACCTACCGGGGATGTCACGCTCGCCTCAGCGGACGTAGACCCACAGCTGGACTCCGCCACCGTTGACAACCCGCTTGTAGCTGCAACCGTGCCAACGCCCTTGGGCCTTACCGTCATTGCAGGCCTTAATAGCGGCACTGGTGCTGGAGTATGATCCAGCGTAGTACGAGGTGGCAGCTGACGCGAGCGGCGTGACAGCAGTCATGGAGGCAATAGCAAACGCGCCGAAGATTGCAAGCTTCTTGAGCATACCCATCCTTTTTTAAAAGGTACTTTTCTGCCGATCTGGCAATGGCACACTACAGTTGCTTAGGGTGGTCAAGTCAACGCTAGGTAAGGGAACTGCCCCTCCGTGCGGAAGCTCCTTCCCGAAGGAGCGCAGCAACGTCTACCGTCATGTGGGGTGCTCTGTTCCCCGCATGAGCAGACGGCGCGCACACGTTGGCCAACCGGCAGGAATCCCCATGCATGGCTCGCTCCTTCTTATCCGCTGGAGTTTCGGTCCGGCTTCCGATGCCGCCGAGACCACGTTATCCGCTGCGCCTGCACACGATCATGGTCGAAGTGACCGTAGTGCAGGCGACTTCAGCACAGCGCGGAGACCCGAACTCCTCTGCACGTCACGGCAAACGGCCAGCTCAGCCGTGCACGCGCCTTCGGACATTCACACCCGCCGCGCCCCGTCCCGAAGAGGCGGTCTCACCACTCACCAACCGACGTCCCGGTGGCACGGCTCTCCTTCGGCGGCCTACGCTTCGTCGTTCCGCCAGTCGCCGATGTCCTGGTTTCCTATCGCTAGGTTGGCCACCATGGTCCCCACGACCTGGGGTCCACCCGGAAGGCGAACCCGGGCTGGTCCGCCAGAGGGACCACGAGGACGCGCTGGCCGGGCTCGCGCATCGTGGTGGCGTCGGCGATCAGCACCACGTCGGAGACCATCTCTTCCTCTTCCGTGTCGCTGTCACGGACCTCCGCCATCACCTGCTCCGGCGTGGCGCCGGCAAAGGCCGGATCGTCCACGAAGTCGACGTAGTCGCTGAAGTCGTCGATCACGTCGTTGTGGCCCCGGCCCGGGCGGCACACGCGCTCGACCAGGGAGGTCCAGGCCGCGTCGTCGGTGAAGTCGGTGCGCACGAGCAGATCGTTCTCTTGGATGAGCTGAGGCAGCTCGCGGGCCGGCCGAGTGCAGCGGGGTGGGGTCTTCAGCGACTCCAGTTCAACTCCCACGGGGTCAAGGCAGAGGTCCTCCTCGTCACGCTCCTTGTCCTCCGTAAGGAGCCACTCCACCTCGGCGGGAGCCGTGTCCGTGAAGTGGTTGATGGTGGAGTCCAGGTTCGGACGGTGCAGCACCAGGTAGGTCATGGCCGCCTGACGCGGAGTGATCCAGAAGGCATAGCCGTCGCTGCCGCAGAAGGCCAGCAGCGGGCGCCAATCCGCATTGCGCACGGTGCGGTCGTCGGTCAGCACGACCAGGTCGGGCACCCAGATCCCGGGCCGCTCCAGGGCCGCGGAGACATCCTCGGAGGTGGCGCCCCGCCACGCGGGATCCTCCGCCACGATCAGGCGCCGGAGAATCGACTCCCGTGCCACCGCATCGGCCGCGTCCGCTTGACCGGACCGGTACATGCCGGGGAGCTCGCCCATGCGCCAGAGCACGTCTTCCCAGACGTCGTCGTCGCTGTCGGTGCGCACCAGCAGGATCCCGGGCACACGGGACTCACCGTCGTCGGGGGGTAAAGGAAGCGGAGGACGCATCAGCAACACCTCATCGAATCGGGGACGAATCCCCGTAGTCCTAGCACCAGGCGACGACAACCCTCGTCGGTGTCGCTTCCGGTGCGCAACTGCAGTCCGCTGTATTCACGCAGGCAGCTGCGCCATTGCTGCTGCCGCACCGACGCGAGGCCCGAAAAACACCGCCCTTACAGGGAACCGTCAGTGCCCTCCTATACCAGCGCCATCCGCATCGGCGACGCGTCCGCGACGCTGAACTCGCGAGTGCACAGAGCACGCCGGGCGTGACCGGTGGTGGAACGTCACTTCAACCCGTCAAAGTCAGCCGCCGCTACCGCATCGACACCGACGCCCGCATCGCCGAGCTGCCCTGCTGGCTGGCGCAGCCCCTCACCGCCCGGCCGGTCTCCTCGACAACACGCTGAATGATCAGCTCTTTCTCGTGATTCTTCCCCACACGAACACAAACACAGGGGATGCGTCAGCCAGCGCGGTTCGGCACCACGACCTGCCACAACTGCGACGGAAGCGATTGGGACGAACGCGAAGACGACCACTGCAACTGGCGGGACACCACCGGCCGACCGCCGCGACCGTGTCGCATCGGCGCCTTCCCTCGCTGACACCGACTTCACTGGGGCCAGCTGCGCGATCCGGCGCAACACCGTTCCTCGCTCACCGGCTGCGCCACACCTACGCCACTCGACTTCGCCAGGGCGGCGCGGATCCCGCCCAGGTTCAGGCATTGCTCGGTCACGCTTCGCTGGACACCTCGTCGCGGTACTTCCGAGCCGGAGCCGCCGAGAAAGCCGCCATCGTCGAGCACATCTTCGAGCAGTAGCTCGTGTGTACCTGGTGACACGATCCTTACCAGCACCCCGTGCGGGCGGGCTCAAACCAAGAGCACAACCGGGCCTCACAAGATCGCGGTGGCCCGCCACACCGCGCCTGCCGGTCTTGCAGGAGGGCTCGAAGCCCCGAGGTGCTCAGGCATGACATCAACGCACAGGACCATCACCGCCGGCACCACGCAGTCAACCGGCCTGGCGTAAGGGCTCTCAGCCCTGAGCTGAAGTGCTATCAGCGGCTAGGCTATTTCGCCAAGCTCGCCGACGTCTCGGCCGCGGTCGTCGACCACGTACGTGGCGTGCTGGAGCTGCCGGAGACGGTGGTCGCGAAGACGGATGCGGATCGCACGGCCAAGCGGCACCGGCGGTTCGTGCGCTAGCGGCTGGGCGTGAAGTACGAGGCGGTGCGGGTGCGCGAGGTCGCCGAGCAGGCCATTCGCGCTGCGGTGCAGACCAAAGACAGCCCCTCCGCCCTGATCAAGTCACGCTGGAGGAACTGGTTCGGCAGCGTTGCGAACTGCCCGGCTACCCGAGCCTGGACTCGACGGCGCCAGCACCCGGGCGGCGGAGGTCAACGGCGGGTTCTTCGCGATGGTCGCCGCCCGGCCGGTCACAGCCTTACCAGTCGGCAACTGCACGACAGTGAGCACCATTTAAAGGCTTTCGGCCCTCGTCCTGGACCTCGGCATCCCGACCATCGCCGGCCGAGCCGCCGCGATCCGCCAGCACGTCCTGGAGATGCCCGTCCCCGTGGTCGTCGACGCCCTCGGCTACCACAACGTCACCTCCCGGCTCGCCGCCCAATCCAGAAGACCGTGGCACCGATACCCCCGGCGACCACACGTGGTCACCAGCAAGCCCACCCACACAGCGAACTCACGACAGTTGATTACGCAAGCGCACCAGTCCGCAAGGTCCTCATGTGGGTGAGCAAGCGACGGGACGGTCGAGCTCCACGGGCAGGCTCTGCGGTACGGCAATCTTCATGCCTGGGGTCCAGGGAACCTGCTCCAGGGGGCACGCAAGCCGCATACGCGGAAAGCTGTTGAGGAGAGCGGGAAAGGCCGTCTTCCCCTCCAACCGGCCGAGGGACGCTCCCAGGCAGTAGTGGATGCCTTTGCCGAATCCGAGATGGTGGTTGTCGCGGCGGCGGATATCGAACCGTTCAGGGTGCGGGAAGACGACCGGATCGTGGTTGGCAGCAACAACCGAGACCAGCACCATGTCTCCGCGCCGCAGGGTGTGCCCGTACATCCTCAGGTCTTCATGCACCCAGCGGGGAGTGGTGAGGGTGCTGGGCGGGCGGTATCGGAGCATCTCGTCGATAGCGGAGTCGGCCAGGTCCGGCTCTTCGCGCAGCAGGTCCATCTGATCGGGGTGCTGGAGAAGGAGGAGGGCGCCGTTGGCCAGCAGGCCCTCGGTCGCCGCGACGCCGGCGCGGATGATGATGGAGACCATCGCCAAGATCTCCTCTGTGGTGAGCGGGCCTTCGGAGTCTTCGGTGGAGAGCCAGTCACCGAGGAGCCCTTCCTCAGGACGTGCCCGGATTTCCTGGATCAGCTCCTTGACCAGGACCAAGCGGTCCTTTATCGACTGTTTGACGTCGTCGGTCACCGGGCCGATGTCCCTTGCCGTGATGTGGTTCGCGTACTCGATCACGAGTGGCTGGTAGTGCGAGGACCTGAGGAGGAGACGGCACACGGCGAGCGAAGGGATATGAGAGGCGAAGGAAGGGACCAGGTCTACCGGTCCGGACCGCGGAAATTGCGCGATGGTGTCGTTGACGATGGCTTGGACGTCCTCACGCCATCCTTCGACCCGGTGAGGCGCGAAGAGCGGGGCGAAGCAGGCGCGCAGGCGGGTGTGCTCGGGCGGGTCGGTCTTGGACAGGTGCCGCATCATCAGTTCCTCCTCGGGGGAGGAGCAGGTTCGCGCGATCTCCTCGGCGGAGAGTACGGAGCGCTCGTCCTTGCGGAAACGTGGGTCCTTGAAGACCGCGTTGGCGTCTTTCCATCGTGTGATGAGCCAGGCCGTCTCGCCGTTGGGCACGGCGATCCTGGCGACGGGGTGGTCGGCCCGCAGCGGTCCAAGGATCCGTTCAGGATCACACTTGAACTCAGAGCTGGCCAGGTTGACTTCGATAATCTCGGCCATTCGAACCTACTCCTCGGCGAGTGGGCGTACGACGGGGCTGTGGGGGTGTGCCTCTTCCTCCTGCGGGTCCAGGCGGGGGACGAGGCAGATCGGCCGCAGGTCCGGGGAGCGGCTCCACTCCGCGTGCCAGTGGATCCAGCCGCTCAGGAACGATCCGGTGGCCTCGCAGCTGCGTCGCAGGGGCTCGGCGTGCTGGGGGAAGAAGTCCAGCAGCATCCGCTGGCGTTCCTGGGCGCAGCGCAGTTGCGATGTGAGGTGGGCCCATACGTAGTCCACGGCCTGTTGCAGCGTGATGCGGTACTCGTTTTGCACGACGAGCACGAGGTTGTGCGGGTCGGACGTCTCCAGCTCCTTGCGGAGAGAACCCAGGTCTGCGCTGGCGATCGTGCTCTCGGTGACCGCGTCCCGGTACGCACGGTAGATCCGGCTCCCCGTCACGGCCGCCGGCAGCGAGGTGTGCTCGGCCAGGTCGACGAGATCCAGGGAGATGTCCATTGCGACTGTGCGCCTGCGACCCTCCTTGTAGGTCTCCTCGGACAGCGCGATCCCGTTCCGAAGATTGTCGGCTTCCCAGAGGAAGGACTCGAACCACTCCTCCAGGTGTGCCGCCAACCGGGCCCGCCAGCTTGGCGCGGTCACGGGCAGCAGGCCCCGCCACACCATGGCCGTGAGCTGGGCGAGGGCACCCTGCGAAGGCGGAGTGGGCGCGATATCGGGATCGGCCAGCACACCAAGGAGCTGGTCGATGCTCTTGGACATCAGAGCCCGGTCGGCGATCAGCGAGGGGTGCCCGAAGAAGTCGTCGGCGCAGCCGAGCAGCAGTCTGATGTCGTGTGCGACTGTCAGCTCTTCCAGCCCGGCGGTTGGGTACAAGTAGGCTGCCAGCTTGGCGTATGCCTCGCCCTCGTACTTCTGGAACACCGGATCACTCGTCGAGTGATACAGCTGCAGACCGCGTCGGACGTTATGGTCGTCGAGCGCGTCCAGGCCCGGGTTTTTACGGAAGGGACATGGGCTGACCAGCGGCGGAACGACCACTGTGGCACTGGGATTTGTGGTGTGCGCGTCAGGAAGTAGGTTGCGGGACACTGATGCCCTCCTCCTTCGGGTCGCTGTAGCGACCGCTCTCTTCGTGCCATCGGATGAAGCCCGCCTGCCACCTGCCCACCCGGTCGAAGACCTGGTGCAACGCCTCCTTGTGTTCGGGAAAGACGATCTGGATCTGCGGTTCCAGATCGACGAGCTGTTGGGTGTGCAGGGCGTAGAGGTCGGCGACATGGCTGGCAGCGGCTTCCAGGCCGCATCCGTACTGGGTCTTCAGGATGCTGATGAGGTTGGACTGGGCGCTGCCGGCGGATTCCTCCACCCGGTAGGAGATCAGGTCGTTGAAGTAGCACAGGCACTCGACGGCTGTGTTCAGGTAGCGCTGGTAGAGAGGACTGTCGTGGACGTGGTCCGGAATAGCCTGTGGCAAGTCCAGATGGATCATGTCCATGTAGGTCTGGGATCCGAAGAGATGAAGCCGGTGATTCCAGAACTCCGTCTCCTCGAGCGGGCGGTTGTGTCCCAGCTGGTCCGCTTCCCAGCGACAGGCGTCGAACCAGGCATTCATGTGCCCGACGAAGCGCCGCCGCCAGGCCGGTTCCGTGCGGGGCACCAGAGCGTGCCACCACGTCTCCACGAGCACCGCATTGGGATCCTGCGGCGCGACTGGTGTGCCGCGCGTGTCCGGATAGGCGAGCACGTCGGCGTAATGAGCCAGCGCCGACCGGGTACGCCGCATATTCTCCTGGCAGGCAGGCAGGCCGGTCGAGATAGTCGTCGATGACGACTACGGACCAGTAGAAGTCGTGGATGATCTCCAGGGTGGCCAGGCCGGCCCAGGGATACGTATAGGCGGTCAGGCTGTCGAACATCTCGCGCCGGAACTTGTTCCGGACGGATTCGGGCACGTCACCGTAGAACCAATCCCCCCGCCGCTGGGAATGCCCGCGCAGTTCAGGATGATGCGGGCTGACCTGTGCGGGGAATCGGTTGGCAACGCGGAGAGGAAGCCGGTGAGACAGGGACACGAGCGACTCCGATGACGTGTAGCGGACGGCTGTTCAAGCTCCGAACCGCCGGTGGCGGTTGCTGTAGGCACGCAAGGCGGCTTCCAGGTCGGAATGGGCGAAGTCAGGCCACAGCGACGCGCAGAAGTACAGCTCCGCGTAAGCCGCCTGCCACATCATGAATCCGGATGTGCGGATCTCCCCGGACGGTCGAATCACCAGATCGGGGTCCGGCCAGCCGGCTGTGGACAGATAGCTGGCCAGTACCTCCTCGGTGACTTTGACGGGCTTCCCGGACTCCACGTCGGCGACCAGTGCACGCACCGCACCGACCACGTCCTGGCGCCCCCCGTAGGCGATGGCCAGGTTGACCAGCATTCCTCCGACGTCGGCGGTCTGCCGCTCGGCACGACGCAGTCTGTCGGCCAGTGCCGTCGGCAACAGCTCCAGCGAGCCGATCACGCGCAGGCGCCAGCGCCGCGCCGCTACCAGCCTGTCGACTACATCCGCGTCGATCGCATAGAGATCAACCAGTTCGCGCTGCGAGCGCGTCCGGATGTTGTCGTCGGACAACATCCACAGTGTCACGACCTCGATGCCGAACTCCTCGCACCAGCCCAGCACCATCGGTATCTTGCCGAAGCCGGCCCGGTGCCCCTCGTACACCGCTGACTTACCGTTTGCGCGCGCCCAGCGTCGATTGCCGTCCAGCACGATCCCCACATGCCGTGGAAGGCGGGAGGGAGAGACGGATCCACGCTGACGCGCGTTGAACGCCCGATCCGGCAGAGCCACCGTTCCCGGCCCACGAATCCCGATGTCTTGATCCGCTGAACCACCTGGTGAGACGCCATCAGCGTCTTCTGTGGTCATCAGCCTCGCCTCCCCGGTCTCTTTCGGGGCTGACCGTAGGTTCGGGAGCGCCGGGATCACACCACTGCGAACGGAAACCTGTACGAACAGGCCGAAAAACAGACCCACATGCACCCACATGGACGCCTTCTCGTTTAGTGGGGCCAAGTTCGTGTGATAAGCACCAGGCCAGAAGCCTGGCGAGACCTACCCGCTCGGCTATCGGCGAGTACCGCAAAACCCGAGAGGCGATGAAGGCAATGGAATCTTGCGCTGAGACCTTCTCCATAGGTGGTCAGCTACCGGTCCGCAGGATCGGTTACGGGGCCATGGGGCTGACCGGTCCGGGCTACTGGTACTACCCGACGGATACGGATGCCGCGTTGGCGGTGCTGCGGCGCGCTGTCGACCTCGGCGTCAACCACATCGACACCGCCGACGCCTACGGCCCCGAGACCAGCGAGCACCTGATCCGCAAGGCCCTGCACCCATACCCCGACGACCTTGTGATCGCCACCAAGGGCGGGGTGACCCGGCAGGGACCGAACCGGGCGGCGCGAGTCGGCCGACCGGAATATCTGCGTCAGTGTGTCGAAATGAGCTTGCGCCGACTGGCCCTCGACCGGATCGATCTGTACTACCTGCACCGCATCGACCCGCAGGTCCCGGTTGCCGACCAGATCGGAGCTCTGAGCGATATGCGAAACGAGGGCAAGATCCGATTCATCGGCCTGTCCAAGGTGACGTGTAGCCAGATCGAGCAGATCGTGGCCGAGACGCCGATCGCCGCGATTCAAAACCGGTTCAACGCCAACGACGGAGACCGTCAGGTGCTGGACTACTGCACGGACACGGGCACCGCGTTCGTGCCGTATTCCCCGTTTGATCAGGGGAAACTGCCGGACGTACCTGGCGAGGGACGGCACCGGTTCACGACCGCGCAACGGACGCTGGCCTGGCTGCTGTCCCTGTCGCCCGTGGTGCTGCCGATACCCAGCACCACATCGCTCGATCACCTGGCCGAGAACATGGACGTCTCGTTGCCGGCAAGACGCGGCTGAACCGCTGCACTAGGGCTGGGAAGACCGTGGCCGGCGTTTCCTCGCGCCCGACGTCGGCTGCTCGCCAGCTCACGCGGATGTATCGATCATCCTGCTGACAGCACACGGTCAGCAGGTTAGCGCCGGCGCGTGCAGGGGCCTGACTACCACGGTGGAGCTGGTCTCAGTTCTGCTCTGGTTGGGGACTGGGGGTGGTGACGGGGCCTGCAAGGCGTCGCCCCCTTCTTAACCACGATGTGCGGCCGGACAAGACCCCGTCGATCACCGAGAGACCGGTTCGGCCAGGCAAGTGAGGAGGCTGAGGTGACACTGACGAAGTCCGGTGCGGTCCACGCCACTGCGATGTGGTATCGCGACCAGATGGCCTGGGCCGTCGACAGGACTGATAACTCCGTTGTGCTGACACTCGGACGCGGCATGGTGGCGTTCGATGTGCCCGCCGACTGGGCTTTCAGGGTGCGGAACCGACTGGAGCACAACGGTTTCTGCACTCCGGCGCTGTTGGTCGGTGCCCGCCTGGTCCGCGCGGTGTTCCTCGCGGAGGCCGATGGTGTCGTGTTGGGCCAGTTTCAGATGCCCGGCGACGTGCGGTACCTGGCGGCGCCCTGCCAGATCGATCTGCCGCTGTTGCACGTGACGGCCGCGCAAAGCAGAAGATGGTTCTGCGCACCGAATCCCGCCCGCCGGTGGCTCTTCCCGGCCGGTGCCGTGCTCGCCGCGGTCAACGCCGCAACCCCGCCACCGTTCAAGGGCGCACAACCACCGGATGACCGCCGATCGACGCAGCCTGCTCATCGGGTGAGCTCCGATCATCGGCGCGCGAGCGGCCGCGGACACCGACGCGCTGTCTGCCCCGCCTTCTAGCGCTCCAACGCGAAGATCCGCAACAGGCCGGGAACCGGAACCTGCTCTGCCCCGGCACCGCCCGCACCAGCTCAAGGCAGAGTAGGACATCTCGAAGACCGAAAGCCAGTGAGGAAAGTCCGCGACGGGCGAGCGCAGACAGCTCGCCATCCATTGTGGACAAGGAATTCGGTGCTCACACAGCCCAGACCGTACGACTGCCGGCGAAGCCACCACCGCAATGCCGATCAGTCGCGCGATCGTAATCCCGGTTCGGTGCAGGACGGGCTCGGTGGTGCCCGTCTGGTATCACTATTGTTGCCGCGGCGGCATCCGGCATCACCCCCGATCGCCCGGCGCAATGACCCATGCCCCCTGCCCTAACCTCACCCCACGGATACGGCAGAAGAGCCCCAAGAACGCGGCGAACGGCTGATCCACACCCGGGCCTTGTTCGTCCTGGCCCGCCGCCTGGTCGACGTGCTCTGGGCCCTGCTGCGCGACGGACGGCTGTTCACCTCCACCTCGCCTCAATCCCGCTAGCACTGCGACTTGACACGGTCATTGAGATTCCACACCCGCGGGGAGCCCAGCCCTGGCAGCGTGGTGGCCGAGCCGCGGCTTCCACCCCACCAGGAACCACAACAGCGGACCGAACAACGGCACGCAGGCGACGAGCAAGAACCACGCGAGCTTCGCCCCCAAACCCTTGTCGCTGCGGAAAACATCGAACAGCGCCCACCGACGAACAGCAGATACACGAGCACGATCGATCCGATCAGCAGCACACTGACGCCGCCCCAAAACGATCCGGATCCTTGAGCAGCATGGGCGGCCGCCGTGAGCATCATCGGGGTGCTTCCTTCCATCAATTCCATTGTGTACATAGCTGTTGATGAAGCCGATCCCGCGTCTTCACGCGATGGGCTCGTCGGGAACCCAGCGCAGCAGGTCACCTGGCTGACATTCGAGCACTCGGCAGATCGCGTCGAGCGTGGTGAAGCGGACGGCTTTCGCCCGGCCGTTCTTCAGCACAGCCACGTTCGCCGCGCTGATGCCCACGGCCTCAACGAACTCACCCACTGTCATCTTCCGCCTGGCGAGCTGGACATCGAGGTCGACGACGATCGCCATCAGACGACCTCGTCCATCTCACTGCGCAGCACGATCGCCTTGCTCAGCAGGTGCCGCCCCACGAACAGCAGCAGGACTGCCCCGATCGCGGCGATCGTGCCCACCGCAGAGCCCAGCCACAAACCGATGAGCTCCATCCCATCCGAAGGAGAGGGGATGTCCGCGAAGGTCACATACACGAACAGGCCAGCGAGCACGACAGCAGCGGCGAAGAGGGCGCCGATCGTCACATTCGCCCAGGCAAGCGCGCCGTGCTCGAAAACGGCCCCCTTGCCCGCCCGGTGCAGCAATGCCCACACCCCTACCAGCGCGACCTGGAAACACGCGATGAAGACGATCGCTGCCGTAACCAGGGGTACCCGCACGGACTCGTAGGGAGGAAACAGGGCGACTTCGCCGGCAGCGGTCGCCGGGATCACGACAAACTGGGCGAACAACCCAGCAGTGAACGCTCCGGCGACGAGGACCTGGATAACGATGACAATCGAACGAGGCATGCATTGATTATCGATCGATTCCTATCGATCGTCAATCGATAGGAACCGACCCTCGACTCTCGGCCGTCGGCGAAGTCAGGGCCCGAACGCCAGCTGCCCACCGCTTCCACGGCGCCGCGACAGGACAAGAACCTGACCGGTTCGAGCGCATCCGGCTACTTCTGCTGCGGTGTCAACGATGAAGACCGCGTCCCTTCTACCGCACCCGGACGAGGTTCGCCCGAGTGAAGCACCTAGGTGCCCACCCGCGTTAGTCCATTATGGATGAATCGGCGGACGAAGTGTCCTGCTTCACCGCGCGGTCTCGACGTCCTCGTCCGCCCCGGGTTTCTCGCTGGACTCCCTCTCATCGGACGTGCTTTCCCTGGGCGTCCACGGCACCACCCGCAGCCCGCTCACGTCCTGGTGGTTCGCGTACAGCTCGGCCACCTGCTCGTCGTCCAGCATCAACGTCTCACGCATGAAATCTCCAGTGAGCCGCACCGACGCCGGCCCCGCGGGATTGAACAACACATCCACCCCGTCCGCGAGCAGCACGACCAGCTCGTCGAGGTCGATCCGCCGCCAGTCGGGCGAGCTGATCCGCCGCCGGTGCGGCTCACCGGTCGCCACCACCACACACGGCACCTCATCCGGCGACTTCGTGACCAGCGGACGCCCATCACCGTTCATCGCGATATCGAACAGCGAGTCCCGCAACATCAGCTGGATGTGCTCGACCTCCGCACGCCCCTGCAACACCAGCCGCAGCACCGCGTCCAACGGATCCGACGGCGAGTTCTCATCGCTCGGGGCGTACTCCGGGTTCGGCCGGAATTTGCCCAACCTGTCCCCCTCCTCCACCGGCCACAGCCCGACCACGGCTTCAATCGGCGGAGCGTCGTTCTCGGACGCCGGAGCCCAGGACGGGTCCATCAGCAGCAACCAGTTCTCCAGCCGCCCTTCGGCCTGGGTCTCTTCGCCCGTTTCAGTCACAAAATCCATGATGGTTCCTCACTCGGCTGATCGCTTCTTCGTCTGGTTGGGGATGTCTCCGCCGTGATGGGGCGTGCATGTGTGGTGCTAGGGGCGCCGGGGACGCTGTCGAGGGTCGAGCCAGGCAAATGCGCGCATGATCTCTTCGTAGCCGCCAAAGCCCCGGGTCAGTGCCGACCCACCCAGCTCACAGGCGACCAGGTCAACAATCACCTTTGCGTCGGGCAGGGGCCCGCTGGCCAGCAGTTCGGCGTGGGTCCACGTGAACGTCCGCAGCGGGACCTCGGACGTCACCGGCAGGTCCATACCGTCTAGCCGCTTGAACTCGTTCCATAGCTCGCTGTAGTAGACCGTGGCTGCCCGCTCTGCCTGTGCCTGCCCTGCCGCAGGGTCGACGCCGTAGCCGTGGATCGTTACCTCGGGCAGCGGCGCTCTGTTGCATAGCCGCCACGCCGTGGACCGCGCGACCCGGCGGGCGAGGCGGCGCAGGTCGGTGTCGTCGTTGCCGATCAACCACGCTCCGGGGATCTGGTCGGTCGCGAGGTCGCTCAGCGGAATATCCTCGGACTGGACCACACCCGGGGGGAGCACCTCACGGAAGTTACCGTTGTACACCAACCTGACACCGTTGAGTTGCCCCACGGCCACTGTGCCGTTCGCTGCGATCACTCTCGGTAGTTGCAGCCCGCGGTCCCAGCCCGCCAGCATCCGGGACACCGAGCTGATCCCGTCCTCCTTGGATACGGCGTCCGCGCTGCAGCTGATCAGGATCAGCTCCTCCACCTGGGCCGGCGCCGCGAGCCGGAACAACTGGCTGGCAGTGATCGCGTTTGCGCTCGGGGCCCCCGACAGCACTACGGTGTCTCCAAGGTGGTGGGGGCGGTTGGTGGTCATCTGGAACTTAAACCCGCTGTTCACGTCACCGTGCATTCCGACAAGCAACGCGCGGAGGGGGTCCGCCCGGCCGGGAGTGAGGTACGGGACGGAGCGGTATATCACGGTCGGGTCAGTCGGCTGACCCTCGATCAGGTCGGTCAGGACGCTGAAGTGGATCCGGTTGTTCAGCCACCGGGACCTGTCGGCGATCCAAGGTGCCTGCGCGCGGTCGAAGAGGTTGGACGGGAAGAACCGGCCTCGCACGCCCAGTCTGGCGCTCGCCAGCTCGTAACTCGCCAAGTGCTCGGGACCGGGCGTGATCGGGTCGATCCGCTCGAAGCCCGCCGCGGCCACTGAGAGGATGCCGTCCGGCTTGAAGGTCGTCCTGCCCTTCGAGCCGTACCATGTTCGCGAGAACCCCGCGGAAAGGGCACCGGCGGCGATTTCCTTGAGCCCGACGACAGCACCGCCGATGGCCAGCACGAGGAACGACTTTCCCTTGACCATCACGTCACGGAGTTCGGGAAGGTCGCACAGATACCGGCCGAAATCGTACGGGCTCAAGTGATGCTTTGTATGGTCGGCCAGCTCTACGACGTAGCCCGCGCCATCGTCGGGATCGAGCCGAGCGAAGATCATCCAAGGGCGGTCTTCCGGGCTCCACGGCACGTCCGCCCACGACCCGTCACCCGACAGGTAGCTGTGGAACGCAGGAATGGTTTCGCGCCCCCAGCGCCGCACCCGATTCAGCGTCGACGTGTCACCGGGGTAGCGCGGGAACAGTCCGAAAGTCTCGCGATTCTTGTCGTAGATCGCCTCCGTGCTAAGGTCCTCGGCCCGCGGGACCGACACGGTCGTCTCCTCGCCATTGGCGGCACGAAGACGCACGTCGTTGAAGAACTTCGCCTCGCGCAACGCACCCGCGAAGTCAAAACCCACGCCGCCGTAATTGACCCGCACCTCGGTCGCATCCGTGTCGAGCAGCACCCGCCACTTGTTGTCGAGCAACGCCCGGAAGAGGGGATGGCTCAGCACCAGCGCCCCCAACTCGGCACCCCCGAGATCGGCGTGCACACCGTTGGACAGCACGACCCTCGCGGCGCGCTCCCCACCGGTCAGCCGCACAACGAGCGTCTCCTCCGAAGTGGCGACGCTCTCGTCTGCGGGACGCCCCGGGTCGAAGGTGATGACTTCGCCGCGCGCGTCGTGTCGGACGTCCTTAAGCGTGAGCGCAGGGCCAGGAACGAACGGGCGATCGATCTCCCGGACGCCTAGATGGGGGTGACGGAGCGGGCCGACGAAGTGAAAGGACTTAAACGGCCCTCTCAACTCAAACAGCTCCTCCAGGAAAGCCATGCTGGCCTGGTCGTCACCCGGCTGCCCGTAGGCCATCTCGCTGTGCAGGGCCACCGTCGGCCGCAGCTCCCCCGCCATCAGGTGTTCGAATAACCCAGAAGCGGCGACGCCCTCCGCCATCTGCCAGGGCGTGAGCAGTGCGAAGCGGCCGTCCAGCAGCGGCACGCGGAACAGGTTCCCGTACAGCGGTAGCACGATGTGCACGACTCTCGTGTCATCGGCCCAAGGCGCGGGAGTTTCGACGACCTTGACCGTGCCGTCACCCATCTTGGTGCTCCGCGCGTGCACCCGTTCGGAGTGGTCGCTGTACGAGCTGAAGACATCAGCCCTCTTCACGGCATCGGACGGGCTGTGTGCCACGGTCAGCACGTTCTGGTTGCCGTACACGTTAGCGGGCAGCAACCAGTTGATGGCGTCCGCGGTCGCCTGATGTGCGGGCGCCTGCACCGGAGCGGGCCAGACTGCCCGGTCCGTCTGGCCTACTTGACCGTGCATGACTGTCGATGGGAGGTAGTACAGCTCCGGCAGAGCCGGCTGCTCGGCGACCTCGTCCGCCTCATGATCCTCGTGGTCGACCGGACTGGCGGCTTGGGCCCGCCCCAGCGCCTCGCCGACCTCGGTCGCCCCGGTGCGAAACGGTGCCGCTCCCGGCCGCAGCTCGATCCACTCGGAATCCGACTCGATGCGGCCGTTGTCGGTGATCCGCACCTGTCCCCCGGTCGCCAGCACCGGGCTGTCGACCGCCTCGAGCACCAGCTTCACGAATGTGGCCGGTGCGTCCGTCCCCTGCTGACCTGCCTCGCCGTGCCGAGCCTCGGCGCTCTCCTCGTCCCTCACCTCGACGACTGCGTTGAGGTCGAGTCCGCGAGTGCCTTCAGAAACCGCGAGCACTAGATACGTGTCCCCGGCGGGTTCCGCGAGGTCGCGGCTCGCGTTCACCATGACGCCGCGCTCGTCCAACATCGTCGCGAACGCGGTGAACGCGACAGCTTCTCCGTACCACATCTCGACTGTATCCACACCGGCGGTCAGCGTGGCGGCGACGACTTCCACGCCGTCGTACCGGGGCATTCTCCCGACCGTCGCGATCGCGTCGGGCACACCCTCTCCGAGCGTCGGGTAATACCAGTTTCGCCCACCGGGGCCGCTGAGCATCTGTGTGCGCAGGTGCATATCGTTTCGCTGCGGCGACCACCAGCCGGTCCAGGCGAAGAGCCGGACGGCCTGCTCATGCGCGGCCGGACTGAGGGGCAGTAGTTCAAGGAAGTCCAGCAACTCATTCAGCGCGCCGTCCCGATCGGCGGGCGACGGCACCGGCCCCAGCAGCCTGGGTTCAGCCATGAGCGCGTCCAGCCGTCGATGGATCGACGGATCTTTGGCTGCGAGCGCCATTGCGGCCGACAGCTCGGCATGCACCTGCCACACCGCCGGATCCAAGCTGCCCGCCCAGAACCGGAACTCCACCCTGTCATCGGCCTCGCCCTCGACGTGCAGGAAGTTGATGGCTTCGTTCCTGCTTTCGTTCAACTCGCGCACGTCGTCGACCGAGTCGATCTCGGCTGGGTGGAGCGGCAACGGGTTTGGGCCGACCGCCCACAGGTTTCGGTGCGGCGCGCCCGCGCCGTAGTGGTTGCCCAGCCGGTAGAGCACCGTCTCGAATGCCTTGTTCAACCGCGCCAGCCAGCCGTAGTGGGAGAACTCGAGCTGGTCCGTGAAACTGAAATTCACGTGCCCACCAGTGGTGGACGCGTCGGGCCGCTCGCCGTTGGCGGCGCGGTGCGCCCGGATCGCCTTGAGCACCCTCTTCAGTTCCGCCCACGTCGCGGGGTCGCCGGGCATGACCGGTGAAACCACCTCGACGCCCCACTTGTGCGCCTTTTCCACGACCATCAGCCACTTGTCCGACGATGACCGCTCGTTCGGACCCGCGAACGCCTCGGCACGAGCGCGGCGCAACGCTTCCTCGACCTCGGTAGCCCCCGTCCGGAACGGTAGCGCCCCAGGACGCAGCTCGATCCATTCGGAGTCCGACTCGATGCGGTTGTCATCGGTGAGCCACACCTGTCCCCCGGTCACCAGCACTGGGCTATCGAGGTAGGTGAGCACCGACTTACCGAAGGGCAGCTGGAGGTCTTCCTCGCTGAGCTCGCCGTCCGCGTCGTCCTCGTCGTCGTGCTCGCTGTCCTCGTCGACCTCGTCGTCGTGCTCGCTGTCCTCGTCGACCTCGTCGAGGTCGAGTCCGCGCGTGCCACCGGACACCGCGAGCACCAGTCGGGGAGTCTCGTCCAGCTCGACGGTTTCCTCCGCGTCCGCCGTCACCTGGCGCTTCCTCAACGCCTTCGCGAAATGGGCGAACGGAACGGGGTCGCCGAGCCACACCTCGACGGTGTCCGCGTTGGGCGTCAGCGTGGCGGCGACGATCTCCGCGCCGTCGTAGCGCGGCATCCTCCCCGCCACTGCGACCGCGTCGCGCATGCTCTCTCCGCGCGTCGGGTAGTACCAGCTCCGCCCGTCCATGCCGCTGACCGCCGGAACGTCCTGGCCTTCCTCGCCCTCACTGCGATTGAGTTCGGTGAGGAGAAAATCGAAGTCGACGTAGCCCTTGGCCCCAAGCCGTCGACCCAGTGTCTTGACCACCTCGGGATACTCCTGGCCGAACATCTGGAACTCGATCTCGAAGCCGAACCAAGCATCCGGTTTGCTCGTGACGCCGCCGGGCACACCGTCCTCGAAGAAGGTCAGCGGATTGCCACCGCCGGTGGACTCACTCAGCGCGATGTCGTGGATCTGCGTCATCTGCTCAAGCCGGGCCTCCCGCAGTTGAGCGACCAGCTCGCGAACGGCCGCCAGCCGGCCGGGGGTCTCGGTCAGGTTCGCTCGCGCCTGGTCGTCGAACAGCGCCGCCTGAGTCCGCAGGTCGGGGCGGAACCCGTCCGGCAACGCTGCGAGGTGCCGGTGGATAAGCGCAAGCTCGTCAGCGAGCTGCCTCAGCGGATCACCGTCCACACCCGACGTCCGAGGTCGCTTCGCCACCGGCTCCCCGACGTCCGGCTCGTCCGCGTCGGCGCGTGCGCGCCTGCGATCGGGCGCAGGTTGGTCGGTCGGCGCCCCCAGAACCGACACGGTGACGGGCTCCGCCAGCATCGGCAGCACCTCCCCCTGCGGGCTGTCGCCGTCGAGGTGCTGGAACCCCGTCACGTACTCCGCGCGCACCCCGCCGGGGAACGTGATCTCCAGCTGGTCCGGGAAAGGCGAGGCGATGTCGAGCGTGGCGTTGACGTCGATCTCTCCGAACTCCGTGCGCAAGGTCGCGAACTCGGTGTCCGCGCGGACCCAGTACTTCCCGTCCTCGGTCCGCACCCCGGAGGGGCCGTTCGCGAACACGAGCATGCGCGCGTGTCCCGCCTGCTGAAGCAGCTCGGCGACCTGCGCCGCGATGTTGTCGGACGCTGCCAACCCGACTAGCACAACCGGTGCCTGCTGGTCACGCGCCGCGAGTCCGCGCATCAACTCGGAGCCGATCACGTCGCGCAGGGTGCCGGGGTTCGCATCGTCGATGACAAGGACGACCGAGTCCGGCGAGTAGTGCGGCACGGGCAGCTGCGATGAGGTGACCTGGCCTTGGTCGTCGACCCGCACGTAGGCGTTGAGCGCGTCGTCGACATCGCCGAGACCCTCGGCTATGGGCGAGGCGGTGCCCGCCGGAAAGTGCAGCAGCCCGTACCGCTGCACCACCTGGACAGCTGCGGGAACAGCGGGTGCGGGCCGGTCGCGGCCTCTTAGCTCCACCGCGGCATCGACAGCGGCAGCCTTCGTGATCTCACCTTGCCGACGGGCGATCCCATTTCCAGTGTTGTCATCCGGCACCGACATCTCATCGGGCTTCGCCAGCAGCTCCTTGCTGGATGTGTACGGCACACCTGCGGCCACCGCACGGGAGGTGGCACCGCCCATCCGCAACGACGGGTCGCCCGAGGACAGGGCCTCGCGCCTGCCCACGGGCGACGTCGCCGACTCCTCTTGCACCGACGCACCGGGGAGGCCGACCTCCAAGTAGTAGCCACCGTTCAACACGGTCCGCGTTCCCGCAGCGCTGAGCTGGGTCTCCTCGGTAGCACCGAACATGGTGACCGCGCCAAAGTCCTGTTCCCACGCCTGCTTGACCAATTGGGCCTGCGTGACGCCGCCGGGCAGGACGACGCTGACCTTGTTGGTCTCGCAGTGCCCCAACAGGACCCGGTCGCTGCCGCCTGCCTGCCGGAAGATCTCGCTGCCATAGATCGCCCGCGCCGCGTCCGGCCCGATGAGCTCCAGGACGTCACCGCGAACGTGTGGCCGTCCGGTGGCCATTGCGAAGGACAATCCGTCGTCCGCAGTACCGTGTCCGTCGACGATCCACGGGTCCTTTCCTGCCCACGGCGATCTCCGGCGAGAGAAACCCGTTCCCACGAGACTCTCCGATGCGGGTACCTGCCTGATGTAGGTCCGCTGGGCGTCACCGACGTAACGCAGGCCGTTGAGCTCGTCCATCGGCGCGTCGAGATCGCCGGTCGGAAAGTACTGGCCGTGCACGATGCCGTCCAGCCGCATGTGCGGGTAGCTGACGAGGTCGCCGGGGTCGGGTGTTATCGCTGAGACGGTCTGGAAACCGTCATCGACACGCAGCGTGCCGGGCAAGTCGAACGAGATCTCGATCGGTTCGAACATCTCGCGCGAGAAACCACCGGGAACCATGCCCACCGCGAAGGCGTCGAGATCGACCGGTGGGCCGACGACGGCCAGCACCAGCGGGACCTCGCCCGTCTCGCCCAGCACCCACCGAAGCTTATCGTCGTCGCGCAGGGCCTGGGCCCCCTCGGTGACGGACAGTGTGACGGCCTTACCGTCTCGTCGAAGCGCGCGGAAGCCGTTCCCCGAGGACTGCGCCACGACGAAACCCGGTGGTACTTCCGGATCCCACGGCGTGTCGTGGCGCTCCCCCAACGAGTCGACGTAGGAGCTGACGGTGGCGTCACCGGCGCTGTCGAGCCAGTTCTGAAGCCGGGGGACGAAGCCGTCGTCGTCGGGCGAGTGCAAGACGTAGAACTTGATCTCGGACTTGGCGTCGGACATCGTGGTGATCTTCAGATCGCCTGCGCGCCAATTCGAGACCTCCGTGAACGCGGAGCCGTCGGCGAGCGCGATGCCACCTGGTTCGATCACGCCGCCACCGGTGAGGGCGTAGACCGTCGGGAAGAAACCCGCTTCGCGCCACGTGCCCGCGATGTCGAAGCCGAGCCCGCCGAAATTCCTGCGCGCCCCGCCATGAGCGGACACGAGCACAACCGGCCGGTCCCGCTCATTCTCCAGCAGGGCGCGGAAACCGGGGTGCTCCAGCAACAGTCGACCGACCTGTGTGCCCTCGGCTTCGGCGATCTGTCCGTTGGTCAGCCGCACGTCGGCATGACGCTCGGCGCCGTCGAGCGAGACGAAAATCGGTCTTTGCTCGCCCCACGGACCGTCGACGGACGCAGTTCCTTGGTCGAACGCTGCCGCGAACCGCTCGAGCCGGCCGGCGTGGTCGGCGTCCGAGGGGAAGCCGAAGACCGAGCCGGTGGCAACGTGCGCGACGTCGGCGAGGGCCAACGGCGACTCGGTGAACCGCTCCCCCGGCGGCACCCGCAGGTGCCCCAGCCCGTCCATCGCCACCGAGCCGGCGTAGGAGAACCCGTGCCAGGGGCCGGCGAGGCGGTTCAGCGCCGCGATTGCCGTGTTCGAGTTCAGGCCGTCGCCCTTCGTAAGCTCCTCGGTCGCGATGACGACCGACGGCCGCACCCGGTTCTGGAGAGCTTGTCTGAACACGTCCGTCGCGAGGGCCAGCGCGATGACTTCCACGCCGTCGACCCTGACCTGCCGCTCGCCCTGCGTGAGCATGACGACGTACCTACCCGCCTTGGCCTCGAGCATCAACCGCAGCGGTTCAACCCGACCCTGCTCGAGTGACCCCGACCAAGGCGCGATGACCTCGTGTCCATAGCCCTCGTTATCACTGTCTCCGGTATCGGTGGTGCCAAGGCTGCCGACACTGTGCAAGGATGCGGCCGCGTCTTCGTCGACGACCTCCTTCTCTGCCAGGAGCCTCCTGGCCGCGGCGGTGGAGTACTGCTCGAAGTATTCGAGGGCCTGCCTGGAACCTACGGTTGCGGGGAACCCGACGCCGTAGGTCTTGTTCCGCGCATCGACCAGTGGTAGCCAGTCGACGTCGTCCGGGCGGAGGCGAGAAACGCGGTGGAACCCGCCCTCGTGCGGCAGGTCGGCCACGAGTCGATCCGCGACGGTCACCTCGCGGTAGGAACCGTTGCCGCGCAACGTGTCCGCGAACTCTCTCAGCGCCGAGGATGAGTCGATGGAGCGGGTCGGATCGTCGATGACCACCGTCACCGGTACGTGCGGCTCCGCGGCCAGCGCGGCCCGGTAGTGGTCGTGGAGGGCGAGCGACCGGGCGAGCGCCGCGCCGGTGAGCAGATCGCCGTCGTTGTCGAAGCCGCCATCTCGGGCTGTGACGAACACGTAGAACGGCTCGGGTTCGCCCTCGGTGGCCCGCGACGGCATGGCGTCGTGCACTGTGTTCCATCGGCTCAGCTGTGCGTCGTCGGAGGAGACGAGGACGCCTCCGGACGAGTGCGAGGAGGACTCGGCCGACTCTCCGTACGGCGCGAGACGCCGCCTCCGCGCCGGGCGCTCTGGTCCCGGGCTGTCGTCGTCACGGCGAGGGCGCCGCTGCGCCGGGCGACCACCATCACGCGCGGTGGAGATGGCCCGCGCGGGCGCCGACTTGGTCCTCACCGGTGCCCACTCTGGGTTCGATCCCGCCTCGACGTCGGTTTCAGGCCGGAAAGCGGGGTTGGGGTAGTAGGCGCCGAGGCTGCCGTCGGCGTTGACCGCGTGCGCTCCCTTGATGAACCGGGGCTTGATGCCGCCCGCGAACGCGACCTCTTTCTCGTGCTCGCAGAGCTCCGAGTACGCGAGCATGGTGTCGTTGACGACGATGCCGCCAGGTGCGTCGATCACGTAGCGGAACCGGCCTGCGTACGATCCGCCGCTCAACGGATTGACGTGCAGCTTCGGATCGCTAGTCGAGGACACGTACATGCTGGGCGCGTCTGCGACGATCCTGCTCATCAGGTCGTAGTTGCGCAGGTCGAGCGGCCGGAAACCCTCGGCGAACAACTGTTTCGGGTGGCGATCGTCGTACCGGTACAGCGGCTCGCGCGACGTCCGCCAAGCCGGGCCGAAGATGTCGACCTTATCCACGTCGACCTCGACGAGTGCCACGGCGTCCAGTTCACCCGGATCGACACCGAACCTGTTAAGGCTGCTGGTGGTCCGGCCCGCAATGTCCGCAGCAGGGTCGGGATCGGTCCCGACCGTCGTGTCCGACTCACGCGGCCCTCCGCCCAGCACCGAATCGAACACCGACGACACACCGTCTGAAGACATGCCGCTCGGACGCCGCTCCTGCCGACTCGCCTCCGTCGGGAAGGACGTCCCGGCGTACTGACCGGACCCGTACTGGAGGGGCATCCGCACGAGCCGGTCTTGCGCGTTGAGTCGCGGCTGCCCGGCATTGGCATGCTTGTCGTCAGCGAGCACGGGCAAGGATGCCGAGCTCAGGTTGGCGCCCATCTTCGTCGCCCAGGCGGCGAACTGTTCGGGCGTCAGCATCGTCGGGTACGACTTCATCGCATCGTTCATCACGAACACAGGACGCTCGTCCACAGTGGCCGCGTTTAGGTAGACCATGTGACCCGGGGTGGCGACCGCGACTCCGCCGCGATGTGCGAGCCGTTGCCAGAAGTTCGCGCGCTGCACAGATGACGCCAGTCTCGGTGCCAGCGCGACACCGAAGCGGCCCCATTCAGCGAAAATGCCGTTGCCTCCGAACGGGTTCCCGTCTGGATCGGGTGCCAGCCTCTCTTGGAACTTGGCGACATAGGCCGGCCCGTCGACGCCGAGGAGCCTGCGGCTGCCGCGGTCCAGGGCGAGTGGCGACATCAGCACCGCACTCGCGCGCCAGTGGTCTTTGAGCACCTTGCGGGTGAGTACCGGCACCGTATCGCTCTCGCGGCTGGCACCCGCGAGCTTCTGCATAGACCGGCCCCAGCGCTCGCTGAGGTCACGCCATTCCGTGCGCACCGACGGCGCGGTCTGGTCCGAGCCGACTAGTTCCATGGCGCGTCGTTCGATGGCGGCGAACTCGCTTCTCGCGTTCGCAACCCGCGTGCGGACCATGTCGTCTAGCGATCGACCGAAGAGCCGGTCAGCCTGGGCCCGGACGTCCGGCGGCGTACTGAGCAACTCGTCGTTGGTCATGTCCGCCACCGAACGGCCGAGGTCAAGCAACGCCGCGATGGTCGGCACTCGGTTGCGAACACTCACATCGACGGCCGCGGCCACGCAGGTGTTCAGGAAGTACTGCTCCTCATGGCCGGTGGCCGCGAAGAGTGACTCGGTGAGCACCGCCGGGTTCGCCAGCAGCGCGGTGAACAGCGGCCCGGCGAGCACAGCCGCTCTGCTCTCGGTGCCGAGATTCACGAGTCCGAGCATGGCCAAGCGCACCGGCAACGCCGCGCCCGCCGGGATCGCCAGACCGTGCAACGGCGAAGAGGACAGCGTAAATGGATCACCGCCAACAGCGACGATGCTGCGTATCTCGTCGAGCAATTGGGTGAGCCGGGCCGGCGAGATCGGCTGGATCGCCCGGCGATCCACCTCGACGCCATGGCCGGAACGCTTCGAGCGCCTGGACTCCTCTCGCGTCGGCACCAGGCTCGCGGCCAGCAACGCCTCGTTGGCGAACGCGCGCACTCGCTGCTTGATGGCCTGGTCATAGCGCTCGGCAAGCACGTCGTTCAACGCCTCGAACTGCGTGCGCGTAGCCGCTGGGAGTGCCCGGTGTTCAAGCGTGCCACCAGAGGCCAGCGCGGCATACTGCGCCACCTTCGCCCGCACCGCCGCCTCAGACAGCTCCAGCTCGGGCAGCCCGTGCGCGACCTGGTCGTAGCTCGCAAACGACCGATCCGCCACAGACGGTTGCGGCGCCCCGAACACGCCAGCACCTGCCGGCTCGTTCCGATCGATATCCACTGTGGACGATTTGAGATCACGAGGGTCGACGCGCCCAGGCCAGGTACCGGACCTGTTCGCATCAGCGAGAGATGTGGGACTGTCCGGACCGGACACCGCGGAACCAGACCGCGAGCCGGGGTCGGCCGTCGTGATCGAACCATCATCCGGCAACCGGGCATTGTCATCCACCCGTGGCTCGGCCCGCTGAACCGAACCCCGCACACGGTCCCAGAAACCTCTGATTCGCATCAGTTCACCGGCACCGCCGAGCCGATTCATCAACACCGGATCCGTCGTCCTGGCCCTACCCCTGCCGGGAAAACCTGCACCCACCCGAACCGAACCGCGCACGAACGGAACATCCACATCAGACGGCGCTGCCGACGCGGCGTCGGCAGCATCCGCCAACGGACCAGGAACATCCGGCGCCTGCTCGACAGCGGTGGGCTCGGCCGACTGCTCGCCGGCGGCCAGCAGCCAGGCCGCACCGACCTGCTCGCCACGGTCGTTCGCCAACGACACCGCGGCGACCTCACGGGTGATCTGAGTCTCGGGCTCCCGCGGCCTGACTGAACTCTCCGGTTCTCCCGGGGTCGTCGGCAGCGTCTGCCGCGTTCCGTCGGTGCCCTGCGGCACAGTGGCGTGATCGAAGGGGGCGGCTTCGGACTTCGTGACGTCGAAGTCGACCTTCCCTCCGACCAGTGCTTCGTCGCCCTTCAGGTGGCCGCGTTCGGTCCAGTTCGATGCGAAGTGCCGCTTGGAACGGATGACGACGTCGTACATCGGAACCGCGTCGTAGCGGCGCCACGTGAGGTTCCTGGACCTGGCGATGTGTTCCAGCTGGGTGGCGTTGGACATGCCCTCGGAGCTGGAATGGCTGCGCCCGCTTCCGAGTTCGAGGCCTCCGTACGTGGCGGCGGTGCTGCCAAACACCGCAAAGCCCATCCCGGCGTTGCCGCTTCTGTCATGAGTGTCGGCGTTGCTTTCGGAATGGGCCTCGCCGTGCTTGGTCCTGTGCTCCGTCTCTACCCACTCGTACTTGAAGCCCGGGTCGATAAGCCGCGGACGCAACTGGATCTGCCAGGACTCCGCCACGGCCTTGTCCTGGATCCGGAACTCGGTGCTGTAGCCATCCTCGGCAAGGAACTGTTTCTCGTTGCCGAGGTTCGGGACCACCATCGACGGGGAGAACAGCGCGTCGAGCTTGGCCCGGTGTGGAGTGCCGGGGCCGAACCAGCGGCGGATGAGGTCAGGATGGCCCGAGGAATTGGCCATGCGCTCCACCACCTTCTCCGCGAGTTGGTCATCCTCGATCGCCTTGGCGAGCTGGAACGACGACGCGCGGCGCGCTTCTTCGGTGATGTCGCTCTGTACTCCGCCGGTCCCGGCGCCTTGGCGTTCGCGCAAGAGGAATTCCGGCGCGGCCAGGTCCACGGTGCCCCGCACCGTCTTCAGCTCGCGCGGCAAGGAGACTTCCCGCCGCTTCTCGTGCTTGTAGCTGGACGGGCCCGCCTTGCCCTCGGTGATGGTCGATAGCAGCAGCGGCGGTGCCTTGAACTTGTGGACTGTGAACTCCACCTCCACTGGCGCCCGCACTGCCGCCTGATCGCCGGTCCCCACGCGGTCCTGCCGGAAGCCGTCGACGCCGGTGGACTGGTCGCTGCCGCTCTCGGTGGACGTGCCCAGCGGCGCGCTGGGCAGCAGCGTGGTGGTGTCCGGCAGAGCCGTGAGCTCGCCCGGTATCTCCACGCTCAGACCGAAGCCCACTCCCCCGCTGGCACCACGGGAACTGTTCTCGCCGAGCCCCCGCGTGCCCTTGACCTCCGAGTAACCGGAAGTCTCCCCGTCGCCCTGGAAAACACGCTCGGCGCCGCCCCGCACCTGCTTGGCACGTGCGGTGAACGTGTAGTAGTTCGTGCCGAACCACTGGGAGCGGAACAGGGTCCGCTCCCACTTGCCGTTGAGCAGCTGGCGAACGCCCGCCTCCTCGTCGAGCTGTCGCAGCGCCTGCGTCGCATCGAACAGTGGTGCCGGCGCGCCCGAATCGGGATCCCACTTGGGGAACAACTCTGGGGCGGCGTGTGCGAACGCCCGGATCGCCCGCTCCGACAGCTTCTCCGGGCCCGGCGTCCGGTCCTGATCTACGGTGAATCTGGTGACCGTGACGCTCTTGTCGAGGCCCTTGCCCAGGTCGCGCAGCAACGGCAGGTCATCGGGCAACGGCACGCCCGCCGGCGTTTCCCCGGCCGGGCCGCCCTTCACGGATTCAGGCTTGACGTACAGCAGCCCGCCCGGGATGACCACATCCACGGTCTCGGTGCTCGCACCGGTGGGGAAAGGGCTGATTGGATCCCATTTCCGGTTGGGCTGGCCCGACAGCTCCTGCCAGGCATCCGCCTGGACCTTCAGCACCAGGTCCCCGGTGAACAGCTCCAACCGTGTCTTGCGGGCCGAACTCGTCTTCGCCGTGCCGGTCAGGGAGTCCTCGTGGCCCCCGGAGACGCGCATCCCGAAGCCGGCCGTCGCGTCACCGACACCCCAGATGAACTGCGCCGATGTCTCGGCGGCAACGCCCTTGCTGTGCTCTTGCGAGACCGACAGCTCGGACCTGGTGACGTTCTCCCACTGCGCGCCGCCCTCCACCGGCCCGAGCGAACGCTCGTTGTGCACCTGCAGCTCAACGCCACCGCGCTGCATCCGGTCGAACAACAGTCCCCGACGGCCACCCTCATCGCGCACCTGTGTGCCGTGGAACATTCCCGCCAGCCGGGTCTGCCACCAGTCCCGGTCGAGGTCCATCACGTACTGCGGGCCGTGGTCGCGCGTTTCCCGCTGCCGGGGCGATGCCGGCTCGTTCTCCCGGCCCGTGGCCTCCCGCCACTTCTCCTGGACCTTGTCACCGGCGCGGTCGTAGAAGTCGGCGACCACCGCGCCAGCCGTGTCCCACGATTCCGCCAGCCGCAACCGCGCCCGCTCGTACTTGCCGTCCTTCGCCGCCCGCGCCGCCGCGATCTGCACGTCCCGGAACGCCTGGTTGGCCCTGTTGTAGAGGTCGTCGACCAACACGACCGCCGCGTCGCGCATGTCAGCCCGGGTGGCTTCCGTGAGCTCACCCACCTGGTCTGCAGCGGTGCGGCTCCGGTCGGCGTCCAACAGGAACCGGGCGACCCGGTAGTCCACCTCCGCCGGAACCACGAAGTGCGTCTGTGCGCTGCCCTCCAGCGTGCTCCCCAGTCCCCGGGCCCGCTGCCGGGTTTCGTGGACACTCATGCGGAGGTCGACCGCGCGGGACACCCGGTCGGCCTTGCCGGTGTACTTCACCCGCAGTTCCGATTCGGCGCTGCTGCCGTGCCCGCCGCCGACTCCCCGGTCTCCCTTGCCCCCCGCGCCGATGACCCCGCCCAGGTAGGTGGAAGCACCGTAGCCGTCGGGCCGGGCCGTCGCGCGAGCCCAGAAGCTGACGGACGCGCCCCAGCCGAATGAGCCCTTCACCTTGGTCTGCCAGCCCGAGCCCCGCGAACGGGTCGCGCTGAAGTTCGCATCCTCTGCCAGTCCACGACGGCCGGTGACCTCGCCGAGATCGCCCGTGATGTAGAAGGTGAACTTCCGGTCGCCAGCGGTGACCTCGCTGCGGTGCGGGTGGGCGCCCTCACCGGTGATGCCGTCGAACTTGGCCAGCAGCTTGTGCGGGCCGAGCCCGCTCAGCTGCTTAGACACGCCCGCCCACTGCGCATCGCTCAGCTCGACCCCGTCAGCGGCCAAGCGTTGCTGTATGTGCTGCATGGCCTCCTCACGGAGCCGCCCGCCGTCGCGCAACGTGACCGGGTCCTTGAACATGCCGTCGCCGTCGAGAACAGCGCGGACCCGCTCACGCTCCACCAGGTCGGATAGGCCGGTGTCCCTCGACCCACCCGGAACCGGTCCCTCGGCGTGCGGGTTCAGCGCGTGGTTGAGCACATCCTCGAACTCGGCCACGTCGTCCGCGCGGACCCACACGTACACGGAACCGGGGCTGTCGTCGACCGTCGTCGGCGCAGGCGTGCCCTTTCCACCCGGGCGCGCCGTGAACTGCCCACCGAGGGACAGGTCGATGCGGTACCGCTGCATGCCGTCCCGCTCGATGGACTTGTCCTTGGACTTGCCGCCCGACCTACCCGTGTAGGACTCCTGGCGCGTGGACGACACCGACATCTGCGCCAGCGGTCCGATCCGCAACGGGCTCTTGTGCCCATCCACCTCGACCTTGCCCAGCTGCGGAAGAATACGCAGCCGCAGCCCGCCCTCGCCGGTGGAGCGCACGCTCTTGGCCAGCTGGCCGTCCTTCGTGCGCCGCCAGGTCTCGCCACTGCCGACGTCCTTGCGGATCCCGCCGATCCGCTCGAAGCCCACCAGCTTCGGCTCGATCTGCACGGTGACCTCGGGATGCTTCGACCAGTCCCGGGATGGCCGCGACAGCGCCTTCGGGTAGACCGTGCGGTGGGCGATGTCCACGCCATGCACCAGGCCCTCGGCGGTTTCCTCCACCAGCAGCGCGGAATCGAGGCTCGCGGAAACGTTGTTGTTCAGCGTGGCATCCCGGCGCACCCAGTCCGGCAGCCCGGCCATGACGTTGCGGTGCAGACCGCCGATGTTGGCATAGGTATCAATGTGCGCGATCAACTGCTGCACTTCCAACGGCATCGCGACCGCATTCCGCGGCGCGGCATTCGCCGCCGACTCCACCGCGTCCCGGGAGGAGAGCGAAACCAGGTCCAATGTGGCCGGTGAATTCTCCAGCATCGAGTCCGGGTACACCAGCCGAACCGTCGGGTCGAAGCGGTCGCCTCCCGGCGACTGTCCGTCGATCTCCCAGTGCAAGTTGAAGTTCACGTCGAAGATCCTGCGGAATGCCCCCAGCTTCGCCGTGCGCTCCCGCACCGTCCACTGCTTCCCCGACGTCGTGCGCGAGCGATCCCCACCCCAGCTGACAAACGGCAGGACCCGCAGGTTCACCGTCGTCGACACCGCATCGACCGCCGCGTCGAAGAACCCCACCACAGGTGTGGTCTTGAGCCGACGGGAAATCGTGCTGCTGGCACTCAGCTTCGGAGCCGTCTCCTGCTTGCTTCGCTGCACCGGCAGGGCCTGGAACGCCTCCGCGGTCAGGTTCACCGGCCGGATCACGTGCCGGTCCAGCCGCAGGAACACGGCCTTGGGTTCATCATCGATCGTGACCCGGAACGTCCTGCCACCGGAAAGCGTCTGCAGCAGGCCAGCCTCACCACGCAGGCTCGCATAGTCGGTCAGCTGCTGCCGCAGCTCGTCGCGCTGCCCATCGTTCAGCGGCATCTTGTCGACGATGTTGCTGATCAGGCTCTCGTCGACGCCGATGTCGGCGCCCGCCCACACACCTTCACTGGGCAACAACCGGGACGCCTGCGAGATCACCCCGCCCCGCAACAACTCCGATGGAAGCAGAACGCGGGGCGCCGTATCGGCTGCGGTCGAATCCTCGACGATTGCCGCTGGATCGCCTCGTCCGCGGGGGTGCTCCGGGTCCAGCGCCAGCTGGTCCCGCGGGTAGGCGGGCAGGTCGTCTCCGACCTGCCCGGCCGTGAGCTCGTCCTTACGTTCCGTTTTCCCCTTCTTCTCGTGCGCTGTCCATGCACTGATGAGCTCATCGAAGAACGCTGCACGTTGCGGTGCCCGTTCACGGAGTTTGGCATTGTCGAGGAAGTAGTACTTGGCAGTCTCGGCGAGGTCCTCGCTGGGGTTGGTCGCGCCGTAGCGGGTGATGGGCCACTCGCCGGCGAAGTTGGGGAAGTTGTCCGCCGTCCACGTACTGGTGGCTTCGTTGAAAGCAGGTAGTTCGTCCTTGAGTTCCTTGGCGATGCGTTTAGCCGCCTTGCCGGACAGTTCGCCTTCCCGCTTGACGAAGTGGTCGGGGTGTTGTTCGGCGAGATTGTCGATGGCGGCGGCGTGTTTTGGCGACCGTTGCGCGAAGGCGTCCTTGCTGAGCAGGTAGGACTTGATGGAGGACTCGAAGTCTTCCGTCGCGGTCTTGGCACCGGCGTTGGGCGGCTCAGCACCGTCGGCGAGCTTCGGCTTGCCGTCGGCATTCCAGGTGCCGAACTTCTCCGTGAACTCGGGCAGCGCGTACTTGAGGACGCCGTGGGCGATTTCGTGCACCACAAGGCCCTCAATCTCGCGCGAGCCACCGAAATCCTTGGCCAGCAATGCCGGGCCGTAGACAATGAGCGTCCGGTGAGAGGCGATGTACTCGCCGCCCATGGTGTAGTTGAACCTCTTGTTCTCCAGGCCGAACTTCACCGCGCCGATGCTCGTGACCTCCTGCGCCGCGTGGGCGCGGCTGGAGTTCACCCGGTTCTCCCCGAGGATTGGGCGATAGTGCTCCAGCGCGGATTCGATGCCCTGCAGCTCTTGGATGTTCCACGGGCGCTTCCCGACCTTGTCCAAAATCTTGGGGTCGACTCCTGGGTTGCTTCCGCGGATCGCGGTGACACCGAAGGCGGAGTCCAGGCCGATGCCGAAGTCGCTCTTGAGGTTGGCCTTGATTCGGGCGGCTTCCTGCCGGGTGGCCGCCGCCTCGTCCGCGTCGTCGGGAATCCGCAAATCCTTGTCGGGCAAGCCTACGTGAGTCGTCTTCGGCACCCGGTTCTGCCGATCTGTGGAGTCAAGACCCGATGTGGACGGCGCTGACGGAAGCAGAACGTGGTCGGACTTGCCCAAGTCCTCGGAAATCGTCACCGGGTTGCGCTGCACGTCGGCGGAGTTTGACTGCTCGGACTGTTCCCGCTCGCTGAGAACCTGGTCTTCGCGAGGTTGCTGGGCCCCGTCCCGGTGCGGGCCGGAGTCCGAAGCATCCGATGTGGACTGGTCGGTGCGGATCGGCTGGACCGTTTCGGCCGAGTCCGACCGCACGGTGCCCGCGTCGGCCGGTTCGCGGGGGGACAACCGGGTGGAATCCTGTTGGTCCCCATCGTCGTTACGGCGTTCGGACCGCGGTGTCCCACCAGTCTCGGTGTTCGTCGACTCCGCTTCGGAGTCCAAGCGCGGGGACCCGTCGGTGGTGTTGCGCAGCTGCCGGGCGGGGTCCTCGGATCCCGTCGAGTGTCTCGGCGCTTCCTGCCGTTCCCGACCGGCCACGCGGTCTCCGGTGCTGGAGCGCACCACCGGCTCGTTGTCCTCGCCGAGCCGACGGTCCTCGGGTGCCCGCCGCTGCGGCGGTGCTGCGTTGTCCGACCGGCCTCGGGAGTTCTGCGCTGTGTCGCCTTGGGTGGGCTCGGCGGGCTCGAGCCAGATCTCCACCTCAGTCGGGCCTTCGGAGCGAACGTAGTGCGGCGCGGGCGACCTCTCGGGGTCAAGGCCGAATGCGTCTCTGCGGAACCGCTGGTGGTCTGGCGTCGTCGACTGGAGAAGTCTGATCACAACATCGAGTTCGCGGGCCGTGGCAGCGAAATCGCTGCCCGCCCGACGGGAGTCAACGTCGCCGTGCACCCGGTACCGCACCTTTGGCGACTCACCGGCCTCGAGCGCCGCCAGCGTCTCCCGCACGAACGGGTACAGCTTGCTGCGCTCCGCCAACGGGAGCCGGTCGGCGTCGGTGGGGAACACCACCCGCGCGGCGGGCTCGGCGCCTGACAGGCCCGGGGCCTGCCGCGCGTGCGCGAGTTCCTGCTCGTAGACCCGCTTCGCCTGCCACCAGGCCGATGCCGCGGCGTGCTCGGCCTCGGTGGCGTTGCGGAAGGCGAATTCCTCCTCCATCCGCGAGCCACCCAGGTCGGCGGCGCGGTCACCCAGCCCGTGCGGGTCGGCGGCGCGGCGCCGGCCGCGGGCGGCCGACCACTCCGCATCCCGCTTGGCGAAGTCACGGGCCGCGTCGATCAGCGGCTCGGGCAACCGGTCGGACCGGTCCGAACGGCGGACCACGAACCCGTCTCCCGGCCTGAAGTCCACGTCCGTCACGACAGTGCGCTTCAGGCCGACTCGGGAGGTCGGCTCGATGACGAACCGGAACCCAGCGCCGTGCGACCACGTGCTGGTGACGCCGTCCGTGTTGGGCTTCTTGTCCGCTTCCACAGCGGCTCGTGCGGCAGCCCTGACCACGCGGCCTGCCTCCTCGGTGCCCATGTCGTACTTGACGGCCAGGGAATGGGGCGTGAACTTCTTACCGCGATTCGTGGGCGCCTGCACGTCTTCTTGTGCGGCGGCGCTGTTCTGGGGCAGCGCATCGTCGGTGCCGACGTGGTATCTGTTCGCGAGCGCCACGTCCGGCTCGGTGTCGAGGAAGCGGAACACCTCACCGGGCTGCACCTCCACGATTCCCCGGTCCCGGTCCTCGGGCACGAGCAGGTCGTACTTCACACCACCCAGCAGGCCACCCGCCGGTTCCGGATACCTACCGGTGAACTCCTTCAACCCGCGGGCGAACTCCAGGGCCGCCCGATCGCCCTGCTCCCGGCGAACCCGATCGATCATGGCGAGATCCCGCTCGTACTGCGCCCGGGCGTCGGCATCCTCCGGCCCAAGGCTCAGGTGCTTGACGCCGGCCTGGTGCGCGATCGCCCGGGCGAGCGGCAGGGGCACATCAGCGACCTTCCCCTTCTCCGCCCACGTTGACAGCCGGTCGTACTGCTGCCGCCACGACTCGTAGGACGGACCGGGCGGACGGTGCCAGACCACTTCCCCGGTCTTGTTGTTCCGGATCTCGACGATGTCCGCCGGCGGGATCGCTCCCGTGAAGGCGACCTCCTTCTCCCATCCGAAGGAGTAGTTGACACCCCATCGCTGGAAGGTCTCGGCCACGTCGATGCCCGTCTCCGACGGCACGATCTTGTAGCGGTACGGCCGTTGCTTGTAGTTGAGTTCGGAATCGTAGGTCGTGGAGACGAACTGGGTGCGTCCGGTGGACCCGACGTGCGTCTCCAAGGGCCGGACCTTGTCGGGTTCCTTGGGCACGAGCCCGTTCGCGAGCGCCACGTTCGGCTCGGTGTCGAGGAAGCGGAACACCTCACCGGGCTGCACCTCCACGATTCCCCGGTCCCGGTCCTCGGGCACGAGCAGGTCGTACTTCACACCACCCAGCAGGCCACCCGCCGGTTCCGGATACCTACCGGTGAACTCCTTCAACCCGCGGGCGAACTCCAGGGCCGCCCGATCGCCCTGCTCCCGGCGAACCCGATCGATCATGGCGAGATCCCGCTCGTACTGCGCCCGGGCGTCGGCATCCTCCGGCCCAAGGCTCAGGTGCTTGACGCCGGCCTGGTGCGCGATCGCCCGGGCGAGCGGCAGGGGCACATCAGCGACCTTCCCCTTCTCCGCCCACGTTGACAGCCGGTCGTACTGCTGCCGCCACGACTCGTAGGACGGTCCGGGCGAACCCTCGTTCTCCGTCGTGGTCGCGCCGCGCCGCTCGGAGCGGTCGGGCACCACGGACGTGGCCGGGACGTCGGCCATCCCGTCCGCCGGAACCACCTGGGACCGCAACCCGTCCGGCGGGAAGGCACGCCACTGGTTGCGGCCACGGCCGTTGCCAACCAGGGCAACGACTTCCTTGCCCAGGTCGGAGGCCAATTTCGCGCCGCTTTCGGCGAAACTCGCCGGCTGCGTCTCCGGGTCCTGCGGCGAAAGCAGCACGATCCGCTCGGCAGCGGGATCGGCCAGGCTTCGCACCATGTCCGACGTCACCGGCTGCCCGCCCGGCAACGGCACCACGTCCACGCCCTCCGTGATCGCGGGCAGCCGGTGCGTCGGCACTGCCGTGTGCGTCTCGACGGGTCCGGGCCGGGTGGTGCCCGGCAGTTCGGGCCCACCGAACTCGTTACTGACGTGGTGCTCGTGTTCGGCCTCCCGAGAACCGAGCGGCTCCATCGGTAGCGCCCAGTCGCCCGCTGAGCCGAAGGGCTGCCGCTGCGGGTAGTGGCCGTGTTCGGGGTTTTGCGGGACACCACCGGCGATGTAGGGCATCGCGGCGAGGGTGTTGCCGCTGCCCGAGGTGACCTCGGTCGCCTTGCTGCCGGTCGTCGTCTTCGACCCGTCCATCTCGATTCGCGTGCTCACGCCCTCGAGTTCGCCGTGGCCGGTGAGCTTGGAGTGCGCGGTCACCTTCAGCCCGAGGCCCGGCGGCAGTTCCAGCGCCGCCCCCTCCGGTCCGGGCGCGTTCTGCAGCGCGGCCACCCGGCTCCGAGTGAGCTCGGCGCGCAGCATCCGGCTGGTGTGCGAGTCGACCGTGCCGCCCGCGTCCCTGATGCCTTGCTCCACTTGGCCGACCAGGGCATCGACGTCGCCCCTGAAGTCGATCACCCGGAACTTGGCGGGGTCGTCCGGCAGCGTCTCCGTGGGCTCCGCGGCATGCCACTTCAGAAGCACCTGCTCAGTCGCATCCTCTGCGGATCGCTTGGTGGTGTGCCCCTCGCCGGTTCCACCCCGGGTGCCGACGGCCGTGGTGTCCTCGATCGGGGTGATCGTGGTGACCTCGCGGGTGTCCGGCGCCGCCGCGATGCGCTCGCCGTGTCGCTCGATGCGCACGTCGAAGAGCATCTCGGTGCGGTGCTGGGCGAGCGCGCCCTTCACCGTCTCGGTGTGCACGTGCTCGGCCGTCCGCTCGCCCGTGGTCTCCCGGGTCTGCTTGAGCCACTCGAAGATGTGCCCCAACCCGAAGCCGAAGTTGCCGTAGGGCGCGCCGTGCTTGCCGGGCGTCGTCTCGGCGTGCGCGGCGGCGGAGTCGTTCTGGAACATGGCGGCCGGCGCGAGGAGGGTAAACGCCTCGGCCACCACCCTGGAGAACTTGCTGGCGGTGCTGGCGGTCCGCGTGGTCCTGGAGACCTTCGCCATCTCGGCGTGCGTGATGCCCTCCGGCTTCGCCTCGCCCAGCTTCTCCGCGCTGACCCGCAGTTCGTAGGTCTCGCCGATCAACCGGTCCTGCAACCGCAGCGGGGTGCTGGTGCCGCCGCCTTCCAGGTCGCCCAGCGATGCCTGGAACTGCGACAGGTAGCGCTCCGCCTCGCGGTAGTTGTCGTGCGTGCTGTGCTCGGTCCCCAACGGCGAGGGTGGCAGCAGTCGGTTGGCCTGCTCCTCGCCGAGGCGCTGCACCAATTGTTCCCGCAGCGGCGCGAGGCGGTTGGTGAGGTCGATCGGTTCGATGACGCCGTCGGCCCACTTCGGGGCGCCGATGTTCTGCCCCTCCGGCACCGGGCTGAGCACATCGCCATCGTGCGCGAGTTCCGCCTCAGGCACGGCAGACGGTACTTCCCTGCCGGCCTCGCCAGCGCGCCGCGCGTCCTCCTCCGCCTGCCTGTTCCGGATCTCGTCCAGCTGCTCGGGAGTGACCAAGACCTTCGCCGCGCGCGGCAGCTCGAAGCGCTCGGCAGCCCGGTTTACCTTCTCCGGCTTGAACACATTCCAGCGGTCCAGCTTGCCCCGGCTCCACGTCTCCCCCGCCACCGTGGCCTCCACCGAGGCGGAGATCAAATACATCTTGCGGGGCTCCGGGGCCACCGAGACGGTGTTGGAAACGGCGGTGCTGTGACCCTTCTTGTGTCCCCAGCTGCTCACCCAGAGGCTCAGCTCGTGCAGGAGCAGCCCCAACCCGTGGGTGACCGTGCCCGGAGTGTGGATCTCGTTGGTGCTGGTCGGCAGGTACGCCGGTTCGGTGGCGTTGGCCCAGGTCCAGGCCCCGCCCTTCTCCGTACTGGTAGTGCTGCCGCCGGTGATCGACTGCTCCGGCTGCTGCCAGACGGTCTGGAGGATCTCCGGGTTGCGCAGCATGTAGGACACCGCGCCCTCGGCGTGCGCGTCGGCCCGCCTGCGATGCCAGAAGAGCCCGCTGATCCGGGTCGGGCGGTTGAACGCACGCGGGTCACCGGTCAGCGCTTCCTGCGAGATCGCACGGTCGATCAGGCCGGAGTTCTGCCCGTCCTCGAACTTCCAGATCGGATCGCCGGATGCCCGCACCAGCACCCGCCGCACCGCCTCCCTCACGTGCTCCAGCCCGTGGAACGACACGACTTGCGCCCAGTCGAGCTCGCGGGACGCGCCGCGGCGGAGCTCATCGCTGCGGTTGATCGAGACGTCTGCCAGCTCTGTGCGGTTGACCGGCTGCACGTCCGGGCGCAGCTCTCCGTGCGAGGCGGGCAGTTCGAGGACCACGTCCACGGTGACCGTTCCCGGCTCGCGCCCTTCGGCGGCGGCCGCGGAGTCCACGATGTCCAGCGAAGGCCGCTCTGGCGCGTGCTTGCCGGGCTTACCGACGCTGATGCCGCGGACCAGCTCGTTGTGCTGGTTCCAGTGGTGCCCGGACACGGTGAGCTTGATCGTCGCCCGGTACCGCCGCATCGGCTCGGGCCGGACCTTGCCATCGGCGTCCAGTTCCGATCCGCGCACGCCGCCGCCGGAGAGCTTGGTGTCCTGCCCCATCCCGGACGACTCGGACCGGTTGTAGGTGACCTTGCTGGATGCGGTCAGCAAGCCCGTGCCGCGCAGGGCCACGTACACGCGGGCGACGCCGCCGCCGCTGAGCGTCCAGTTCCGCCTCTTGGCGAACGTGCCGCCTTCCGACTCGGAGATCTTCTCACCCGTGACGGTGCTGTCGGTCGGCCCGAGGTCGACCAGGCCGCCCTCCAGGCTCGCCGTCACCTCGAACGATGCATGGTAGTCGTGGCCCCGCCCGGGTTCCGGTTCGAGGTCCAGCACCAGCGGCCGGTCGGTGAGCATGTCCGGCGCGCGGCGGGCCAGCTCCGCGGGAGAAATCCCGCCGCGGATCTCCTCGCCCCGGGCCAGCTTCCGCTCGTCCTTGGCGGAAATGCCCTTGTCCAGGGGCGGATCGTCGAACTCTGTGACGAATCTGGCGTCCCGCCACTTCCACCGCTTGTGGCCGGGCAGCTTCGCCGCCGAGTCTTCCATGATCCTTGCCAGCCGCCCGTTCGCTTCGCTGAGCTGCATCGCCGCGCAGGCCGCAGTGTCCTCCACTGCCCTTCGGGTGGGTGCCTCGTCCGCCGCTGTGGCAGCGTCGATGCCGTGCCGCGAAGCCTCTGCCGCCTCCGCCAGGTGGTAGCCGCGCACCGCTGCGCGGAAAATGATCGGCGGATGCCCCGGCTTGCGGATCTCCAGGTCACCAACGGTGTGGAAGCGCGTCGCCGCGCCAGTGTGGGTTCGGGTCGTCTCCGTCCCGGTGCCACGCTCGTAGCCCTGTTCGTGGCTGGTCCCGTACCCACCACCCACGGATGGGCCGCCACCGGCCGAGACCATTCCGACATCGAAACCGGGCCCGCCGGCGAGCGAACCATCCCCGCTGACGCTCGTCGAGTTGGCGTCGCTGGCGGTGGCCGTGTCCGAAGTGGTCTTCTCGAACCTCGCGCCGTCGATGGTCTGGTCGTAGGCGACCTGTCGGATGACGACGCGCATCTGCAGCCGCTGGCCCCTGCTGCGCACGATCCGCTTGATCGGGTTGCCACCCGGCAGCAACGCGTCCGCGGACACCCAGCCTAGGCCCGCATCGGCCTGGTCCGGGGTCACCGTCATCTCCGGCAGATGCTGCTTGATGTTGCCGGGGCTGACGAACTTCCGGATGGTGGCGAGGGCGTCCTCGCCCAGCTTGCCGACGTAGGTGGCGACCTGGTCGAACATGGTGTTCCGCCGGATATCGCCCGGCCGCTTGCTCCAGGGCAGCGAGCGGCGGCTGGGTACGAGCAGCGGCTTGTTCTTGTACCGGCCCTGCACGTCGGTGCGGACTTCGGCGTGCTCCGGTGCCCAGTGGGGCAGCTGCGCGGGCACTGGCACCCGGCGTCCCGCCCCTGCCATGCCGACGGGCACACCGAGTTCGACCGTGACCGGAGTCTGGTCGCCCAAGGCCCGGCCGACCTGCACCTGCGGCAGGGTCGGGTTCCCCTCGCTGTCAAGCCGCGAGATGAAAAACGTGGCCGGCGCGCGCACCGCACGCATCCCCCGGTAGCCGGACTCGCTATCGGTGCTGTCCGGAAGCGCGACCCGGTTCTGCTCGCTGTGCACGTGCTTCCGTGAGCTGCTGCGAGACGTCGCAGCGGCGGTCGGCGCATTGACTCCACCCAACAGGAACAGACCCGGAACTGCCGGGACGAAGAAGAACCACCGCGACATCGGGGTACGACCACTGGACGTGGCGGCACCGTCGCCGCTCGCGTGCGAGGTCGCCCCGGAGGGTGTCGAGAGGTCCGCCTCGATGGAAGTGGCCTCCGCCCACTCCAGCTCGGCCCTGACCAGGAGGCGTTTCCCCCCCACTTTCAGCTCCCGGCCGCCGCCGAGGAACGACTCGAACTCGTTCGCCACGGCGTGCCGCAGGTCGTGAATGTCCTCGGCGGACGGTGTCTTGGTCAGCAGGCTCTGGGCGGCGGAAACGATCCGGTCGGCGCCCTGGGTGGCGGTGAGCTGCCTCGCGGCACCGAGTCCGCGGTTCCCGCGCAGGTAGCGCGGCAGATCACGCCGGGAGAGAGCCTCGTTCCCGGCCGGGTCGGTGTTTTCGGGGTGCTCGGTCACCTCCGCGCCAGAGCTGTTCTCCTCGCTGTCCCCGTCCCTTTCAGCTCCGTCGCCGTCCTGCACCGCCGCCGCGGGCTCGCTCCGCTCGGCGGCTTCCCCGGGGGTGGTATCCGTCCGCGACGCGCTGAATCGTTCATCGGGGGTCTGCTCGGCGGGCCCGAACGCTTCGGTGACCGGCTCGCCGGACCGGGTGGCGGCGCCACCCATCTCCATCGAGTCGGTCAGCGCCGCTGACCAGTCGACTTCGGACTTCGCTGGGGCTGGCGGGTCGCCCTCGCCAAGCGTCGCGAGGTCGCCCCCAGTGCGCAGCTCCGCCGGTTTCACGACCTCCGCGATCACTTCCCGGTGCCCGTCGGAGGCCACGGTGAGCAGCTCGCGCACGGGCTCGGGCTTGTGCACCTCGTGGTACTCGCCGTCCCGCCAGACGGTGTCGGTCACCGTGCGGACCAGCCCGGCCAGCTCGGGACGCGAGGCAAGGAACCGAATCGCGGCCGTCAGCACGACGTCGGGGTCAGCGTGCCGTGCGAGCGCCGGGGCAATTGTCGTGAGGTGCAGGTCCCCGTCACGGTTATGGAGGTCGCGCACCAGCGTCTGCACGACCTTCCGGGTGAGTTCGGCGGTCGCAGCCGGATCACTGATCAGCTCCGCACCGCTGGTCGGTTCACTCAGCCACGTGGCCGCGGACATCGGGGCCACCGCAGGCACCATCGGCAGGTCACCCCAAGCTCGGTATCCGAGAGCAGTCAGCACCTCGGACAACATGTCCGGTCCCGTCCGCCACATCAGCGAGTTGCGGCGAGCCCGCATCATCGGCCAGTCGAACTGTTCCTTGGGAACGTCTTTGAGCCGCGTGAACAGCTCCCCTTGGGGCAGGGCGAATTTCTTGCCCATGAGCTGCAGCATGACGTCCGCCACGGGGTGGTTACGCGGCATCGCGTACGCCGAATTGCCGAGCTTGCGCACGCTCGTTGTCAACATTGCCCACGCTTCCGCCCTGCGGACAACCTCCTGCGCGAGTGACGTGCTGCGGACGAAATTGTCCCCATCCGTGTAAGTACCGCCGAACGCGCGAAGGATCTCAATCCGGGCGATGTCGCTGGCACCCGCCCATCCCGGCCCGGACAACTTCAGCAGCTGGCTTCGGAAATACGGGGACAGCCGCATGGGAAACTCGGCGTGGAAGATCTCGTTGATATCGACCAGGCGCACTCGGTTCTTGCGGGCCCACTCGATCATCTCGCGCACCCCGGCGTGCGGATCCGGAGAACCGTCGGTGGGTGCAGCGGCGGCCCGGGCGGCGTGGAACTCCGTGCGCGGGATGTCGGTCCACAGCACTGAAGTGCCAGCGTGCTTCGACGCGGCCTCGCCGAAGTTCTCCCAGACTTCCGCTGACTTCCCCGAGGACACAACCGGGCTGCCGAACCAGATCGTGTGCAGCAGCGAGGGCATTTCCAGGTCGGCGTCCAGCGGCTTGACATCGCCCGGCGCCCACTCCGAGCGCGTCCCCTCGGGGCGGTGGACGGTGATCACCTTGTCGGGGGCAGATGCGAGGTCCTCGGGCTTGATCACGGCAGGGGCGTCGTGCGTGAGGTCGACCGCGTCGAACAGCGCGTCCAACTTGTCGGTTCCCAGCTGGGCGAGGTCCACTTCGGCCAGCAGATCCGACCGGACCAATGGGTCCAGCAGACCGAAGTAATCCTCGCCGAGCAACGGGGCCGGCTCGGACCGCTCCGAGCGCACGGACTCCTCAACGTCCCGCAGCACCCGGTCCGCTGCCGCGTCGATTTCGTCCTTCCGCATCATCGGTTCGGCCGTTAGCAGCTCGGTGCGCCGCCTGGCTCGGCTCTCCGCCAGGGGCTCCTCGCCGTCCGGCCAGCGCGTGCCGTCGTTCACGGGCGCGTCGGGAACCGACCTGTCGCCGACCGACGAATCCGACTCGGAATCGTTCGCCGCTGCCCGGTCGGACGCGGGCACGTCCACCCGCTCGGTCGGGTGCGAGTCCGCCTGCGCAACTTCGCGGAGGTTCTCGGTGTCCGCGTCGGCGGCCGAGTTTGCCGAGTTGCCGCGACACTCCAGCCGCTGCACGGCGTCGGGCCGGTCGGCATGGTCGACGTACGGTCCCAGGCGGTTCTCGGCGTCCCACAGCGCCATTTCGAATTCCCGAAGGGCCACTTCGAAGGCCGGCATGTGCGACGCGACCTGAGCGGCGTCGTGAATGTCCCGCAGCGCCCGAAGAACGCTCCCCATCTCGCCGAGCCGGGGACGGAGGCCTTCCGTTCCCTCAGGCAACGCCCCTTTCTCGATCTGGTCGATCTCCTTCATCGAGGACATGGTGGAGTTGGAGAACAACCGCCAGGCCCTGTCCGTCAGGCCTTCGCCCAGCCTGGTGACATTGCCGTGAACGTTGGAAAGGTCCTGCCACACGTTGTTGAGCCGGTCAGTGATTTGGACAGCGTGCGCCGCCGGCGAGTTGGTCGTCCGAACGGGCGCCAGGGAACCGTTGCGCTGCGCGGCCCTCCTGTACTCCTCGGCTACGGCGTGGAACGCCCTCCCGTTCAACGGCAGGTCAGTCGGGCGGTAAGGAGCGCCGCGGACCTCGAACAGGATCAACCTGTTCACCTCGTCCACACCCATCGCGCCCATGCCGTAGTCGACGTCCAGGTTGCCGCTGTGCAGCGGGTAACCCGAGGGAGGCGACAGCAGGTCCTTCTTGAACGCTCCCTCGTTCCGGCCTTTCACGATCGAACCCAGCCAGTCGACAATCCGCGGCCCGGCCGATTTCGTATTCTCCTCCTCGGTGTCGTACGGCTTTGCGAAGACCAGATCCGATGCCCGGCGGCCCAGTGCCGCCATGAAATCCGGAACATCCTGATCCGGCTCCGCAAGGAGCAGCCTGCGCACCTGCTCCCGGTCGGCGTCGGTGAGCAACTTCTCGTAGACGGACACGAAGTCGCTTCGGCTGTTCAACCGGAATCTGAATTTTACATCGCCGTTACCGAACGTTTCCGCTCCGGCACGTTCGAGGTACATGGCAAGCAGCTCCACGAACCCACGGGAATCCTCCGACAGTGAGTCAGGGGATTTCTGCTCGTAGAGCCGCCGGATCCGGTCCGCAGACTGATGAATCGTCGTCGCTTGTCTGGTCGTCAAGAGTTCGTCGATGACCTCGTGGAGGTCTTTCAGACCGATGCCGTAGGTCGCCTGCATACGGGCTTGGAACCGGATGTCCTCGACGATGACGGGTGTGTCCCTGCGGAGATGCGCCTCTCGCGCAGATCCACTCGCCACCTGCGATAGTGAGAACGGCTGGCCGGCCAACGCGAGTTCTCGCATCGCGCCGATCACGCCCACGATATCCCGGATCGCATCCTCGATCTCGCGCATGCTCGACATGGGGGACAACACGAACTCGAGATCGGAACGATCGGAACCCGCGACATCGTCGGTTTCCAGTCGCCACCCGACACCCTCGAGCAGAACCTCACCCCGGGAGGAGAACGGGACCCTTACACCCGGCAGCTCCAGTTCGAACCCCACCTCGGCGATTAAAGACGGCGAGAGTGGGGGCTCGGAGGAGGCGAGCGCCGAAGCGTCCTGCGGTGCAACGGCCCGCTCTTCGGGCCGATTCGGCTCGGAATCGGCCGCCGCCGCCCGGTCGGACGCGGGCACGTCCACCCGCTCGGACGGACGCGAATCCGCCTGCGCGACTTCGCGGAGGTTCTCGGTGTCCGCGTCGGCAGCCGAGTTGTCTCGCGGCTCCAGCTGCTGCACAGCCTCCTGATAACCGTCCTCGCCGAGCACCATGCGCAGGACCGTGTCCAGCGTGTCCCCGGCGTTCGCCAGGAACGCCGCCCGCACCTCTTGGACCGCCGCAGGGTCCCCGCGCAGCGCCGCCAGCTCGTTCAGCACCGCCTCCTTGTTGACCGAATCCCGCGACAACAAGTAATCCAGCGTCCGCGCCCAGCGCTCCGGGCCCGGCACCGCCACGTCCGGGCGCAGCCCCTGCGAGATCGCAATCTCCTCGATCCGCCACAGGTGGCGTGGCAGGAACGTCCGCTGGTGGGTGCCCATCAGCCCGTCATCGTCGATGTAGGAGTTCTGCGGGCGATGCGGCCGGCCTGTCGTGGTGTCGGTGGGCATCGGCGGGTCGGCCCGGTTGAACACCAGCCGGTCGTCGGCCTTCGGGCGCGCCTGGATGTTGCGGGCCTGGTCCTGGCGCAGCGCCTGGAGGAATTCGGGTTCCAACCCGAGGTGGCGACCAACCGCGTCGGCGAGGTTGAACGCGCCGGTCCGGGTATCCCAGGCTCTCGGCTTGCCGGGCGCCTTCTCCATGAGATCGACGCGGAAATGCGAGTCCGACGAGATGTCGGTGAATTGCAGGTTGACGAAGAACCCCGAATCCGGGTGCATCCGCTCGGGATCGAACAACCCCGAGGCCGCGCCGGTCGCGCGTTCCTTCAGCTCATCAATCTCCCGCTCGGCCTCCGCGAGCCGCTGCTTCCACTCATCCGCCTCCGCCCGCAACTGCTGCGCCTCGTCCTGCAGCCTCGCATCATGCGGTTCGCGCGCCGCGTCCGCCTCGGCTTCGGCGGCCCACCGCTCGTGGGTGCGTGCTTCTTCTCGCAGCTGGCCCACGGTCGAATCGGTGTTCAGGTGCGTCCGGACTGTGTACTCCGGCAGCCACACACCGTCTGCGGCCTGCCGCCGGCCCAGCTGGTAGGCCCCCAACTGGCGGTACTCGTCGGGAAGGCCCAGCCAGTGTCCGAGCTCGTGGGCAAACTCGAAGTCGTCGGCGGTGTACGGGTTCCAGCTGAGCTGGTCTGAACGCGCACCCGGATCTGTGTGGAGATGGATCGATTGATGCGCCTGCGTCGGGTCATCGACGAACTCGAGCCGAATGTGGAACTGGTCGCCGGAACGCGGCATCCGGTAGCCCTGGTTGAACACCTCGTCCACCGCACCGGCGGCACGCCGCTTGACATCGTCGACCAGCTGCCGCCGCTGATCCAGCTCCACGCCGGCCGCATAGGCCTTCTCCCGCTGCTCGTCGGCCCGACGCCGAGCAGCATCGACGTCGGCCTGCGCGCGGGCCAGCGCGTCGGCGTTGTCTGGCGACGAATCCAGTTGCAGTTGGAGACGCCGGACCGCGACGGTGGCATCGGCGACGGCGGCATCGGCGTCGGCTTCCTCAGCGAGCCGCAGCTCACGCTCCGCGCTGTTCCGCGCCGGCGCCAGGAATTCATCTTTCTTCAGGTGCGCCTTGAACGTGAACTCCTGAACCCCGCGCCCGTTGACCTCGAAACGCCGCCAGTCGTAATTGACCATTACGACGCGGTCCACGACATCGTCGGGGCGGCTGGACATCTTGGCACCGCTGATCTCGAAGTCCGCCGAGCCATCCGGGAGCGCGTTCCGCAGGTGCTCCCAGTCGGTGGGCTTCAGCGGGTTCGGCAGCGGGGTGAACCACGACGCCTCCCGTACCGGGGTACGTCGCCAGGCGAGATTCTCAGGACGCGGCGGCCGCAGCCCCATCTTGCGCAGACCGGCCTCGTCGGTATGCACGAAGACCTTGTCCCTGACGTGGAGCGGCTTGTTCCAACCCTCAGGCGCACCCTCCCGGTAGTTGGGCTCGATCGTCCAATTCGCCATGGCGCTCACCAGGTAGGTCTCGCCGCTGGACTTCTGCTCCGGTTTGGCGTCCTTGAACTTCGACTTCGCAGCCGAAGTCTGCTGCCAGGAGTACTCCGGTCCGCCGATCGTGGCCTGCGGGACCTGCCGGACGCGGGCGCTGGGCTTGAGGACCGGCCCTTCCTTGTGCTCCTCCTTGATGCTGGTTGTGGTGGAGCCCTTGGTCGTCAGTCCTGCCGAGTCCGCGGTCGGTGTGACGTGCGCATCGTCCAGGTAGGCATGAAAGACCAGGGACTCCAGCGGGTTCCGCGTGAGGTCGGCGGCGTGGCTGTCGTGGTCGAGGCCGTCGAGTCGGTAGCCGCCTTCACGCATAGCGTCCGGCAGCTGTGCCGAGAGCGCGCTCGTGGTGGTGCCGGTCAGGATGGCGTGCCGGGTCCAGGTCGCGCCCAGCGGCACCGGCGGCGCGGTGTCTTCGGCCTGCTCGGCCGGGGGCGCGAGGAACCGCTGGAGGACCTTGTGCATCTCGTCCGAGTTCGCCTTCGCGTGGCTCATCTCGGGCAGCGTGTCGATCCGCTGCGGCTGGTACTCGGTGGGAGCGAGCTCGCCGATGGGTACGCGGGTACGCACCACGCCGGGCAACGCCGGCAGCGGGAGCGTCCTACTGGTGCTCGCCGGGGTCACCAGGTCGGCGAGGCCCAGGGTCAGGGTCCGCGGCGCGCGGTTGGCGTGCGCGGTCTTGGCCACCGTAAGTACGAGGTCCAGGTCGTGTTCGAAAATCACGAAGTCGCTCTCGAACGAGTACGTCCGGGTGCTTTCCTCACTGGCGGTCTCGACGAGCTTGGCGGACGACTTCTGGGCGGCGGCGCCCTGCCCGATGAACGCCACCGGTTGCCGCGAACCATCCCCCGACTGTCGTGCGCCGAGCATCGGCTGGACCCGGCGCTGTTGACCGCTCTTCGTGGTGACGGCGTCCTCGGAGGTCGTCTTGATCTCGTGCTTCTCGCTCCACCCGGATTCGACCCCGTCGAACCGGCCGGGGCCTTGCCGCCCCTTCAAAGTCAGCGTGACATCGATCGTGCCGAGCGGCCCCAACATCGTGGTGGACCACCGCTTGCCTGGTCCGCGCAAGTCCTTCAACAGCGCCTGCAAGCCGCGCGGGGCGACGTCACGGACGCTCTGCCTCCACAGGTCCCGGCTGGCGCGCGGCTCGGCCGTTCCGAGCGCGAGCTTGGTCAGGTAGTCGGTGAACTGCTGGCCGGCGGTGCGCGGCACGTTCTGCTGCGGGACGCTGCCGAGGAGCTCCTTGATGCCGCTGACCAGGCGCCCGGTGACTTCGGGCCGGACAGTCGCCGAGGCGTGCCCGTCGTCGACGAACGCGGTCGGCTCCCAGCCCGAACCGTCGCCCGTGGCCGGGGTGGTCTTCGCGTCCGGCCCCAGCCCGAGCCGGCCGATCTCGCCAGCCGGCACCCAGAGCTGGACCGAGCCCTTCTTGTGGGCTTCGAGGTGCCGCGTGTTCCCGACGGCGTCGCCCAACGGGTTCGCGCCGTGTTCGGCCTCACTGCCGCTGTACAGCGTGCTGCTGTCGTAGGTGACCAGGTAGGCGAGGCCCTTGTAAGTCGTGGTCGTGGTGTGCTCGAACTCCTGGCTGACCGACCGCCCCTTCGATGCCGACTGCGGGGCCGAGTGGCTGACCATCGGCATGATCCTGGCGCCGTCGCCGTTGCTCTGCCCGCCGAACCGGACGCGCTGGGTCCAGCCGCCGCCGCTGAATTTGGTGGTGCTGTGTCCGGTGGCGCCGCTGACCTTGCTGATGAAGTTCAGCTCGACATTCTGCGGTGGCCCGTTCAGGCGCGCGTTGCTCAGCACCGTGTGCTGCTTGATGTCGCCGAGCCGCTCCTCAGCGGACAGGAACATGCCCTCTGCGTAGCGGTGCACCACGCCCTCGTAGGTGCCGGTGGTGACGCTGTCGAAGTGGGTGGCGACCTCTTCCGGACCAGCGAAGGAATGCACCTGGTGCGCGGCGATGACGTTGTTGTCGCCGAAGTCGCCGAGCAGCCGGCTGGTGAGCTCGTGACCGCTGACGACGGGCAGGTCCAGGCCGTGCACCACGTAGTAGTCGGGCAGCGCGGCCGGCTTCCAGCCCTCCGGCCGACGCGGTGTGTCGTGCTCGACCTCGTGGAAGGCGGAAGCGTTGCCCTCGCCGGTAGCGTTGGCACCTGCGCTGTTCGCGTCCGCGGGCCGGTCGCCGATGGGGAGTGCCCCACCGACGAAGGTGGTCGCCGGGCCGCCTCGGACGGTCCGCTGCTCGAGCACGCCATCGTTGTCCAGCACGGTGATCAGGTAGTCGACCTGCTTCGGGTGCGCGCCGACGTCGGAGGACTTCCAGCCCTGGCCGCGCCCAACTCCACCAGATGAGTCCAGTGTGGACTCCACGGTGTTGTACTTGTCCGCGCGTTGGACGTTGAGGTTCAACTGCCCCCATGCTTCGGCGCGCCCGCGCAGGCCGGCACCGCCGCCGAGGGTCTTGCCAGTCTTGACCGAACTGCTGTGCTCCACCTTCGTGCTGCCGGTCAGCTCGCCCTTCAGCCCGGCGCCCGGCACACGCCCGGCAGCAGCCTCGGCCTCGGCCGTGCCGGAGTCGAAGGTGCCGTACCCTCCGCGCGGTTGGGAGCCACGCGGAACGGCCTGGATGACCACGCCGACGAGCTCGTCCGGGCGGGACGTGTCGGCGTAGGTGGCCTTGGTGAACACCAGCGGCAGACCCGGCCCGTTGAGATCCGGGGAATGGCTGCTGAACCCACGGTCCGACACGAAGTCGTTCAGCATCACCTCGTTGTCGGCCATGTGCGCTTCGGCGGTCCCGCCCTCGGGCTGCAGCACCCCCGCAGGCAGCATCTCGCGCAGTGCTGCGTTGACCGCGGCAACGTTGGAGAATCGGGTTTCGGCGGCGCCGAGGACCTTCTGCGGTGGGAACGGCTCCCCATCGAACTGCGTCGGCGAGGTCGCGTCCGAGTCCGTGCGTGCCGGGGCGAGCGCGCGCCACTTGGTAACGCCGTCCTCCATGTCGTGTGAGGTGTCCTCCACCACCCCGTCATCGAACGTGACCCGCAGGTCGTAGGTCAGGTCCGCGCTGACGCCGCGCAACTTGCCCTGGTGCTCCCACTCGAGTTCGATGCGCAGGTCGTCGCCGAGGGTCTCGCTGTGCTCTTCCTGCGAGGTCAGCTTGCCCTGCGCCGAGACACGCGCGTCGAGGCTATTGGCACCGTCGTCGTAGATGCTCTTGGCGAGACCCAACCGGCCGCCGAGACCAACCGGCTGTTCCACTGTGGCCTGCATCTCGCGGCCGTCCTTGCGGCCGAACTTGGTGGTGAACTTCGTGTCACCCGCCAGGACTTCCTCATCGGTGAGCAGGGCGTGCGACTGACCCTGGCGGACCTTGAGCTCGAAGGTCGCGGTGCGGGTCTTCCCGGTCCCGTCCCGGATCTCCAGCTTCTCGGTAATGGTGCCGCCGGACAGCAGTTCCGGCCCGCGTTGGCTGAGATTGGCGCTGCCGACCATGCCCCGCAGAGTGTTGCGCAGCGACGAGCCGATCTCGTCGGCCTTGCCAGCCCAGTCATCGTGCCGGTGCACGAGAGCCTTGGCGCTGTCGAACAGCGCCTGGCTGCCGCACAGGTAGACCGACTCGCCGGGCCGCGCGGATGCGTGCTCGCCGTTCAGCCAGGCTTCAAACCCGGTGGCGGACCCGCTGCCGAGCTCCGCAGTGTCCACGCGCCGCAGGCCGTGCAGGACGTTCGGCGTGCTCACGGTCGCCGCACCGGCGCGCTGCCCGCTGAGTTGAACGGGTTCCTGGCCGTTGCGGCGCACGGTGACGGTGTGCGTCAGGTCGTGCGAACTCGTGGTGCGGGCGCCCAGCGGCTTGAGTGACGAGCCGTGCCGGAGTTCCGAGCTGTCGGTGGCCTTCCAAGACGATTGCGGGGTGAGCCCCTTGAGGCTGGTCGCGATCTGCACAGAGGCGCCGGGCACGGGGATGCTGGCGCGGTAGCCGTACCCGTCGTCCCAGCGGCCTGGGGAGGACGCCTCGTGCTTGACCTCGCCGTAGCCGCCCGAAGAGTTCTCGATCTTGTTTCCTTTGGGCTTCTTGCCGCCCTTCCCCGGCTTCCCAGGCTTGCCGGGCTTCTGGGCCGCCGTCTCCGGTGCCCCTCCGGAAACCGTGTCGTCGGTAAGCCGCGCGTGCACAGAGATCTCCACTGCGTCCGTGCCGCGGCCGACGCTCACGGTGAGCCCCTCGCCGTTGAGGACGGTGAAATTGGTCTTGAGCGCGGCGTCGGACAGCCCGTGCAGTACCTGCTCGATACGTTGCTCGGTCACCCCGGCCCGTTCAAGCGCTTCCTGCGCGGTCCGCCGAATCCCCTGGCCGTCGATTTTCTCCGCCCGGACGACGTTGTGTGGCAGCAACACCCGCACCTCCGCCGCTAGCTGCGGCGGGGCCACCTCCTGCTGCCGCTCCCCCACGAGTTCGGAGGCCTTTGGCACGATCGCATCCTGCGCGGTCTGGGTGATCGGCGTGGTGTCTGCGTGGTAGCTGGTGTGGGCTTGGCTGCCAGAGGGTGTTGACGTGGTGGGGTTGGTGGGTGCGGGTGCGCCGCCGGGCAGGCCTGGGACAGGTGGCCGGTGTTGGCCGTTGTGTAGGTGTGCTTCGATCCAGGCGATTTCCTCGGCCAGGCTCGTGACATGTGTGGGTACCGGACGGTGGGTCCATTCCGGGTATGTGTTCCGGGTGTGGCGCCACTGGGCGTAGGCGTGGCGTGCGTCTTGTGCGGTGACTGTGGGGTTGTTGTCGGGTTCGGTGCCTTGCCGGCGGGTCTTCCGCATCGCCGACCGCACGTGTTCGAGCAGGTCACTGTCCGGTTCTTCCGGCCACCGGAGCTGTGCCGCCGGTTGCGTGACCCCGGTGTCGGGTTCGCTCGGCCGCGGTGCCTCGTGCGCAACGGCGGTTTCGTTGGGCAGTGGTTTTTCGGTGGGTGGCGGTGGGGTGTTCGTGGGGAACGCGGCCCCGGCCTGTTGGCCGCTGCCGTCGACCAGCGGCCAGCCTGTCGGCTCCGGATTGATGGGTCCGGGCGAGGAGAGCACGCCGGTCCGGTCACCGAGCCTGGTGGACAACGGCCACACCTGTGTGTCCGGGCTGGCTGCCACCGGCGGGTACGCGGGAAACGACACGCCGACCTGGTCGCCATGGTCGTTGGACCAGGGCATCGCGTGGCGAGTCGCGTTCCATCCCGGGGCCGGGAAAGACTCGATCGCATCTTCGGCGGTTTCGTCCCAAGCCTCGAACAGGTCAGCATCCGCGACACCGGTCAAGTCCAGGTCCAGGTCGAGGTCGGTCAGGTCCACGTGGGTCGGGTCGAAGCCGGCCGGGTTCACGCCGGTCAGGTCCACGTGGGTCAGGTTGAAGTCGGTCGGGTTGAAGTCGGTCGGGTCGAAGCCGGTCGGGTCGAAGCCGGTCAGCTCCTCGTTGGTCAGGTCGAGGTCGAGGCCGGTCAGGTCGAAGTCCGCCGTGTTCGGGTCGACTTCGGAGTGCTCCGGCATCAGCTCATCCGGGAAGGGACCGTGTTGTTCTCTGGACTCACCGGCCGCCGTGGCGGAGTCCGGCCGTAGCCGTTTCGCCGGTGGCTCGAGCGGCTGCTGGTCACTGCCGGAAGAAGCCCGGCGTTTGCGTTGCGCTCTGGTGCCGGGGCCGGTGTCCGTGGTGGCGCCTGACTCGACGACAGCAGCGGCTGTGCCCTGTCCCGTATCTTCGTGCACACCGGTATCAGCGTGGTCACCGGTGCCCGGCCGGCTGCCAGCCGGTGCTGGAGCAGAGGTCTCGATGAGCCGCAGCTCGTTTCTGGCTTCGGGCTGGGAGCTGATCAGCACGTGTTCACGCAGCTCGGCGAACGAGGGCAACCCGTACCGCGGGCGAAGCCCCTCATATACCTCTGTCAGCGCACGGTCCCGTAGTTGCCCGCCCCACTCCTCACGGCCCTGCGAGTTCTTCCCAATCGCGACGTTCAGGGTGGGACGCGCATCAGGCGGACTCGCCACAAACCGGCCGACGAAGCCCTCCAGCCGCCACAACAGCCGCTGCTCAGCAGCGGCCGACAGACGATGGGTATTGCCGGGGAGAAAACCGACGGTCAGCCAACGGGCGTTGCGATAGTCCTCCGCGGTCCGGCCCGACAGGCCACCGGCAGACCAGATGTCGAAATTGGACTGAAGGGGCAAGTCGGGGTGTTCGCCGCGTTTCCTGCGTTTCCTACTAAGCTTGACCCAAGACCAGGTCACCGGCAGACGTTCCAGGACGGCCGCGAGTTCATCACCGACGCCGCGCTCACCGTCCCCATCGGCCCCGTTCTCGCCCTCACCACGCGACGGCCGGTGCTTCATCCCCTGGTCCAGCAAGCCTTTGATGCGGCTCTGCGTCCGCTCCTTCACCGTCGGCTGCCACGCGCCCGGCAGCGACCCACGCGGCGGATTCGGCCTCCTGTCACCTTGGACATTCGTCCAAACCGTGATCCGGATGTCCGGCAACTCCACCTCCGGCCCCCACCTCGCAACCAGCCCCGCGATCACTTCGCCCAACTGCCTCCCATACTCCACAACACGCTCCACGTCCAGGTGGAGCAACTCCGTCTCGTCCACATCAAGGACGCGGAAGATTCCGTCACGCACGTCATCCGGCAATCCGGCCTGAGCGACACCAGCAGCATGTGACACCAGGCCCGGCAACAGCAGCGAGCCACCGTCACCGACCACCTCACCGCTCGTCTCTACCTCAGCGGACACCTCCACAGACAGCGACACCGGCCGCCACCACGCGAACACAGTGCGGAGGCTGACCAGGCGGCCGGACAGTTTCACCACCCCGGGGGCGTTCATCTGTCCGCGCAGGCCTTGTGCCCATTGCCGCACGAGCTCCTGCGTGACCCCACCGTTAAGGCGATGTGCGCGGTCGGTGGTGAGGGGTAGTTGTTGGCCGTCGTCCCAAGAGAGGTTCTCCAGGTATTCCTTCAGTGTCTGCGGGCCTTCGTCTCCCGGACGCCACTGGATGATCTGGTTCTGTATCTCGGCGGGCACCTCCACAGACGGCGGCATCGGCCGCCACAACTTGAACACGGCCGATGAGGAGATCAGGCGGCCGGACAGCGTCGCCGCCTCGGGGGCGCTCATCTGTCCGTGCAGGCCTTGTGCCCATTGACACACGAGATTCTGCGTGACCCCAACGTTAAGGCGATGTGCGCGGTCGGTGGTGAGGGGTAGTTGTTGGCCGTCGTCCCAGGAGAGGTTCTTCAGGTATTCCTTCAGTGTCTGCGGGCCTTCGTCTCCCGGACGCCACTGGATGATCTGGTTCTGTATCTCGGCGGGCACCTCCACAGACGGCGACATCGGCCGCCACCACTTGAACACGACCGTTGAGGAGATCAGGCGGCCGGACAGTTTCGCCGCCTCGGGGGCGCTCATCTGTCCGTGCAGGCCTTGTGCCCATTGCCACACGAGATTCTGCGTGTCGGGATGAAGGTGGTTGCTCCCGTCACGGGTGAGGGGTAGTTGTTGGCCGTTGTTCCAGGAGAGGTTCTTCAGGTATTCCTTCAGTGTCTGCGGGCCTTCGTCTCCCGGACGCCACTGGATGATCTCGTTCTTTATGTCGGCGGGCACCTGCATGGTCTGGGTGATCGGCGTGGTGTCTGCGTGGTAGCTGGTGTGGGCTTGGCTGCCAGAGGGTGTTGACGTGGTGGGGTTGGTGGGTGCGGGTGTGTCGCCGGGCAGGCCTGGGACAGGTGGCCGGTGTTGGCCGTTGCGTAGGGATACTTCGATCCAGGCGACTTCCTCGGCCAGGCTCACGACATGTGTGGGTACCGGACGGTGGGTCCATTCCGGGTATGTGTTCCGGATGTGGCGCCACTGGGCGTAGGCGTGGCGTGCGTCTTGTGCGGTGACTGTGGGGTTGTTGTCGGGTTCGGTGCCGTGCCGGCGGATCTTCCGCATCGCCGACCGCACGCCTTCGAGCAGGTCACCGTCCGGTTCTGCCGGCCACCGCAGCAGTGCCGCCGGTTGCGTGACCCCGGTGTGTGTTCGTGGGGAGATGGTGTGCTGTGCGGGGTGCGGCGCAATAGGGTCGCGTCGTTGTTCTCCAGCGGTTTCGACGGTGTGGGTGTCTTGCAGGCGCTGGGTGGCCATGTAGTGGTTTGTGCCGTTGTAGACGATGTAGTAGGTCCGCCTCGTGCCGTCGTCGACGGTGCCCTGGGTGGACAGGACACCGTCGGGGCCGATCACCTTGATGTTGACGTCCAGCAAGCCGGCGACGAGTTGGGGAGCGATGTCACCGCCGTCGTTGTTCCAGGTCCTGGATTTGCGTATGTTGGCTGCGGCTTCCTGTAGCTGCAGCGTGGCCTGCATGTCATCGCCGTTGGCGAGGGCGGCGAAATAGGAGAGGTGGCTATCGTCTTGTAGAAGGTAGTCAGCGAGTGCGTGACGCAATCCCGGCACGGTCCGCGCATAACCGCGTCGGTCCCATTCCTCCTGTGGCACGGAATCCACAACCGACTGGTAGAAGCAGTCCCCGTCGGCTGCGACATCGCGGATTTGCAGCCCCAACGCCCTCGCCGTTGTGCGTTGCGCGTGCGGTACCTCGAACTCACTGGACGCGAGCGCGAGCCCGGCGAGCTGGGTCAGCCTGGAGATGTCCTCGTTCCTGCCGCTAAAGCCGCCGCTGCCCTCATTGGCGGTATCACCTGCGCCCGGCATCACCAAACCGGCATCATCCATAACGGTATCGTTGGGCAGTGGTTTTTCGGTGGGTGGCGGTGGGGTGTTCGTGGGGAACGCGGCCCCGGCCTGTTGGCCGCTGCCGTCGACCAGCGGCCAGCCTGTCGGCTCCGGATTGATGGGTCCGGGCGAGGAGAGCACGCCGGTCCGGTCACCGAGCCTGGTGGACAACGGCCACACCTGTGTGTCCGGGCTGGCTGCCACCGGCGGGTACGCGGGAAACGACACGCCGACCTGGTCGCCATGGTCGTTGGACCAGGGCATCGCGTGGCGAGTCGCGTTCCATCCCGGGGCCGGGAAAGACTCGATCGCATCTTCGGCGGTTTCGTCCCAAGCCTCGAACAGGTCAGCCCAAGTCTCGAACAGGTCAGCATCTGCGACACCGTTTTGGTACTCGTGGGGCAGGTCCTCGTGGGTCGGGTTGAAGTCGGTCGGGTTCCCGTAAGTCTGGTTGAAGCCGGTCAGGTACTCGTTGGTCAGGTCGAGGTCGAGGCCGGTCAGGTCGAAGTCCGCCGCATTCGGGTCGACTTCGGAGTGCTCCGGCATCACCTCATCCGGGAAGGGACCGTCTTGTTCCAACCTCCCTTCGTGCACACCGGTATCAGCGTGGTCACCGATGCCCAGCCGGCTACCAGACCGGGAAACGCCCGGCTGTGCCTCGTCGGTGTCGTCGACGTCCGGTTCGGGTAGACCGTCAGAGCCGGCGTCGGACCCGATCAACCCCGACGGTGTCGAGCCCGCGAACAGCGAGCCGCCGTCGGTCTCTTCGCTGGGCTGTGCACCCACAACACCCGGCGCCGAACGGCCGATGAGAGCGTCCACACCCCACGCAGCGGCGCCACCCACCACCGGCTCGTCCTGCTCGGCCGGAGGCAGCACACCACCTCCCGCTACGTCGCCCTCACCCCTACCGGCATGGCCGGAAGCGGGTTGCGGCGCCACGCCGTCGTCTCGTTGTCCTCCAGTGGTGTGGGTGTCCTGCGGTGACCAGGTGGACATGCCGGTGTCGGCATGGACACCGGTGCCCGGCCGGCTGCCAGCCGGTGCTGGAGCAGAGGTCTCGATGAGCCGCAGCTCGTTTCTGGCTTCGGGCTGGGAGCTGATCAGCACGTGTTCACGCAGCTCGGCGAACGAGGGCAACCCGTACCGCGGGCGAAGCCCCTCATATACCTCTGTCAGCGCACGGTCCCGTAGTTCCTTGACCCGCTCCTCACGGCCCTGCGAGTTCTTCCCAATCGCGACGTTCAGGGTGGGACGCGCATCAGGCGGACTCGCCACAAACCGGCCGACGAAGCCCTCCAGCCGCCACAACAGCCGCTGCTCAGCAGCGGCCGACAGACGATGGGCATTGCCGCGGAGAAAACCGACGGTCAGCCAACGGGCGTTGCGATAGTCCTCCGCGGTCCGGCCCGACAGGCCACCGTCAGACCGGATGTCGAACCCGGGCACGAGCGGCAAGTCGGGATCCTGGCCGCGTTTCCTTGTAAGACTCGCCCAAGACCAGGTCACCGGCAGACGTTCCAGGACGGCCGCGAGTTCATCACCGACGCCGCGCTCACCGTCCCTATCGGCCCCGTTCTCGCCCTCACCACGCGACGGCCGGTGCTTCATCCCCTGGTCCAGCAAGCCTTTGATGCGGCTCTGCGTCCGCTCCTTCACCGTCGGCTGCCACGCGCCCGGCAGCGACCCACGCGGCGGATTCGGCCTCCTGTCACCTTGGACATTCGCCCGGACCGTGATCCGGATGTCCGGCAACTCCACCTCCGGCCCCCACCTCGCAACCAGCCCCGCGATCACTTCGCCCAACTGCCTCCCATACTCCACAACACGCTCCACGTCCAGGTGGAGCAACTCCGTCTCGTCCACATCAAGGACGCGGAAGATTCCGTCACGCACGTCATCCGGCAATCCGGCCTGAGCGACACCAGCAGCATGTGACACCAGGCCCGGCAACAGCAGCGAGCCGCCGTCACCGACCACCTCACCGCTCGTCTCTACCTCAGCGGGCACCTCCACAGACAGCGACATCGGCCGCCACAACTTGGACACAGTCGGTTGGGAGATCAGGTAGCCGGACAGTTTCGCCACCCCGGGGGTGTTCATCTGTCCGTGCAGGCCTTGTGCCCATTGCCGCACGAGTTCCTGTGTGACCTCAACGTGAAGGCGATGTGCGCGGTCGGTGGTGAGGGGTAGTTGTTGGCCGTCGTCCCAGGAGAGGTTCTCCAGGTATTCCTTCAGTGTCTGCGGGCCTTCGTCTCCCGGACGCCACTGGATGATCTGGTTCTGTATCTCGGCGGGCACCTCCACAGACGGCGTCGGCCGCCACAACTTGGACACGGTCGTTCGGGAGATCAGGCGGCCGGACAGTTTCGCCACCCCAAGGGCGCTTTTCTGTCCGTGCAGGCCTTGTGCCCATTGCCGCACGAGATTCTGCGTGTCGGGATGAAGATGGCCGCTCACGTCGTTACGGGTGAGGGGTAGTTGTTGGCCGTTGTTCCAGGAGAGGTTCTTCAGGTATTCCTTCAGTGTCTGCGGGCCTTCGTCTCCCGGACGCCACTGGATGATCTCGTTCTTTATGTCGGCGGGCACCTGCATGGTCTGGGTGATCGGCGTGGTGTCTGCGTGGTCGCTGGTGTGGGCTTGGCTGCCAGAGGGTGTTGACGTGGTGGGGTTGGTGGGTGCGGGTGCGCCGCCGGGCAGGCCTGGGACAGGTGGCCGGTGCTGGCCGTTGTGTCGGTGTGCTTCGATCCAGGCGATTTCCTCGGCCAGGCTCGTGACATGTGTGGGTACCGGACGGTGGGTCCATTCCGGGTATGTGTTCCGGGTGTGGCGCCACTGGGCGTATGCGTGGCGTGCGTCTTGTGCCGTGACTGTGGGGTTGTTGTCGGGTTCGGTGCCTTGCCGGCGGATCTTCCGCATCGCCGACCGCACGCCTTCGAGCAGGTCACCGTCCGGTTCTTCCGGCCACCGGAGCTGTGCCGCCGGTTGCGTGACCCCGGTGTCGAGTTCGCCCGGCCGCGGTGCCTCGTGCGCAACGGCGGTTTCGGTGTCCTGGAACTGATCGGTGCTGTGCCGCCCCGCGTGCGTGGTCGCCGTGTCCGGCACGGGAGAGTCCACCGCCATCGTCGGTGGCATGCCGGGCACGGTCGCCGGGCTGCCCTGCGGGCGCGTGAGCGAGGATGTTCCGCCCGATGCCGAGCCACCCGATGCCGAGCCGGTCTGCGGTAGGCCGGTCATCGGTGGGGTTGGGCCGGTCTGCGGTAGGCCGGTCTCGGGCAGTTCCGTGTGTGGAATGCCGGTGTGTGGCGTGGTTCGGGGCGCATCGGATTCGGTGTTGCCGACGGGGACAGCGGATGTGGCCGGGTGCTGTCCAGCCGTGGGCACATCGACGGCCGGAGCCGGAGTGTCCACGGCAGGCCGCCCGTCAACAGTGGGCGATGACGCGCCAGGCGTGGGAGCCCCGGCGACCGGATTGGCGACACCGGCCGCCGGAGCACCCGCAGTCGGTGGAGTGCCCGACACGGGTGTCTCGGTGACTGAGTTCATCGCACCCGATGCGGGCAGAGGTGTTCCCGGTGGCGGGGTGCCCGCTGCAGCGGGGGCGGGGTTCGGCCCACCACCCTGACCGAGCACACCACCGGCCCCCACACCCATACCCACACCCGTTGCTGCCGCGGCAGCGGTGGTGGTCAGTGGGCTGATGCTGGCCGGGCCATCGGCAGAAACGCCGCTGCCGGCAGGCGCAGAGCCGGTGTCGCTGCCGTAGCCCGAATCCGCATCACCGGACCCGCCGCCGGTGTCACCGAATCGGCCGCCGATGTCACTGTCATAGCCGGAATCCGCATCACCGGACCCGCCGCCGGTGTCACCGAATCGGCCGCCGATGTCACTGCCGTATCCGGAATCCGCATCACCGGACCCGCCGCCGGTGTCACCGAATCGGCCGCCGATGTCACTGCCGTATCCGGAATCCGCATCACCGGACCCGCCGCCGGTGTCACCGAATCGGCCGCCGATGTCACTGCCGTATCCGGAATCCGCATCACCGGACC
>NZ_JBWKKU010000054.1:68150-68279 GCF_056431445.1 Saccharopolyspora sp. NPDC045941
GACCCGCCGCCGGTGTCACCGAATCGGCCGCCGATGTCGCTGTCATAGCCGGAATCCGGGTCACCGAGGCCGGGCTTGTCGCTCACCGGCACCACCGGAACATCGGGCATGTCGATGGTGGGGATGCCC
>NZ_JBWKKU010000055.1:0-59563 GCF_056431445.1 Saccharopolyspora sp. NPDC045941
CAGCTACCAGGAGCTTCACTACTTTTCACGCACCGACACGCCACACCCACCCAACCTGCACAAACCAGGTTGAAAAAGGCTCATTGAAATTGCGGCACCCGGCGAACAGGGATCAGCTCCCGCAGAGCTGCGTGCGCAGGAGCTCGAAAACCCACTGCTCCCACTGCTCCGGCTTCCAGCCGCGGTCGCGCACCACGAGCAGGTATAGCTCGGGGCTGAGCAGCCCGAACAGCACGTCGGCGGCCTGTTCCGCGGACACGTCGGCGCGCGCTTCCGGCTTGGCGACGAGTGCCTCGGCAGCGGCGGCCTGGACGGTGTAGCGCGGGTCGGGTCCCTGCGGCCACAGCTCGGTGACCTCGGGTTCGGTCGCGGCGGCGATGCGCAGCACCTCGGTGATCGCCGCGACCCGCTCCATGATCGGCCGCGTACCCGCGACGTGCGCCCGCAGCTGGGCCTCCGCGGTCTCGGCTTCGAGGGCCTCGCGGAACCACGGCCGGTCCATCGTCGCGATCGGCTCGTCGTCGCCCGCGATAGCGGTGTCCACGACCTCCTTCAGCAGGTTCCGCTTGTTGCGGAAGGTGAAGTAGATGGTCTGCACGGCGACGCCGGCCCGGTCGGCGATGTCCTGCAGCGGCGTCGCGCCGTAACCGCGCTCGACGAACAGCTCCCCGGCGGCCTGCAGCATCCGCAGCCGCGTCTGCCTGGCCTTCTCGGCCCGCTTGCCGCCCTTGTTGACCGAACTCATGACCGGAGTCTATAACTAGAGTCGTTCTCTAGAGTTTAACTCTAGTCAATTCGGAAGGAGTCACCGATGCGATCCGTGGCCAACACCCAGCAGGCCGAGGCGTGGAACGGCTGGGAAGGCGAGCTCTGGGCGGAGAACTCCAGCCGCTACGACGGGATGCTCGACGATTTCAACGGCCCGTTGTTCGCCGCCGCCGAGATCGGCGAGACCCACCAGGTCCTCGACCCCCCATGCTGGCCCGCGCCCGCGCCGACGCGGCGGACATCCCGAACATCGAGTTCGTGCAGGGCGACGCCCAGGTCCACCCGTTCCCGGCCGGCGGGTTCGACGTGGCCATCAGCCGGGGCGGCGTGATGTTCTTCGCCGATCCGGTCGCCGGATTCGCCAACATCCGCCGCAGCCTCCGGCCGGGCGGGCGGCTGGCGTTCATCACTCCGACCGCCCCCAACCCCGACGGCGACTACGCCCGCGCGACCGCGGCCCTGGCGGAATTCCTCCGCGGTCCGTCCCCAGCAGCGCGCGGCATGATGTCCCTGGTCGCCCCGGACCGCATCCGCGAGGTGCTCACCGAAGCCGGGTTCGGCGACACCACCATCGACCGGACCGAAGCCATCGAGACGCTGGGCACGAACGCGGCCGACGCCGCCGAGTTCGTGTGCTCGCTGGGCCCGGTCCAGTTCAACCTGCAGGATGTTGAGAAATCCACTGTGGACCGAATCCGGGACGAGGTGCGCGCCGGATTCGAGCCGTACGAAACCCCGCGGGGAGTCCAGGTCCGCGGCACGGTCTGGCTCGTCCGGGCGACCAGTTGATCGAGGAGAAATCGTGAAATCCATCGTGAACACCGGCCAAGCCGAAGCGTGGAACGGCTACGAAGGCGAGCACTGGGCCGAACACCAAGACCGCTACGACGCGGTGAACAGCGGCTTCAACGAACCCCTGCTGAATGCCGCGAACATAGGCGAGCAGGACCGAGTGCTCGACATCGGCTGCGGCAACGGGCAAACGACCCGCCTGGCGGCAGCACGAGCAGCGCACGCGGTCGGACTCGATCTCTCGGCACCGATGCTGCAACGAGCACGGAACACCGCGACCCGAGCGGGAATCGCCAATGTGTCGTTCGAACAGGGCGACGCCCAGGTCCACCCGTTCCAGGACGGCGGGTTCGACGTGGCCATAAGCAGGTTCGGAGTGATGTTCTTCGCCGACCCGGTCGCAGCATTCGCCAACATCCGCCGCGCCCTACGACCGGGCGGACGCCTGGCGTTCGTATGCCTGCGGCATCGAAGCGGCAACGACCTCGGGGCGGTGCTGGATGCAGCGGCGGAGCACTTACCGGCACCGGAGCCTGCCGCCCCGCACGCCCCCGGTCCGATGTCGCTGGCCGATCCGGAACGCATCCGCGAAGTGCTGACCGGTGCGGGCTTCTCCGACGTGACCGCAATCCCGGTCGACGCACCGCAGACGTGGGGCCGCGACGCGGCGGACGCGGCCGATTTCCTCTTCGAATGGGGCCCCGTCCAGGCGATGGTCCGCAACGCCGATCCGGCCGCCACCGAACGAGCTCGCGCCGCCCTCACGGCGGCGATGCACCAGCACCAGCAGCCCAACGGAGTCCGACTGCGCGGCACGGCATGGCAAGTCATCGCCACCCGGTGAGATCCCGGCCCAACTCGACGAACGGCCTTCCTGATCACAGTTCACCGAAATCGGTTGATCACCGACTGCGCGTGCCCTAGGACTGCGTGAGGTGCTGCAGTTCTAGGGGGAACGGGATGGACCGGTTCGCTGTCCGCTACGCCGCGATCGGCGAAGCGTGGGAAAGCGTCCGCGACGCCACCGGGCAGGTTCGGACCAAGCTGGCCGATCTCGACGGATCGCTCGGGCCGCTGCGGGCGTCCTGGACCGGGCAGGCCGCGGACAGTTTCGAGGTCGCGCGGGCGACGTGGGTTCGCGAAGCCGAGGAGATGACCGAGTTCCTCGACGGCATGGCGGACCTGCTGTCGCTGATCGACGAGAACTACCGCAGCGCGCACCAGGCGAACCTGGCGATCTGGGACGCCCCCGCAGGGTCGTCGGGAGGCTCCTCCACCGCGCCGATGTCGGCAGGCTCGGCCGGCGGACCCGGCGGCGAGGTCGACGTCTCCATCGAGGAACTGCGCCGCGCCGCGCGATCGTTCCACGGGCTCCAGCAGCAACTGGCCGACAACATGAGCTGGATCAGCCGGAACCTGCACGGCAGCGCCGCCGGCATGGCCGGAGCCGACCCGGTGCTGGCCCCGTGGCGCACCCTCTACGACGAAACAGCGCGGGCGGTGTGGGCGGTGCTCGGCGCGGCCACTGATCTGCTGGGTGGCATCGCGCAGGGCATGACCGACACCGGCAACAATTATGTCGACTCCGAGGAAGCCTCCACCGCCGGACACGGCGCTACGCTGCCGGAACGATTGCCGCAGCTCCCGGTCGACACCGTCAGCCCCGGCCCCGAACCACCCCCCAGCGGTTCGGGTGCCCCGGCGCAGAGCTTGGAGGACTGGGGCTACGAGTACTGGCCCGACGGTGACCCGGCGGGGCTCATGTTCGCCTACGGCGAGTGGAGACGCTTCGTCGAAACCCTGACGGAGGTCTCGCGGTCCGGGGATGAACTAATCAACGGCTTGGTGGAGTCCAACCGCGGTGCGGTCTTCGACAGCATCCGCCAGTACTGGGCCACCAAGTCCCAGATCTGCGGAACCTCCGAGATCTTGCCGGTGCTCACCTCCGCATGCAGTGCGCTGAGCGAATCGTGCAAGGTGCTGTCCAAGGCGGTGCGAAACGCCCAGACAAGCATCGCGAAGCTCCATCAGATAGTGGGCGAACTGGACATCTTCTCCGCGCTCGGCCTCTTGCGCAAACATTCGATCGCCGAGCTCGCTGAACTGGGCTACGAGATCGGCAGGTACGCGGCCATCAAGACGATCATGCCCAAGATCAAGGCAACGTACGAGTACGAGCGTGGCGACGCCATGCAGCTGCTGGCCACCGGCATCGCCGACCGGCTGCACGCCTGGGCACGCGACGCCGAGGCGGTCACCCTGGAGTCCGAGCGACAGGCCTACGATCAGGCAGACCATGGACTCGAACAACACCTCGGCACCGCACCGTACGACGCCTGGGCAGGAGTGGACGAGCCGCACCCCGCCCCGGCATCCGTGCACGTCACCGCCGACCGGGCGACCCACATCCTCGACGGTGATCCACCTCCGAGGAACGCTGGCGGCCACCTCGCCGGAACAGGGAAACCAGGAAAGTCCGAATTTCCACCCGGCTGGAGCCGAATGGATGTTCTGAACCGGATTCAGGATGTGGCGAAGGATCCCGACAGCCCACCGGAGCTCCAACCGAACGGAAAGTGGAAGGCCGTCGGCGTCCGAGACGGTGTTTTCATCGAAGTCGTCCTCGACGGGAATGGCAGCATCGTCACCGGCTATCCCAAGGGCGGGCCGGGCGTGCACGAGAATCCGAGAGAAATGTGATCATGAACGAAGTCGAACTCATGAACAGGACGGACTCTCTTTTCCAGGGAATGCGGGAACGCATCCCGCAGGAGACGTACTCGTTCATGTCCAGCGCAGCGCATGCCGGTGAGCATTACGAGGTCCTCGACGTGCTGTTGGCCATGCTGAAGCAGGGCCGCTTCCCGATCTCTCGGCCGGAGCGGGACGAACTTCGCACGATCATGGAATCAGTCCCACTCCCCATCGACATGTGTGACTTCATCAACGACTGGAAGAACATCGTCGCGTCGCTGAACGTCGTTGACGATGCGCCGGAGAGGGAGGACCCCGAGCCGCCGGTTGCGTCCGGGCCGCCGGTCATCGTGCACGAGAACCCGGACTTCGGTCGCACGCTGCGGACCCAGGTCGGGCTGCACGTCGATCTGCCGCCCCGGCTGTACGAGCCGTTCGTGGACCACTTCACCGCCGCCGTCGGAGTCGGCGTCGAGATCAACCTCGCCCGAACCAACCCCGACGAGTACCTGCGGAGCGGGAAGGTCCACAAACCCACCGAGGTGGAAGCGAACTTCGTTCCCCTGATGATCCAGGCGATCAGCGACGGCTCCATCTGGGGCGGCGGCATCCTGCTGCGCGGCTTCGAGCAGTGGTGGACCAAGAAGCGCTCCGACGCCGAGAACCTGATCCGGCAGCTCCCCACGGTCCTGGCCGCGGAGCAACTCGGCGACGACAACTTCCACATCGCGCTCGCGGACATGTCATCGTCCACTGTGGATCAGATCATCGCCGTGCTGGCCGAATCGAAGATCGAGGAAATCCTCGGCGCCGTCCCACCCATCCCAGTGTTCAAGTACCCGCCGATGTGACCGTCAGCCCCGCGCAGCCAGCCAACCGAAGCGGCGCAGGGCGCTGGCGAAGCGCTCGGTGTCGGCGGCCAGTCGGCTCAGGCGCGCTGTATCCACCTCACCGGTCGGGATGCGCCGCGCTTCGTCCGCTAGATCCTGCTGAGGACCAGCATCGCGGACGCCATCTCGCGCGGTGTGTCGATCCGCGCCGGGATCATCCCCTCCCCCAGTGGTCGGTTGATGAACCCCGGAAACTCCGCGGCCAAAAAGCAATCCGTGCATTCGCGTATCCCTACCGGCAGCCCGGCGCACGGCTCCCCTGGCGGGGAGCACTCCTCCACCTCGCCAGCCTGGAAAAACTGGCGGCACCACGACCAAACCAAGGAATCGCTTGCACCGCAACAGATATGCGCGAACCGACACCACTCCGGCACCGCCCCTTGCTGGTACTGGAAATGCCGGATCTGATCGCCTGATCGACCAACGTGTTGCATGAGACGCCCTCCCAGCGCAAGCGGTTCCGTTGCCACAATGTGGTAATTCCTAACTTTCGCGCAGCCTGGCATCATCAACAATGTCGTGACCGTGGGCGCAACAGGTGAGACCGTGGAGACCCGCATGACCAAGACGCCGAAAGGCCGTGCGCTGGGGAACGCGCTACGCCAGGCAAGGCAGGAGCGAGACCTGACGGTGCGGGCGTTCGCCGCTCAGCTCGGACGTGATCCCGGAGTGCTGTCGAGGTGGGAGACCGGAGACCGCACTCCCAAACCCGAGCAGGTTGCGCAGATTCTCACATCGCTTGGCGTCAACGGTGACCGGTACGAGGAGATCGTCGATCTGGCCTATGGAGCGGACGACTCGAGCTGGGTCGCCACGACGCTTCCGGCTCAGCGCCAGCAGTTGGCCGCCTTCATCGACTTCGAGCAGAACGCGTCGAAGATTCTCGAAGCGTCGCCGATGCTGATTCCCGGACTGCTCCAGACAAACGAATACATCCGCGCGGTCATGACGGACGCACGCGTTCCAGTCGGTGAGCTGGCCACGCGGATAGCCGTTCGGATCGGGCGCCGCGATGTGATAACGCGCGATCGACCCACTCAGTTCACCGCACTGGTCGGCGAAGCCGCCCTCCGACAGCTGCTCGGCGGCCGAAAAGTGATGATCGAGCAGCTCAGGTACCTACTCGAGACGGCCCGACGACCCAACATCGAACTGCGGGTCTTCCGTTTCGGCACTGGCTGGAACCCGGCCCTCGAAGGACAATTCCACCTCATAGAGACCGGTGATGGCACGGTCGTGCACCTGGAGAACCTCAAGTCCGCGTTGTTCTTGCATGAAGACTCCGACGTGCGCACCTACCAGCGAGCGGCAGAGAAGGTTCTTGACGTGGCTATGAACCAGGCCGAGTCTGCCAAGCTGATCAGGTACATCGCCAACAGCATGGAGAAGGGCAATGAACGCTGAAACGACCTGGCGCAAATCCAGCTACAGCGCCAACGCCGGTACCTGTGTCGAACTCGCGAGCTCCTTAGACCGCATCCGCGACTCCAAGGACCCGCAGGGCCCCACGCTGCGGGTCGACGTCGCCGGATTCGTGCAGGCCGTCAAGAGCGGCCGGTTCGACCGCTGACGACTCGGGTCGGACCTGGTCGTGGCTGACCGTGAGTGGTTTGGGGCGCCATAGCACCCCAAACCACTCACGGAGCGTATTCAGTCCTTCCGGCTGCGCCCGACAGGCCCGTAACCGTGCCCGCCTTGTGGGCCGTCACCGGGTTCTCCATCTTCATCGCTTCCAGCACCGCGATCAGGTCGCTCGCCCTTTTGGCCGAGTCGAAGGTGGAAGTCTTCGACTCCGCCCCACCCATCCCGATGTTCAAGTACCCGCCTATGTGACGTTCACGGCCGGGCCACCTGAATTGAGCCGCTGTGGCACCTAGTCCGGATCCGCCGCGTCGAGCGCGTTGAGGTGGTTGCGGACGATGTCGGCGTCGGTGTGGCCGAGTCGCTCGATGATGGCCAGTGCGGACTGCCAGGCTTCGCGGGCTCCTCCCGCATCGCCACCTGCGTGCAGGGCTTCGCCGAGCTTGGTGAGGTTGCCCGCCGCACCCAGCTCGTTCCCTATGGTCTGGCAGCTTTCGGCTGCCCGGGAGTAGGAACGCACCGCTTCGTCGGTGTTTCCCGCTAGGAGGTGGGCGGCCCCGAGTCGGCTCAGGGTGAAACCCCGCAAGAACGGGTCGGAACTCGAGTCGAGGGCTTGGTGCAGATGGCCGAAAGCTGCGGTGAAGTCACCCAGATGCGCCAACGCAAGCCCGAGAACGGAGTCGGCTGCTCCGTCGCCCGCGATCTGATCGTCGGAGTTGGTCTGCATCTGCAGTGCTCGTCGAGCGGATGCCGCCGCATCCTCGAAGCGACCCGACTCGAGGAACCCCTCTCCGAGCTGGATGTGCATGGCGGCTTCCCACTGGTGTTCGCCCAGTTCCGCGAACAGTTCGGCGGCTGATTGCGCGTAGCGGCTCGCTCCATCGAATTCGCCGTGAAAGAAGTGCGCGGTGGCGAGGTCCGCGAGCAGCCGTGCTTGTGCGTCGTGGTCTTCCCCGGCAAGCGCGCCCTTGACGCCTTCGGTGCTGCTGATCTTCAGTTCGTCGATCAATCCGCGCAGCTTGAACGGGTAGGTGGCCACGTGTGCCAGCCAGGGGCCACGGGGCATCTTGAGGGCCACGGCCTGCCGGATGGTGGCCAGCACACTGGCGTGCTCGACGTCCCACCAGGCCAAGGCCTCTTCGTACGTGGTGAAGTCGCGGCGCAGCAGTTCGTCTGCGCGCTCGATTTCCGGCAACGCTCGGGTAGGTGCCAGTCGTTGGTTGGCGGCGTACGTGGTGTCGAGGTAGTGGTTCAGCAAGCGCTGCAACGCCTCGATGCGTTCCTTCTCCGTGTCGTCGCCATGCGCACGCTCGCGAGCATAGGCGCGCAGAAGATCGTGGAAGACATAGCGGTCTCCCGCGCTTCGGGTCAGCACATGTGCCCGGCAAAGCTCCGCCAGCACCCGCCGAGTGCTGCGCTGGTCTGCCCCGGCAAGTGCCGCAGCCGCGCCGAGACCGATATCGGGCGAGTTCGGCAGTCCCAGCAGACGGAACAACCGAGCGGCTTGCGGGGAAAGCGCGCGGTAGGACCACGAGAAGACCGCTCGGATGCCCGTGCGGCCACCCAAGTCCAGCGCATCGAGCCGATCGCGCTCGTCGCGGAGGTCAGCGGCGAGATCCTCCAGTGCCACGTCCGGTTCGACCGCAGCCTTCGCCGCGACCAAGGTCAGCGCGAGCGGCAGACCCGCGCAATGCTCCGCCAGCGCAGCAACCGCCTCCGGGGCGTCGACCAGCCTTTCGTCGCCGAGAAAACTTGCCAGCAACCGGTGGCCTTCGTCGCGGGTGAGCGTCACGAGGGCGAGCCGCTGCGCGCCGTGGTGGGCGACCAGCTCGTCCAGCCGCTGACGACTCGTCACGACGACCAGAGACCCCGGCGAGCCGGGCAGCAGCGGCAGCACCTGGTCGGCGTCGCGGGCGTTGTCCAACACGAGCAGCATCCGCCGCCCATGCGACAGCGTCCGGAATTGCGCTGCCCGAGCTTCCTCCGTCGCCGCTACCGCCTCCGGCGCCACTCCCAACGCGGTCAGGAATCCGGCCAACGCCTCCGCCGGCGCCATCGGGTCGGCCGCCGGATCGAAACCACGCAAGTTCACGTACAACTCACCGTCGGGGAACTGCTCCCGGGCCTGGTGAGCCCACTGCACCACCAGCGCCGACTTGCCCACCCCGGCCAAGCCCGTCGACGGTCGACACCAGAACCGTGCGGTCCCGGCCGTTGAGCAGCGTGGTCAACGCATCCTGTTCCACCGTCCGGTTGACGAAGTGCCGCACCGTCGCCGGGAGCTGGCGCGGCACCACCGATGGACGAACCGGCGTACCGGCCGAGCCATGAATGTGCACGTCTCCCAGTACGTTCTGCGCCTGAACGACGTTCTCGGCCGACGACGCGCTGTTGCGCGTCCCCCCGTCCGGCGATCCCACATATCCCCTCGGCGATCCGGAAAACGACCACCACGAGACTGGCATAGGCACCACCGAACCTGCACCACCGACCGCGCAAGCCCGTGAACCGAAACAGCTCGATGCCACCGGTCCGCGTAACCCGGTGCGGCTCTGGTCGTTGATCTCCCGGACTCCCCGGGAGGTCATCATGCGCCGCTCCGCGCTGGCTCTGCTCCTCGCCCTGGCTACCGTCTTCGCCGGGTTGGCCACCGCCGAAACCAGTTCCGCTCAGGCCGTTTGGGCTCCTCGCAGCGAGGACTATCCCGCCGCAGTCACCGAAACCGACGTCTCCATCCCCATGTCCGACGGCGTCGTCCTGCGCGGTGACATCCAGCGCCCCGCCGACTCCGATGGCCGGCCGGTCGACGGCCGCTTCCCCGTGCTGCTGACCATCACCGCCTACAACAAGTCCGTGCTCGACGGGCCCGCTTCCGCCTCGCTCAACGATCCGGGTTACTTCGTCAAGCGCGGGTACGTGCAGGTCACCGTCGATGCGCGCGGCACCGGTGGTTCCGGTGGTTCCTGGGCCGCTTTCAGCGCTCGGGAGAACACCGATGCCGGGGAGATCGTCGACTGGGCCGCCTCTTCCGAGCGGTCGTGGAGCAGCGGTTCGGTGGGCATGCACGGTGCTTCCTACCTGGGCATCAGCCAGCTCTTCGCCGCCGCCGAACGGCCCGCCGGGCTCAAGGCGATCTTCCCGCAGGTCCCCGCCGCCGACACCTACCGGGACGTCGTCGCGTCCGGTGGCGCTCTCGACGTCGGGTTCATCCCGCTGTGGCTGGGCCTGGTCACCGGCACCGGGCTGATCCCGCCCGCCTACGGCGCCGGTGAGCCGGACAACGCGCTGCAGATGTACCTCTCACGCGTGCAGGGCGCCACCGGGTTCACCGCGCCGATGCTGCTGTCCGCGACGCTGGGGCTGGACTCCGCCTTCGACGGGCCCTTCTACGCCGAGCGCTCGCCGATCAACGTGGTCGATCGCATCGACGTGCCCACCTTCCTCATCGGCGGCGAGTACGACCTGTTCCAGCGCGGCACGCCGATGGTGTTCGACCGGCTCCGGGAGCGCGGCGTCCCGGTGAAGATGATCCTCGGACCCTGGGACCACCTGCAGGGCAGCACCGGCGATGGGATCGCCGAAGCCGGGCACGGCACGCTGCAGGAGCTCCAGCTGCGCTGGTTCGACCGCTACGTGCGGCGCCTGCCCGATCCGATGCTGGACGCCGACATCCCGCCGCTGACCTGGCACGAGATCAACTCCGGCGAATGGCATCACGCGCAGGGCTGGATCGACGAGCAGCGCGCCACGACGCTCCGGCTCTCCGGCACCTCTTTCCCCGGCGCACCAGGAAAACTCGTCGCTGAGGGCGCCGAACAGGGGCAGAGCACCGTCGCACCGGTCCCGGTCTCCGGGCTGTGCACCCGCTCGGCCAACCAGTGGACCGCTGGGCTGCCGGGCGCCGTCGGGATCTCGCGGCTGTGCGAGGACAACCGGTGGAACGACTTGTCGGGCGCGGTCTTCGAAACCGAACCGGTGGCGCAGCCCCTGCGTATGCGCGGACCGATCAACGCGCGGCTGCACACCTCGACGCCGACCGGCAACGGCATGCTGTCGGTATCGGTGTCGTCGGTGTCACCGACCGGTGAAGCCAACCGGCTCACCGGCGGCTGGCAGGTGCTGTCGCACCGGGCGCTGGACGAAGAGCGCTCGCGCTACCTCGACGGGCAGCTGATCCAGCCGTACCACCCGTTCACCAAGGACACGCAGAACCTGTTGCAGCCAGGGGAAATCGCGCCGATCGATGTGGAGGTCTTCCCCACCGGCGCGGTGATCCCGCCCGGTCACCGGCTGCGGATCTCCGTGCAGGCCTTCGATGTCCCGCACCTCCTGCCGACGCTGCGCGACCTGCCGGCGGCGCTGTCGCCGCTGACCATCCACAACTCCGCGCAGCACCCGTCGCAGATCACGCTGCCGGTGATTCCCGCGGACAGGTGATCTTATCCAGGTGAAGGGCACCCAGCCGGGCCCGGCCCGTTCAGGGATCCGCAATTTCAATGGAAATTGGACCTCCAATTTCCATTGAAATTGCGGAAGGAGTGACCCGATCGGTGGTGGCCCTGGTCGAGGGTGCCCTTCATCCGTCACCTGGAAGGTGGGTCAGTCTTTCAGCTCGCAGAGCGTGGTGCCCTGGGACACCGAGTCGCCCGGCTGCGCCGACAGGCCCGTCACCGTGCCCGCCTTGTGGGCCGTCACCGGGTTCTCCATCTTCATCGCTTCCAGCACCGCGATCAGGTCACCTACCGCGACCTCCTGGCCGTCGGTCACCGCGACCTTCACGATCGTGCCCTGCATCGGCGCGGTCACCGCGTCGCCGGACACCGCCGCACCGGCCTTGCCCGCGGAACGCTTGCGCGGCTTCGCCTTCGCCGCCGGGGACGCCGACGAGACCGCCAGCTCCGCAGGCAGCGAGACCTCCAGGCGGCGGCCGCCGACCTCGACGGTGATCGTCTGCCGCGCCTCCGGCTCCTCCGCCTCGACGCCGCCGGTGAACGGCTCGATGTTGTTGTCGAACTCCGTCTCGATCCACCGGGTGTGCACGGTGAAGCCGTCGGCCCCGACGAACGCCGGGTCGCGGACGATCTCACGGTGGAACGGCAGCACCGTGGCCATGCCCTCCACGACCATCTCGTCCAGCACCCGCCGCGAGCGCTCCAGCGCCTGCTGCCGGTCCGCGCCGGTGACGATCACCTTCGCCAGCAGCGAGTCGAACTGGCCGCCGATCACGCTGCCCGACTCGACGCCGGCGTCCACCCGGACGCCCGGGCCGTGCGGCGCGACGAAGCGGGTCACGGTGCCCGGCGCGGGCAGGAAGTTGCGGCCCGCGTCCTCGCCGTTGATCCGGAACTCGATGGAGTGGCCGCGCGGCTCGGGGTCGGCCGTGATCCACAGCTTCTCGCCGGCGGCGATGCGGAACTGCTCGCGCACCAGGTCCAGGCCCGTGGTCTCCTCCGACACCGGGTGCTCCACCTGCAGGCGGGTGTTGACCTCCAGGAACGAGATCGTCCCGTCCAGGCCCACCAGGAACTCCACGGTGCCCGCTCCGTAGTAGCCGGCCTCGGCGCAGATGGCGCGCGCCGCCTCGTGGATGGTGCGGTGCTGATCGTCGCTGAGGAACGGCGCCGGGGCCTCCTCGACGAGCTTCTGGTGCCGCCGCTGCAGCGAGCAGTCGCGGGTGCCCACGACCACCACGTTGCCGTGCTGGTCGGCGAGGACCTGCGCCTCGACGTGCCGCGGCCGGTCCAGGTAGCGCTCCACGAAGCACTCGCCGCGACCGAACGCCGTCTCGGCCTCGCGCACCGCCGAGGCGTACAGCTCGGGGATCTCCTCCAGCGTCCGGGCGACCTTCAGGCCCCGGCCGCCGCCGCCGAACGCGGCCTTGATGGCCACCGGCAGCCCGTGCTCCTCGGCGAAGGCGACGACCTCGTCGGCGCCGTTGACCGGGTCCTTCGTCCCCGGCACCAGCGGCGCGCCCGCGCGGGTCGCGATGTGCCGGGCCGTGACCTTGTCGCCGAGGTCGCGGATCGACTGCGGCGACGGCCCGATCCAGATCAGGCCCGCGTCGAGCACCGCCTGGGCGAACTCGGCGTTCTCCGACAGGAAGCCGTAGCCGGGGTGCACGGCGTCGGCCTCGGCGCGCTTGGCGACGTCGATGATCTTGTCGATGTTCAGGTACGACTCGCCCGGCGTCGAACCGCCCAGCGCGAAGGCCTCGTCTGCCAGCCGCACGAACACCGCGTCGGCGTCCGGCTCGGCGTACACGGCGACGGAGGCGATGCCCTCGTCCTTGCAGGCGCGGATCACCCGCACCGCGATCTCACCGCGGTTGGCGATCAGGACCTTGCTGATCGGCGTCACGTCCACAGTGGTCAACTCCTCATTTCCCGGCGCGACGCCGGACGGCTGGCGAAAATCTTGTTGGCGGGCAACGACATCAGCCCGGGAGGGCCGACGCGCGCCAAGCGTGGGGGCCGGGGCGCAGCGGCCGGCGGCCTGCCGGGTGGCGCAGCGCGGCGGACCGGTCGCCCCACAGCGACATCGGCCGCTGCTGCGGCTCGGCCGCGGCGTTCGCGGCGGCCAGGCCGCTCAGCGCCGCGGTCAGCGCGGCGATCTCGGCGTCGTCGGGATTGCCGCGCACGATGCGCAGCACCGGACGCTCCTCCGGCGTCGCGTCCTGGCTCATCTGGCACCTCCTCGCGGGTGGGACGACGTCACAGCGGGATGTTGCCGTGCTTCTTCGCGGGCAGGCTGGCGCGCTTGTCGCGCAGCATCCGCAGCGACCGCGCCACGTACCCGCGGGTGTAGGACGGCGGGATCACCGAGTCGACGTAGCCGCGTTCGGCGGCCACGTACGGGTTGCAGAGGGTGTCCTCGTACTCCTGCTGCAGCTGCGCCCGCGTGGCCTCGACGTCCTCGCCGTTCTCGGCCGCTTCGGCGAGCTGCCGCCGGTAGAGGATGTTCACCGCGCCCTGCGCGCCCATGACCGCGATCTGCGCGGTCGGCCACGCCAGGTTGACGTCCGCGCCCAGGTGCTTGGAGCCCATCACGTCGTAGGCGCCGCCGTAGGCCTTGCGGGTGATCACGGTGACCAGCGGGACGGTGGCCTCGGCGTAGGCGTACAGCAGCTTCGCGCCGCGCCGGATGATGCCGTTCCACTCCTGGTCGGTGCCCGGCAGGAAGCCCGGCACGTCCACGAAGGTCAGCACCGGGATGTTGAAGGCGTCGCAGGTGCGGACGAACCGCGCGGCCTTCTCGCTGGCGTCGATGTCCAGGGTGCCGGCGAACTGGGTGGGCTGGTTGGCGACCACGCCCACCGGGTGGCCCTCGATGCGCCCGTAGCCGGTGATGATGTTCGGCGCGAACAGCGCCCCGACCTCCAGGAACTCCTCGTCGTCGACGACGCGGGAGATGACCTCGAGCATGTCGTAGGGCTGGTTCGGCGAGTCCGGGACCAGCGCGTCCAGCTCGCGGTCGGCGTCGGTGATCGATTCGGCGATCGAGCCGGCTCCGGTATCGGGACCGTCGAACACCGGCGCCTCGGCCAGGTTGTTGCTGGGCAGGTACGACAGCAGCTCCTTGACGTAGGCGATGGCGTCCGCCTCGTCGGTGGCCAGGTAGTGCGCGTTGCCGGAGCGCGAGTTGTGGGTGCGCGCGCCGCCGAGCTCCTCGAAGGTCACGTCCTCGCCGGTGACCGTCTTGATGACGTCAGGGCCGGTGATGAACATGTGCGAGGTCTGGTCGACCATCACCGTGAAGTCGGTGATCGCCGGCGAGTACACCGCGCCGCCCGCGCACGGGCCCATGATCAGCGAGATCTGCGGGATCACGCCGGAGGCGTGGGTGTTGCGCTTGAAGATCTCGGCGTACAGGCCGAGCGCCGCCACACCCTCCTGGATGCGCGCGCCGCCGGAGTCGTTGATGCCGATCAGCGGGCAGCCGGTCTTCAGCGCCAGGTCCATGACCTTGACGATCTTCTCGCCGAACACCTCGCCCAGCGACCCGCCGAAGACGGTGAAGTCCTGGGAGAACACGCATACCTTGCGGCCGTCGACGGTGCCGTAACCGGTCACCACGCCGTCGCCGTAGGGGCGGTTCGCGTCCATGCCGAAGTTCGTGGAGCGGTGCCGCGCGTGCTCGTCGAGCTCCACGAACGAACCCGGGTCCAGCAGCATGTCGATGCGCTCGCGGGCGGTGTTCTTGCCCTTCGCGTGCTGCTTGGCCACCGCGCGCGCCGAGCCGGCGTGCACCGCCTCGTCATTCCGCCGGTACAGATCCGCCAGCTTGCCGGCGGTCGTGTGGATGTCCGGCACGTCCACCGGCGGCTGACCGACCGGCTCCGTCGCGCTGCTCATGCAACCAACCTGTCCTCGTTACCTGCTCGGCTCCAGTGTCTGCCGCCCGCCCGCGACGTTCCAGGCCCGGAACCCGGCGACGCGCCTCGGCGCGTGGCAGCCGGTTCGTCACCCCGAGGCCGGGCGCGGCGTGCGTGCTGGCAGACCTGGTCAACGCGGAGCCTAATCCGGCGCGACGGCCGAAGTCAATTTCGAAGTGAGCTGCCCCTAGTTCACCCAGACCAGGCAATCGAGCATTCTCCTGCGGGGATGATGCTTAAGTGAATATCTAGTAGTAGTCATCCGTGGCTGGTCACACGGTCTCGACGGGTGTGTCCAGCATCAGCGCCGAGCCGATCCGCGACAGCGCGTCGACGTCGCGCACCGAGCCGGTGCGCACCATGTCGTTGGCGACCGTCAACGCCGCCTGCACCAGGATCCGGGCGCGCACCGGGTCGACCCCCGGCCGCGCCTCGCACAGCAGCCCGACCCACTCGGCCACGTAGGCGTGCTGGGTCTGCCGCGCCCGGTGCCGTTCCGCGTCCGGCAGGTGGTTGACCTCGCTGACCAGGATGTCGATGAACCGGCCGTGGTCGAAGGCGAAGCCGATGTAGGAGCTCAGCAGCTCGCGCAGCGCGTCGTCGGCGGCCGGCGTGCTGGCCAGGGTCCGTTCGAGCTCGACCTCGAGCCACGCGTTGCCGCGGGTGATCACGGCGCCGAGCAGCTCCTGCTTGCTGGCGAAGTAGTTGTACAGGCTGGGCCCGGCGATCCCGGCCGCCGCGCCGACGTCCTCGGTGGTCACCTCGGTGTAGCCGGCGTCGGAGAACAGCCGCATCGCCGCGGCCAGCAGCAGCCGCCGCCGGGAGGCGCGCCCGGCGAACAGCGCGGCCCGCTGGTCGGCGTCGGGCTCGTGGTGGTCGGCGAACCGCTGCGGCGGCTGCGTCCCGATGACGACCACCACGGCCCGCAGCAGCTGCTCGAACTGGCGCCGCGGCAGGTCCACCTGGTGGTAGGACGGGCTGGTCAGGACGCTGAACATGCACCAGGCGCGGAACCGGGCGTCCTCGTCGGTCAGCTCGGGCCGGAAGGCGCGCGCCACCTCGGCGAGCCCGGTAGCGACACCGCGCAGCTCCTCGCGCAGCACATCGCGCTGCTCGGCGGGCAGGTGCCGGGCTTCGCGCTGCCAGAGCACACCGAGCTGGCGGTGGTCCAGCGCGGCGGCGGCGAGCTGCGCGACCACGTCGTCCAGGTCCCGGTCGGCCACCTGCGCGGCGATCGCGTTGAACGGCTGGAGCTCGTCGAGGACGACCCGGGTCAGCAGCTGCTGCTTGCCCGCGAAGTGCCGGTACAGCGCCGACGAGCCTACCCCGACCGCCTCGGCGATGTCGCTCATCCCGACCCGCGCGTAGCCGAGCCGGTAGAACAGGTCCGCAGCGGCGGCGGTGATCAACGCCCGGCGGTTGCGCGGCCGCGTGTTGCGGGCAGGTGGATTGGTCACCTCAGCCATCGCCGCCTCCCCTGCTCGCCCGGCACAGCGAGCATACTTGCGCGCCGTGCCGGACGACGCTGCCGAGGACTCTCCACATGAGATCGTCGGCAGCGCTGGGTTCTACGCGCTCACCCGCGCCAGGTGGCGGTGACCAACCATCCGGAGGTCTTCGCCACGACGGAGCCACCTCGCTCCAGGGTCCGCAGCGCGGCGGTGGCCTCCTCACGCGCCCGGCCGACGGACGCGTCGTCGGCACCGGACAGCCAGAACCGCGTCGGACCCCAGCCGAAGATGAACTCGGCGGCCTCGGCCGCGTTCTCGCCCAGCACCATCTCGGACTCGGCTTCCCGGAGGAGGACATCCGCGAAGCCGGCCCCGGTCAGGATCTCGCGGATGCGCCCGGGATCGGTGAACGTGGCCGGGCCGGGCGCGGTGTCCTCGGCCGGATCGGGCAGGGCGACGTGCGCGCCGATCGCCGCCCACACGGCGCCGAAGTCGGCATCGGAGGCGTCCCGGCCGCACCCGAAGACCAGCCGCCCGGACGGCTTCAGGGCCGCGCCGATGTTGGCGAACGCGGCCACCGGATCGGCGAAGTACATGATCCCGCCGCGGCTGATGGCCACGTCGAACCGGGCGGCCGGGAAGTCGTGGACCTGCGCGTCGCCCTGCTCGAACGCCACGTTGCCGATGCCTTCGGCCGCGGCCATGCGCCGGGCTCGTTCGAGCATCGGCCCGGACAGGTCGACGCCGAGGGCGTGCCCGCCGGCCGCCTTGCGCGCGGCGATCCGGGTCATCTGCCCGTTGCCGCACCCGATGTCGAGCACGTGGTGGTCGCTCTCGATGCTCGCGGCCTCGAACAGCTGGACATCGTTGCGGCCGCCGCGCCCGCCGACCATCGCTTCGTACCGCTCCTGGTTCTCCGCCCAGTGCGTGCCTTCGTAGCCGTTCCAGGCTTCCGCCTGATGAGTGTTGACGATCTTCATGCGGCCAACCCTGGCCCGACGCGCTCACAACTCCCTCACAGAACGCACACAACCGCAATTTCCATTGAGCCTTTTTCATCCTGGTCGGCCCGCAGCCGCGGGTCGCAAAGCCACACGTCGATGAGGTGTCGCATGCGCCGCAGGCGCATAACCCACCTACGACACCCGCACCGCCGCGGGTTCACGGTGCCCACCCCTCCGGGGTTCCCTCGGCGAGGACGGCCCCTCCGCCGTGTATTGGACATACATCAGGAGGGGCACCCACAGTCCAGGGAGCCTCTGAGGTTCCGCCACCCGCACCGCCACGCAAAACGAGGCTGGAAAAACCTCACTGAAATCGAACCTTCGATTTCAATGGAAATTGCGGGCCAGATCACCAGCACCAGCGGGTTCGGGCGGCGAGCTCTTCGGGCGTCGCGTCCGCGCATCGCTTCGCTTCCGCTCGGCGAACCGTGAGCATCGCGTCGTGCAGTTCCTCGCCCAGGGCTTCGGCCAGCACGTCGGAGGACTCCAATGCATCAGCCGCCTCGGCCGCGTTCGTCGGCAGACGGTGGATTCCCGCCGCCGCGCGCTCGTCGTCGGTCAGCGCCGCCGGGTCGCCGGTGATCTCCGCGGGCAGCCGCAGCTCCTCGCGCACGCCCGCGAGCCCCGCCGCCAGCACCGCGCCGACCGCCAGGTACGGGTTCGCGGTGGCGTCGAAGCACTTCACCTCCGCGTTGGCGGCCCACCGCTCGGTGCCGATCGTGCCGGTGATCAGCCGCATCGCGGCCTCCCGCGCCTCCCGGCCCCACACCTGCCACACCCCGGCCCACCTGGACGGCTCCAGCCGCAGGAAGCTCGCCGGATTGCCGCCACCGATCGCTTGCAGCGCGGGAAGTTCACGCAACACACCGGCCAGGAACGCCTCGCCGACGGGCTGCAAGCCGTAGCGTCCCGAGCCGCCCGCGAGGAGGTTGCCGTCCGAGTCGTGCACGGACAGGTGCAGGTGCCCGCCTGAGCCCGCGCCGCCGGGCACGAGGCAGGGCGCGAAGCTGGCCCGCCAGCTGTGGCGGCGCGAGACCGCGCGCACGGTGTGCCGCACCAGCAGGGCATCGTCGGCCGCGCCGAGCGGATCCTTCGCGGCCACCGACAGTTCGACCTGCCCGAGCGCGTACTCGGGGTGGAACTGCTGCACTTCGAGCCCCTGCTCGCGCAGCGCGGAGACGAGTCCGAGCGCGTAGTCCGCCGTCGCCTCCAGCCGCACCTGGCCGTAGGCGGGGCCGGTGAACGCCGGGACGAACTCGTCGGTGCCGGGCTCCCCCAACGCCCATTCGTGTTCGAAGGAGGCGAGGACGGTCAGCCCAGCGTCGGCGGCGGCCTGCGCCTGGCGCGCGGCGAACGCGCGCTGGCAGGCGATGAACCGCTGCCCGTCCTGGCCGAACTTGTCGGCGGGCGCCCACGCCCAGCCCGGCAACGCCGCCAGGCGCACCAACCGCCCGAGGTCGGGCACCAGCCGCAGATCGCCGTCCGGCCCGCCGAGGTAGCGGCCCGGCACCATCACATCGTCGAAGGTGAACGTCTCGAAGCACGGCGAGGCCCCGACGCCGAACCGGACCGCGGCCGACAACCGTTCCAGCGGAACCGATTTCACCCGCACGATCCCAGCGTTGTCCACAAAGGACACCTCGACCAGCTCGACGCCCTCGTCGCGCAGCCGCGCGATGACATCCGCCGAACCGGCCGGCTCGTCCCGGGGAATCCGCTCGCTCATGCCTGCCACGCTATCCGGCAGCGCAAGCGGAAGCGCGCCACCGACAGCGCGCCTCGGCGCCGGATCTCGCGCAAAGTTGCCGCTAGATCATCTAGCGTGACGGCGGGGTGCTGAGGATACCCGGAAGGCGCGATGAGTTTCGGCAGTTCCGCAGGTCATCACTACGAGGACACCGATGCGCGACCGGAGAGGGAAACCGATGGAAGCGAACAGCACGCACCCGTTGCCCCATATCGTCGACCGGGCTTCCTGGCAGGCGGAGCTCGACGGGTTGCTGGTGCGGGAGAAGGCGCACACCCGCGAGGGCGATGCGATCGCGGCCGCCCGGCGGCGGCTGCCGATGGTCGAGGTGGACGCGCAGATCCCGCTGGTCGGAGCGCAGGGCGAGGTGCCCCTGGTCGACGTGTTCGAGGGACGCCGGCAACTGATCGCCTACCTGCACATGTGGCACGACGGCAAGCCCGCCGCCGAGCAGTGCGAGGGCTGCACGTTCTTCACCGGGCACGCGCGCGAGCTGTCCTACCTGCACAGCCGCGACGTCACCTACGCGACGTTCTGCCAGGGCCCGTACGACGAGAGCGCCCGGTACCGGGACTTCATGGGCTGGGAGATGCCCTGGTACTCGGCCCGCGACTCGGGAGACGCGCTGCTCGCCGGGCGCGGCTTCGGCGGCTACCTCTGCTACCTGCGCGACGGCGACCGGGTGTTCGAGACTTACTGGACGACCAACCGCGGCGTCGAGGCCGGCGCCACCAGCTACCACCTGCTCGATCTCACGACCTACGGCAGGCAGGAGACTTGGGAGGACTCGCCGGAGGGCTGGCCGCAGCCCTACGCGACCGCCGGCGAGCAGTTCCGGACCGACGGTCGGCCCACGGCGCAGTGGTCCCGGCTCGCCGCGGGCCGGTCCGACGACATCTCCGGCTAGTTCCGGTTCTGGGACAGGAGTTGTTCGAAGGGGACCGGTTCTTCGAACGCGTCGGCGCGGGCGGGCGCCGGGCGGTGGTCGACGAGGGCCGCGAACTCGCCCGCCGCGCGGTCGACGCGGTCGGCCAGCGCCGCCCCGTCGCCCGCCGAACCCCAGTCCTCCGACGCCGCGTACACCGCGGTCGGCACCACCACCGCCCGCAGGTAGCTGAACATCGGGCGCATCGCGTGTTCCAGCGCCAGCGAGTGGCGCGGCGATCCGCCGGTGGCACCGATCAGCACCGGCTTGCCGACCAGCGAATCGGTCTCCACCACGTCGAAGAACGACTTGAACAGCCCGCTGTAGGACGCCTGGAAGATCGGCGTCACCGCGATCAGGCCGTCGGCGGCGGCCACCCGGTCGAGCACCTTCCGCAGCTCCGCGCCGGGAAAGCCGGTGACCAGGTTGTTCGCCACCTCCTTGGCGTGGTCGCGCAGCTCGACGACCTCGATGTCCGGCGGCTGCGCCAATGCGCGGCCGGTCGCCGCGGCGAGCTGGTCGGCTAGCAGCCGGGTGGACGACGGCTGGCTCAGGCCCGCCGAGATCACGACCAGGTTCCGCTCGCTCACTTCGCCACCTCCGCCTTCTTCGCTTCCTTCGCGGCCAGCAGCGACGCGTGCGTCGGGGAGTCCGGCACGTGCGCGGGCCGCTTCGATTCGAATTCCTTGCGCAGCACCGGGACGACCTCCTCGCCGAGCAGGTCGAGCTGCTCCAGGACCGTCTTCAGCGGCAGCCCGGCGTGGTCCATCAGGAACAGTTGGCGCTGGTAGTCGCCGACGTACTCGCGGAAGCCCAGCGTCCGGTCGATGACCTCCTGCGGGCTGCCGACCGTCAGCGGCGTCTGCTCGGTGAACTCCTCCAGCGACGGCCCGCCGCCGTACACCGGCGCGTGGTCGAAGTACGGCCGGAACTCGCGGACCGCGTCCTGGGAGTTCTTGCGCATGAACACCTGGCCGCCGAGGCCGACGATCGCCTGGTCCGCCGCGCCGTGCCCGTAGTGCTCGAACCGGCGGCGGTACAGGTCGACCATCCGACGGGTGTGCTCCTTGGGCCAGAAGATGTGGTTGTGGAAGAAGCCGTCGCCGTAGTAGGCGGCCTGCTCGGCGATCTCCGGGCTGCGGATGGAGCCGTGCCAGACGAACGGCGGGACGCCGTCCAGCGGCCGCGGGGTCGAGGTGAACGACTGCAGCGGCGTGCGGAACTTGCCCTCCCAGTCGACCACGTCCTCCCGCCACAACCGGCGCAGCAGGTCGTAGTTCTCGATGGCCAGCGGGATGCCCTGGCGGATGTCCTGGCCGAACCACGGGTACACCGGGCCGGTGTTGCCGCGGCCCATCATCAGGTCGACGCGACCGTCGGCGAGGTGCTGCAGCATCGCGAAGTCCTCGGCGATCTTCACCGGGTCGTTCGTGGTGATCAGCGTGGTCGAGGTGGACAGGACCAGCCGCTCGGTCCGGGCCGCGACGTAGCCGAGCATGGTCGTCGGCGAGGACGGCACGAAGGGCGGGTTGTGGTGCTCGCCGGTGGCGAAGACGTCGAGTCCGACCTCCTCCGCCTTGAGCGCGATCCGCACCATGGCCTTGATCCGCTCGGCCTCGGAGGGCGTGCGGCCGTTGGTCGGGTCGGTGGTGACGTCACCGACCGTGAAGATCCCGAACTGCATGTGAACTCCCTCGCTGGCCAGATCCCGATCATTTAGTACGAGATTCAACTATTTCCACGAACGATTCTGCCCTGCGAGTTGTTCCCGCCGAAGGCCCGGCCGCCCCGACGGGACGCACATCACAGGCGGCCCGACACACCGCCGCATGTCGGAACGCAGGGGCCCGGGCTCGGTCGTGGGTGCTGCGTAAGATGCGCGCCGTGGCTTCCCCCGGTCTTGAGGTGTCTGACGCCCGGCAGGTCCTGCAGCGCGTGTTCGGTTACGACTGCTTCCGCGGTTCCCAGCAGGAGATCGTCGACCACGTGATCGGCGGCGGCGATGCGCTGGTGCTGATGCCCACCGGCGGCGGCAAGTCGCTCTGCTACCAGATCCCGTCGCTGGTGCGGCCCGGCGTGGGCGTCGTCATCTCGCCGCTGATCGCCCTGATGCAGGACCAGGTGGACGCGCTCAACGAGCTCGGCGTGCGGGCGGGCTTCCTCAACTCGACGCAGAACTACGAGCAGCGCCGCCAGACCGAGGCCGCGTTCGCCTCCGGCGAGCTCGACCTGCTCTACCTGGCGCCGGAGCGGCTTCGGCTGGATTCGACGCTGGACCTGCTCGGCCGCGGCGGGGTCTCGGTGTTCGCCATCGACGAGGCGCACTGCGTGGCGCAGTGGGGCCACGACTTCCGCCCCGACTACCTGGCGCTCTCGGTGCTGCACGAGCGCTGGCCCGCGGTGCCGCGCATCGCGCTGACCGCCACCGCCACCCAGGCGACCCGCCGCGAGATCGCGACCCGGCTGGAGCTGACCGAGGCCCGGCACTTCGTCGCCGACTTCGATCGCCCGAACATCCAGTACCGCATCGCGCCGAAGAACGATCCGCGGAAGCAGCTGCTGCAGCTGCTGCGCACCGAGCACGCCGGGGACGCGGGCATCGTGTACCGGCTCTCCCGCGCCGAGGTGGAGCGGACCGCGGAGTTCCTGGTGGCCAACGGGATCGACGCGCTGCCCTACCACGCCGGCCTGGACAAGGAGGTTCGCGCCGCGCACCAGTCCCGGTTCCTGCGCGAGGACGGCCTGGTCATGGTCGCCACCATCGCCTTCGGCATGGGCATCGACAAGCCCGACGTGCGCTTCGTCGCGCACCTCGACCTGCCGAAGTCGGTCGAGGGCTACTACCAGGAGACCGGTCGCGCGGGCCGCGACGGGCAGCCGTCGACGGCCTGGATGGCCTACGGCCTGCAGGACGTGGTGCAGCAACGCAAGCTGATCGAGCTCTCCGAGGGCGACGACGCGCACCGCCGGACGCTGTCCCGGCACCTGGACGCGATGCTGGCGCTGTGCGAGACCGTCGAGTGCCGCCGCACGCAGCTGCTCGCCTACTTCGGCCAGGACGCCGCGATGGCCTGCCAGAACTGCGACACGTGCCTGGCGCCGCCGGAATCGTGGGACGGCACGGTCGCCGCGCAGAAACTGCTGTCGACCGTGGTGCGGCTGGACCGCGAGCGCAACCAGAAGTTCGGCGCGGGCCAGGTCATCGACATCCTGCGCGGCAAGAAGACCGCGAAGATCGAGCAGTTCCGGCACGACTCGCTGAGCGTGTTCGGCGTCGGCGCCGACCTGAGCGACAACGAGTGGCGCGGCGTGATCCGCCAGCTGCTGGCCCAGCGCCTGCTCTCCGTGGAGGGCGACTACGGCACGCTGGTGCTCACCGAGTCCAGCGGCGAGGTCCTGCGCCGCGAGGACCCGCGGCAGGTGCTGCTGCGCACCGAGCCCAAGCGCGCCGCCGCGTCGACCGCCAAGTCCAAGACGTCCAAGCAGGCCGCGCAGGACATGCCGCCGGAGGCGGAGCCGGTCTTCCAGCGACTGCGGGCCTGGCGCGCGGCCACCGCCCGCGAGGAGAACAAGGCGCCGTTCATCATCTTCCACGACTCGACGCTCCGCCAGATCGCGGCGGCCCAACCGTCCACTCTGGACGAACTGGCGGGGATCAGCGGGGTCGGCGAGCAGAAGCTCGCCAAGTACGGCCAGGCCGTCCTCGACGCCCTGGCCGACGAGTGATCCTCAGGAAGCGAGTCGCCACCGGAGCGGCCCTGGGCTTCGTCGTAGGCGAAGCCCAGGGCCTAGTCTCGTGTGCAGGTAGTCGCGCGCTTCCTCGCGGCCGGACATCGCCGAGCGCTCCAGCAGCTCGGCCATCAGCACGCGCAGCTGCTCGCGCTGCTCGTCGTCCGGTTCCCGCTGCGGCGCCTCGGCGCTCGCTCCTCCTGGCGGGCGTCGACGTCGTCGAGCCACTGACGCAGCCCGTCGGCGACCGCCCGCTCCAGGGTCCGGAACCCGCGCTCGAAGTCCTCGCCGCCCGGCAGCTCGCGGACCAGGCCCAGCCCGGTGCGCGCGACGTCGCGGCCGGCTCGCTCCGCCCAGCCGGCTAGGACACCGAGCACGTCCGGCTTCGGCTCCTCCGTCACTGCCGCCCCGTCCTGGCCCGCTCGCGGAGGACGTTCTTCTGCAGCTTGCCGGTGGACGTCTTGGGGAGGTCGCCGAAGACGATCCGCTTCGGCGCCTTGAAGCGCGCGATGCGGGCGCGGACGAAGTCGATCAGGTCGGCCTCGGCGGCGGTCGCCGCGTCGCGCAGGGTCACGTAGGCGATCGGGACCTCGCCCCACTTCGGGTCCGGGGCGCCGACCACGGCCGCTTCGAGGACGTCCGGGTGCGCGGTGAGCGCGTTCTCCACCTCGATCGACGTGATGTTCTCGCCGCCGGAGATGATCACGTCCTTGATCCGGTCGCGCAGCTCGACGTAGCCGTCCGGATGCCGGACACCGAGGTCACCGCTGCGGAACCAGCCGTCCAGCGTGGCCGCGGCGGTCGCCGCCTCGTCCCGGTAGTAGCCGAGCATGACATCGTTGCCGCGCAGCAGGATCTCGCCGGTCGTCAGCCCGTCGGCGGGCACGTCGCGCCCCTCGGCGTCGACCACCCGCAGCGGCTCGGCGATCACGTTCGCGATGCCCTGCCGCGCGACCAGCCGGGCCCGTTCGTCGCCGGCCGCCTCGTCCCACTCCGGCTGCCACTCGCACACCACCGCCGGGCCGAAGGTCTCGGTCAGGCCGTAGAGGTGCCGGATGTCGATGCCGAGCTCGGTCATCCGCTCCAGCAGCGCGGGCCACGGCGGGGCGCCGCCGGCGAACACCCGCACCGGCCGGGGCGCCGGGCGCGCGGCCTCGGGATGGTCGGCCAGCATCGCCAGCACGGTCGGCGCGGCGCAGAAGTGCGTGACGCCGTCGGCCCGGATCGCGCGCCAGATCCCGGCGGCGTCGGCCTTGCGCAGGCAGTGGTGCACGCCCCCGGCCGCCGTCACCGCCCACGGGAAGCACCAGCCGTTGGTGTGGAACATCGGCAGCGTCCACAGGTAGCGCGAGGAAGTGTCGAGCCGCGCGTGGTAGGCCATCGCCAGCGCCTGCAAGTAGGCGCCGCGGTGGTGGTACATCACGCCCTTCGGGCGCCCGGTCGTCCCGCTGGTGTAGTTGATCGACAGCAGCGACCGCTCATCGGCGACCTCGACCCGGTGCGGCTCGGCGGCGTCGCGGAGCTCGTCGTACCGGTCGGAGTCGATCACCGGGAGGCCCGCGCCGGATTCGTCGAGCACCCGCCGGTACTCGGAGTCCACAATGGCCAGCCGCGCGCCGCTGTGCTCCAGGATGTAGCCGATCTCGGACGCGGCCAGGCGGGTGTTCAGCGCGACCAGCACCGCACCGGCCAGCGGCACCCCGTAATGCGCCTCCAGCAGCACGTGCGTGTTGGGCGACAGGACCGCGACGCGGTCGCCCGGCCGAACCCCTTGCGCGGCAAGCATTCCCGCGAGCCGCTGGGCCCGGTCCCAGAACTGCGCGTAGGTGTAGCGCTGCGTTCCGTCGACGACCGCCGGGCGATCGGCGAACACCGCCGCCGCGCGCTCCAAAAAGGACACTGGCGACAGTTCCCGAAACGCGATACCGCTCACCACGCGCCCCTCCCGCCCGGCTCCCGGAACACTCGGCACCGGGCCACCATGATCCCGGCGCTGGGTGACCGGAGCATAACCACATCGCCCCGGCAAAAGCGAGAGTCCGCGCACCTCACCCGGCCGGGCGGGCGCCCGGCGGGCTCAGAAGGCGAAGCCGCCGGGCTTGCCGTTGCGGTCGGCCAGCAGGCCCGCGAGGGTCGCGATGGCGATCTCCGGCGGCGTGCGGGAGCCGATGTTCAGTCCGATCGGCCGGTGCACCCGCTCGATCTCGGCATCCGGGACGCCGAGCTCCCGGAGAGCGGCCACGTGCGGCCCGGCGTGGCGCGGGTTGCCCATGACGCCCACCCAGCGGACGTCGTGCTTGAGCACGTCGCGCAGCAGCGGGCCGAGTTCCGGGCGGTGGTGGTCGGTCACCACGACGTCCACCTCCGGGCCCAGCACCGGCACCGCCGGGACCGCATCGGCCCCGGCCCGCTCGGCGTCCGGTTCGACCAGGATCGTCCGGAAACCGAGGTCCCGGCCGTAGCGCAGCAGCAATTCCGCCACCGGCGAGGCGAACACCGCCACCAGCACGCGGCCACCGGACGACGCCGACGGGACTTCACCGTGCGCCACCGCGCACGCAGCATCCTCGGTCATCAGCCCAGTGTGCCAGCCGCGCCCGGCCGGGACCACACCCCCAGTCGGTCCAATGTGGACTTCAGACGCGGGTGGCGGTGGCCAGCCAGGCGGCCAGGTCGACGAGCGCGCCGTCCTCGACGGCGAGCGCCTCGGCCGGCTCGCCCAGCGCGACGCCCCGGTAGCGGCTCAGCCGGACCTCTTCCAGCCGCCAGCCCTCGCCAGCGAATGCCTCGCGGATCGCCGACTCGGGAATGCGCGGGCCGAAGCCGGGCTCGACGTCGGCCAGCGCCAGGACGTGCACGGTCGCGCCAGGCCGGCACACGCCGTGCAAGCTGTGCACGTACTTCGCCCGGTCCTCCGGACCGAACACGTGGAACAGCGCGCTGTCCACGACGGTGTCGTACGGCCCTCCGGTCAGCTGCAGCGCATCGGCGACGTCGAAGCGGGCGGCGACGTGCTGCGCGGCGGCGTTGGCCCGGGCGTGCTCGATCGCCGGGCGCGAGAAGTCCACGCCGCGGACGTCGTAACCCAGCTTGGTGAGCAGGATCGTGTGCTCCCCCGCGCCGCAGCCGGGATCGAGCACCGCGCCCCGGATGCCACCGGCCTGCTCCAGCCCGACGATGGCCGGCTGCGGCTCGCCGATCACCCACGGAGCGCTGTTCTCCTCGTAGGCGGAGTCGAACACCGTGCGTTCCACCGAAGTCCCCATGCCACACCCCTTCGAAGCCGTCGATCTGCTGAAGACAGCTTCGAACTTCGACCTAGCTCGAAGTCAATTCCCCATCGCTGGAGTCTTCGCCGCCGGCGCCTCGCCAGGCGGGGGCTCCGGCGACTTCGCGCGCGGCAGGGCGACGATGAGCGCCGCGACCAGCAGCGTCGCCACGCCCGCGACCACCAGGCTCAGGTGCAGGCCGGCGGTGAAACCGGCGCCGAACAGGCCGTCCGCGCCGCCGCTGGACATGGCCCGCTGCGCGGCCGGTCCGCCGATGCCATCGGCCAGCACCGCGACTCCCCGGGCGGTGACGAGCATGCCCAGGAACGCGATGCCCAGGGCGGCGCCCGCCTGGCGCAGCGCGTTGACCGTCGCTGCCGCGATGCCCGAGCGATGCGGGGCCACTGCCGACATCGCGGCCGCATTGGTAGCGGCGATCGCCAGCCCCATCCCGCTGCCCAGCACCGCGAACAGCACGCCGATGACCAGGTACGACGTATCCGGGCGGAAGACCAGCATCGCCAGCAGCGCGGCACCGGTGACGGCGTAGCCGACGAACATCGGAACCCGGTGCCCGCGGCGGCCCACCCACCTGCCGGACACGACCGTGCCCAGCGCGATCGCCAGCGAGTACGGCACGAACTGCAACCCGGCCGCGGTGGCGCCCGCACCCCGCACCTGCTGCAGGAACAGGGAGAACAGGTAGAAGCAGCCGTAGGACCCGAAGCCGATGACGAACGAGGCCGCAGTGGTGACGGCGAACTGCCGCTGCCGGAACAGCCCGACCGGCAACATCGGATTCGGGCTGCGAGCCTCCACGACGATGAACGCCGCGAGGCTGCCGAGCCCCACCAGCAGCGGCAGCAGCACTCCGGCCGAGCCCCAGGAAGCCTGCGCGCTCTCGATCACCGCGTAGGCCACGCCCGCGAGGCCGGACACGGCCAGCACCTGGCCCAGCGGGTCGGTGGCCGCGTGCTCGGGGCTGGCCGATTCCCGGATGCCGCGCAATCCCAGCACCAGCGCGACCACGGCCAGCGGCAGGTTGATCAGGAACAGCGCGGGCCAGCCGAAGCGGTCGGTGAGCAGCCCGCCCACCAGCGGGCCCAGCACCGTCGCCAAACCGCTGAAACCGCCCCAGATCCCGATCATGCGGGCCCGCGCGGCCGGGTCCGGGTATGCGTGGGTCAGCAGGGACAGCGCGCCCGGCGTCAGCACGGAAGCGCCCGCGCCCTGCACCAGCCGGCCCGCGATCAGCAGTTCGATCGTCGGGGCGAACGCGCACCAGGCCGAACCGGCGGTGAAGATGGCCAGGCCGACGAGGAAGACCTTCTTGCGCCCGAACCTGTCCCCCAGCGCACCGCCGGTGAGCATGAACGCCGACAGGCACAACGTGTAGCCGTCGACGACCCACTGGGCGCCGGTCGCCGTCGCACCCAGTCCCGCCTGGATCGCGGGCAGTGCGACGTTCACGATGCTCATGTCGAGCAGGGCCATGAACGTCGCGAGGAAAACCGACGCGAGCAACCTGGAACCTCCCGTTGATCGGCGGGCGTTCGCCCGCAGGGAAGATCACGATGCGTGCTCAAGTCGGCTTGAGGTCAAATGGTCGGGTGAGCGAGGACCTGACTCCCATCGGGGTGGCCGCCGAGCGGTGCGGGCTGGCGGTGTCGGCACTGCGCTACTGGGAGGAACGCGGTCTGATCCGTTCGGCGCGCAACAGTTCCGGGCACCGCTGCTACGACGCGGGCCAGCTGCGCCGCATCGCGCTGGTCCGGATCCTGCGGGACACCTGCATGCTCCGGCTCGACGAGATCGCGGTGATCCTGCACGGCAATGCGCCCGAACGGCGCTGGCAGGAGGTCGTGGAGCAGCGGATGGCCGCGATCCGCGCCGAGCAGGAGCGGCTGGCCAGGGCCGAGCGGTGCCTGGGGCCGTTCCTGACCTGCACCCGGGACCACCCGGCCGAGGAATGCCCGTGCCTGCGCGACGAGATCGACCGGCAGCTCGACGAGGGCGCCTGGACTTCCGATCCGCTGTGGACCGAGATCGCCTAGGTGCCCGCGGCGAAGTCCAAGCGGCTCCGGTCGTAGTCGAGGATCTCCACGAACCACGCCCGCGGCTGCGCCGGGTCGGTGATCGCCCGCCACACCTCCTTCCGCGGATGCGCGGGCCGGCGCTCGAAGCGCAGCTCCGGCCGTCGTCGAGCTACCGCAGCTCGTCGTTCATCCGTCCCCATCAGTGCATATTCCGTCAGGTAAATATTCCAAATGAACCATATAAGCCGCGAACGGATGCGGCGAGTGGTGACGCGCGCCACTTGTGGGACTGGTTGGAATTACCCGGACCCGACTGACGTTGGTTGATAGCAACGGACTCAAGTAGATGGCGGCGGAAGCCAGCAACACCGTCGCGAGGAGGTTAGGAATGGCGACGTTCTTCGGACCGGCAGGCGGCCCGTTCGACGAGTACTTCGCGCGCTTCTTCGGTGCCGACGACGCTGCGCCCGGCTCGCGCCGGATCGACATCACCGAGCTGATGACCGAGCAGGCGCAACAGCTGCTGAGCGGGGCCGCGCGCTTCGCCCGCGACCGCGGGCAGACCGACCTGGATGCGCTGCACCTGCTGTGGTCGGCCGCGCACGAGACCCCGACGCGCGAGCAGCTGGCGCAGCTCGGCGTGGACACCGACACCTTCGCCGCGCAGATCGAGGAGCACCTCCCGGCTGCCGGCGAAGCCGCCGGCGACCGGCCGGTGACGCTGACGCTGGCGGCCCGGACGGTGCTCGCCGACGCGCACCGGGTGGCCCGCGCGCTCGGCTCCACCTACATCGGCCCGCACCACGTCCTGCTCGCCATGTCGGCGAGCCCGGACTCCGAGACCGGGCGGCTGCTCGGCTCCGCAGGCGCCGGGCCCGAGCAGTTGCGCGCCGCGAGCCAGCGGCCCCGCGCCGAGCAGGAGGCGCCGCCCAAGGACAGCGACACGCCCACGCTCGACCAGTACGGCCGGGACCTCACCGCCCGTGCCCGCGACGGCGAGCTGGACCCGGTGATCGGCCGCGCCGACGAGATCGAGCAAACCGTCGAGATCCTGTCCCGCCGCACCAAGAACAACCCGGTGCTCGTCGGCGAGGCCGGCGTCGGCAAGACCGCGATCGTGGAGGGCCTGGCCCAGCGCATCGCGGCCGGGAACGTGCCGCGGGTGCTGACCGGCAAGCGCGTGATCCAGCTGGACCTGTCCGGGATGCTGGCCGGCACCCGGTACCGCGGCGACTTCGAGGAGCGGATGACCAAGGTCATCGACGAGATCTCGCAGCACCGCGGCGAGCTGATCGTGTTCATCGACGAGCTGCACACCGTCGTCGGCGCCGGCGGCGCCGAGGGCGCGATGGACGCGGGCAACATGCTCAAGCCCCGGCTGGCTCGCGGCGAACTGCACGTGGTCGGCGCGACGACGCTGGACGAGTACCGCAAGCACATCGAGAAGGACCCGGCCCTGGAACGCCGCTTCCAGCCGGTCCAGGTGCCGGAGCCGAGCGTGCCGGACACCGTCTCGATCCTGCAGGGCCTGCGCGAGCACTACGAGGCGCACCACCAGGTCCGCTACACCGAGGACGCGGTGGAGGCCGCGGCCCGGCTGTCCGACCAGTACATCAACGACCGGTTCCTGCCGGACAAGGCGATCGACCTGATCGACCAGGCCGGCGCGCGCAAGCGGCTGTCGGCGGCACCGGACGGCGCCGAGCTGCGCAGCCGCATCGAGCGGCTGGAGCAGGAGAAGGACGCGGCGGTCGCCGCGGAGGACTACGAGCGGGCCTCGGCGTTGCGCGACGAGATCGGCAAGGCGCAGGGCGAGCTCGGCGACGCCGGCGAGGCCGTTGTCCTGGAGGTCACGGCCGAGGACATCGCCGAGGTCGTCGCGCGGGCGACCGGGGTGCCGGTCAGCCGCCTGACCGCCGCCGAGAAGGTCCGGCTGCAGGGGCTGGAGCAGGAGCTGCACGAGCGCGTGGTCGGCCAGGACGACGCGGTGCGGGCGCTGGCCCGCGCGGTGCGGCGGTCGCGCAGCGGACTGGGCGACCCCGACCGGCCGGTCGGCAGCTTCCTGTTCCTCGGTCCGACCGGCGTCGGCAAGACCGAGCTGGCCAAGGCGCTGGCCGAGTCGCTGTTCGGCGACGAGCAGCGGATGGTGCGGCTGGACATGAGCGAGTTCCAGGAGCGGCACACGGCCAGCCGTCTCGTCGGCGCGCCTCCCGGCTACGTCGGGCACGGCGAGGCCGGTGAGCTGACCGAGGCGGTGCGGCGGCACCCGTACTCGGTGATCCTGCTGGACGAGGTCGAGAAGGCTCACCCGGACGTGTTCAACACGCTGCTGCAGGTGCTCGACGACGGCCGCCTGACCGATGGCCAGGGCCGCACCGTCGACTTCACCAACACGGTGCTGATCATGACGAGCAACCTCGGCTCGGAGGTCATCTCCAGCGCCGGCGGCAAGATCGGCTTCACCGCCGGGGACGCCGACCCGGCACTGGACGAGCGGATCATGCCGCGGCTGCGCGAGGCGTTCCGGCCGGAATTCCTCAACCGCATCAACGAGATCGTGGTCTTCAAGCGGCTCGACGGCGAGCAGCTGCACACGATCACCCGGATGCTGCTGGAGCAGACCGTGCGCCGGCTGCAGGCGATGGGCATCGGCGTCGAGTTCGACGAGGCGGCGGTGGCCTGGATCGCCGAGCGCGGCTACCGGCCCGAGTTCGGGGCCCGGCCGTTGCGGCGGGCGATCGAGCGGGAGGTCGACGACCGGATCAGCGACCTGATCCTGGACGGCGAACTGGCCGAGGGAGCCCGGCTGCGGGTGTCCGCGGCCGACGGCGAGCTGACCCTCCAGATCGGCGAGCCGGCCGCGGCAGCAGCCTGATCAGGCAGAACCCGGGGGCGGGCGCGACGAGCGCCCGCCCCCGTCCTCGTATCCGCTGGCGGCGTCCGGTGGGAAGGACCGACCTCCTCAGCCGGTCAGTCGGTCCCCGGCAGCACCGATCGCACGGCTTCCGGGGTCCGGGCGACGACCGTGGTGCCGTCGTCGGCCGTGATGATCGGGCGCTGGATGAGCTTCGGGTTCGCCACCAGCGCTTCGATCCACCGGTCCCGGTCCGACGGCTCCCGGCCCCAGGTTTTCAGGTCGAGTTCCTTCGCCACCGGCTCGGCCGTCCGGGCGATGTCCCACGGCTCCAGCCCGAGCCGGTCCAGCACCTCGGCCAGCTCCGCGGCCGTCGGCGGCTCGTCGAGGTACCGGCGCACGGTGTACTCCGCGCCCGCCTCGTCCAGCAGCGACACCGCCGAACGGCATTTCGAACATGCCGGATTGACCCAGATCTCCATCGGAAGCTCCCTGCCGCGACGACTGCGGACACAGGCTATCCGCAGGGACCGGCAACCGTGCCAATGGACCCTTCACAGCGGAGGACATCGTTGCAATACTTGTTCAACGAGGCGGATGAACCGTTGGAGGTGGCCATGCTACCGAGGGACGAGCGGCGCCGCCTGAGGGAGATCGAGCAGCAGCTCATCGGTGACGACCCCAAGTTGGCCCGCCGCTTGACGGAGACCAGCGCGTGGCGGCGGATCTGGGCCCTGATGTCGCCGCGGATGACGCTGGTGGTGTTCGCGGCGCTCGTCGCCGTGGTGTGCCTCTTCCTCGGCGAGGGCGGCGGCGTGCTGTCCGCCGGGGCGCTGGCCGCGATCGTGTTCTTCTCCCGCACCTGGCACGTCCGGCTCGAATGAGCAGCCGGCTCCGATCACCATCCACAGTGGCCGGACGATGACCATCGCGCTCCCGGACGCCCGGCGTTCCCGATCCGTGGGAGCCTTTCACTCGTCATTGACTCCTCCGCCGGCCGGCTGACAGCATCGTGATCGTGTCCGGACGCTTCGCGTTGACCTGGCGCCTGCACGTCGATCTGCGACGGCAGGCCAGTTCCGCATGTCGTCCCTGCTGACCTCTTCGCGCTGATCCCCGCCCTCGCCGGGCCGCTTCGCGCTGCCCGCCGGCGTGCCACTCCCCCCGCAACGATGGAGCAATCGACCGTGCGTCGTCGTGAATTCCTTGCTGCCCTTGCCCTTTCCGCCACCTCCGCCGGGCTGCTCAGCGCCTGCGCGAGCGGCCGCGGCGACCCGGCCCAGGCGCCGGTGCCCGCGCCGGTCGACGCCGGGCAGCTGGCGCGGGTGACCCTGCGCGTCGGCGACCAGAAGGGCAATTCCCGTTCCCTGCTGCGGTCGGCCGGCCTGGACGACTTCCCGTACACCGTGCAGTGGGCGACCTTCCCGTCCGGCCCGCCGCTGCTGGAAGCCGTGTCGGCGGACGCCATCGACCTCGGCGGCGTCGGCAACACTCCGCCGCTGTTCGCCGCCGCGGCCGGGGCGAAGATCAAGATCATCGCCGCGTCGAAGGGCAACGTCGCGAGCGATGCCCTGGTGGTGCTGCCGGACTCCCCGCTGCGGGGCCGCGATCAGCTCCGGGGCCGCAAGATCGCGGTCGCCAAGGGCAGTTCGGCGCACGGCCAGATCCTCCTGACGCTGCGCGCGGCCGGGCTCACGCCCGACGACGTCGAGCTCGTGTTCCTGCAGCCCTCCGACGCGCTCGGCGCGTTCAAGCAGGGCGCCGTGGACGCGTGGGCGATCTGGGACCCGTACTACTCGCAGATCCAGCTGGAATCGGGCGCCAGGACGATCGCCGACGGGCAGGGCACCGCCAACGGCCTGAGCTTCCAGGTCGCCGGCACGGCCGCGCTGGCCGATGCGGGCCGCAACACCGCCATCGCCGACTACCTGGTGCGACTGGCGAAGGCGCAGCGCTTCGCCGACGGCAACCGCGAGCAGCGCGCGCAGGCGTGGTCGGCGGACACCGGACTGCCGATCGAGGTGACGCGGCGCGCCACCGGACTGGGACCGGACGTGCCGGTCGCGCTGGACGACGCGGTGATCCGCTCGGAGCAGGAACTCGCGGACGCGTTCGTGACGGCCAAGGAGATCCCGCGCCGCTTCGAGTTCGCCGAATTCGTCGACACCCGCTTCGCCGCCGCCTGACCCACCGGGAGAACAACGCATGAGTAGCCCTGTGTCAACCCGAGTCCTCCTCAACCGCGCCTCAGGGGAACGTGACGCAAACCAGCCACAAGAAACTGCGAAACGCGAGACTGAGCCGGACGCAGCCACAACTGTGAATCGCGGAGAGGCGGAACTGGCATGAGCGTCACCACGCACTGGTTCCTGCCCACCCACGGCGACGGACGGTCCATCGTGGACAGACCGCACGTCACCCCGACCGGCGCCGACACGCCGCGCCAGCCGGACATCGACTACCTGGCGCAGGTCGCGCAGGCCGCCGAGCACCTCGGGTTCACCGGGATGCTCACCCCCACCGGCAGCTGGTGCCAGGACGCCTGGGTCACCACCGCGGCACTGCTCGCCCGCACCCGGCGCATCAAGTTCCTGGTCGCGTTCCGGCCCGGCGCGCTGACGCCGACCCTGGCCGCCCAGCTCGCCGCCACCTACCAGCGGGTCTCCGGCGGGCGGCTGCTGCTGAACATCGTCACCGGCGGCGAATCCGTCGAGCAGCAGCGCTTCGGCGACTGGCTGGACCACGACCAGCGGTACGCGCGCACCGACGAGTTCCTCGCCGTGCTGCGCGGCATCTTCGCCGGTGAGCCGTTCGACTTCGACGGCGAGCACTACCAGATCCGCGGCGCCGTCGCGTTCGAGAAGCCGGACCCGCAGCCGCCGCTGTACTTCGGCGGCTCCTCCGACGCCGCCCTGCCGGTGGCCGCGCGCCGCGCGGACGTGCACCTGACCTGGGGCGAGCCGCCGGGCGCGGTGGCCCAGAAGGTGCAGCGGCTGCGCGAGCTCGCCGCCGAGGAAGGCCGCACCCTGCGCTTCGGCATCCGCGCGCACATCATCACCCGGGACACCAGCGCCGAGGCCTGGGCCACCGCGCAGAAGTTCGTGGACCAGATGGACCCCGCCGACGTGGCTGCTTCCCAGGCGAAGTTCGCGGCGACCGAATCCACCGGCCAGCGCAGCATGGCCGCCCTGCACGGCGGCGTGCTGCGCAGCGACGCGCGGGAGCTGGAGATCCACCCGGGCCTGTGGGCGGGCATGGGGCTGCTGCGCGGTGGCGCGGGCACCGCGTTCGTCGGCAGCCACGCCGAGGTCGCGGACCTGATCGAGGAGTACCACGCGGTGGGCATCGAGGAGTTCGTGCTCTCCGGCTATCCGCACCTGGAAGAGGCCTACTGGTTCGGCGAAGGGGTGCACCCGGAACTGGCCCGCCGCGGCCTGCTGCCCCCGGCCGGAACCCCCGCTCCGGAACTGGTGACCACCCGGTGACCGAGCCGCAATTTCCATTGAAATCGCGGGAGTAGTCCACAACCTCCGGCGTGTCGTGCTGCCGACACGCCGGAGATCCGCAATTTCAATGGAAATCGAGGGTCTGATTTCCATTGAAATTGCGGCCGGGTCGGTGTCTTGCGCGGCGGGGTCGGGCGAGTCATCATGGCGGGGGTAATTTTGGACCGAAGCGGTCCGAAATGATCCGGGCGCCGCGCAGAGGAGGCAGCGTTGACGGGCTCCGCAGGACGCCGGCCGGTGATCGCCGGCCTGGGCATGACCGAGCTGGGCAAGGTCTACGGCCGCACCGCGGGGCAGTTCGCCGCCGACGCCGTCCGCCTCGCGGTCGCCGACGCCGGCCTCGAACTGTCCGATGTGGACGGCATTCTCGCCAACTCCGGGGTCTCCGGCGGCGTCGACATCTGGACGCTGCAGCAGGAACTCCAGGTCCGCGACCTCCGGCTGCTGACCGAGATGCAGGCGTTCGGCTCGTCGGCCGGCTCGATGCTCGCCTACGCCTCGATGGCCGTGCAGGCCGGCATGGCCGACAACGTGGTGTGCGTGTTCGCCGACGCGCCCCGCCTGCCCGACAAGGGCAGCGCCGCGGCCTACACCGGGCGGCGCAAGGCCACCGGCTTCGAAGGCCTGCTCGGCGCGAGCGGGCTGACCAGCGTGAACGCCATGTACGCGCAGGCCGCCCGGCGGCACATGAACGCCTACGGCACCACCTCCGAGCAGCTCGGCGCGATCGCCGTGGCGCAGCGGGCGTGGGCCGCGCGGAACCCGCTGGCGCAGATGCGGGAGCCCATCACGCTTGCCGACCACCAGGAATCGCGGATGATCGCCGATCCGCTGCGGCTGCTGGACTGCTGCCTGGTCAGCAACGGCGGCATCGCGATCCTCGTGACCTCCGCCGACCGCGCCGCCGACCTGCGGCAACCGCCCGTGCACGTGCTCGGCTTCGCGCAGTCGCACCCCAACTACCCGGCCGCGCGCGGCAGCGAGTTCGGCCTGCGCAGCGGCGCGGCGCAGGCCGGCCCGGCGGCGCTGAAGATGGCCGGCGCGTCCATCGCCGACGTCGACGTCCTCGAACTGTACGACTGCTACACCTTCACCGTGCTGATCACGTTGGAGGACTACGGTTTCTGCGCCAAGGGCGAGGGCGGCGAGTTCGTCGCCTCCGGCGCGCTGGCGCCCGGCGGGACGCTGCCGGTCAATACCGGCGGCGGCCAGCTGTCCGCCTACTACATGTGGGGCATGACGCCGCTGTCCGAGGCGGTGATCCAGGCCCGCGGCCACGGCGGCGAGCGGCAGGCGCCGCGCAACGACGTGGTCATGGTCAGCGGCAACGGCGGCATCCTGGCGCACCACTCCACGACCGTGCTCAGCCCGAACGCCCCCAGCTGACCCGGGAGGACCCGTGATCTCCGTTGCCCGCAACGAGGCGTCCGCCGAGTTCTTCGACGGCACCGCCCGCGGCGAACTGCTCATCCGGCGCTGCCCGCGGTGCTCGCCGCTCATCGCGCCGAACGTGCCGCAGTGCCCGGCCTGCGGCTCCACCGAACTCGCGTGGGTGCCGGCGAGCGGCCGGGCCACCCTGGTGACCTGGACCGTGGTCCCCGTCCCGGACGGCGGGCACGTCGTCGCCGGTATCGTCGAACTCGCCGAGGGCCCCTGGCTGCACGCGCGGATCCTCGGCGTCGCGCCCGAGGACCTCGCCGAAGGCATCGCCCTCGAAGTCGGCTTCGAGCGGCACGCCGACGGCGAGACCGTGCCGGTGTTCCACGCCTGAAGGACGAGCATGCTCACCGAACTGCTGGCCGATCTGCGCGCCGACAGCGCCGACCTGGATTCGCTCGTCGCGGACCTGGACGCGGCGGGTTGGGCGACGCCCACCCCCGCGCCGGGCTGGACCATCGCCCACCAGATCGCGCACCTGGCCTGGACCGACGACCGGTCCAACCTGGCCATCGACGATCCCGACGAATTCGTCCGGCAGCGCCGGGGATCCGAGGACATCGGGGTCGACGCCGGAGCCGCCGAAGGCGCCCGCGCCGAGCCCGGCGAGCTGCTCGCGCGTTGGCGCGCGGGCCGCGAGCGGCTGCAGGCCGCGCTGGCCGCGGCGCCGGCCGACGGCCGCCTGGTCTGGTACGGGCCGCCGATGAAGCCCGCGTCGATGGCGACCGCGCGGATCATGGAGACCTGGGCGCACGGCCAGGACGTGGCCGACGCACTCGGCGTCCAGCGCGAACCCACAGCCCGGCTGCGCCACATCGCGCACCTGGGCGTGCGCACCTTCGGTTTTTCCTTCGCCGCCACCGAATTGCCCGTCCCGGACGTCCCGCTGCGCGTGGAACTCCGCGCCCCGGACGGCGGGGAATGGGCCTGGGGACCGGAGAACGCCGCCGACCGGGTCAGCGGCCCGGCGCTGGACTTCTGCCTGCTGGTCACGCAGCGCCGGCACCGCGACGACCTGGCGATCACCGCCGTCGGCGACGACGCGCGCCGGTGGCTGACGATCGCGCAGGCCTTCGCCGGCGCTCCCGGCCCCGGGCGGGCCCCGACCGGTTCGTGAGTGCTCGTTCCGGTAAGAACCGGAACCATCGCTCACGAGGGTTGGGCCGCCAGCGCGATGTCGTCCGGGCGCACCGGGACCCGGCCGAGGGCCAGGCCGGTCGCGTCGCGCAGGGCGTTGACGATCGCCGGGGTCGACGACAGGGTGGGCGGCTCGCCGACGCCGTTGAGGCCGTAGGGCGAATCCGGGTGCGGGAACTCGAACACCGAGATCGGCATCGGCGGCACGTCCAGGATGGTCGGGATCAGGTAGTCGGTGAACGACGGGTTGCACACCCGGCCCTGCTCGTCGAGCAGGATCTCCTCCATCAGCGCCAGGCCGAGGCCCTGCGCGCTGCCGCCCTCGATCTGCCCCTCGACCGACAGCGGGTTCATCGCCTTGCCGACGTCCTGCGCGGTGGCCAGCTCCACCACTTTGACCAGGCCGAGCTCGACGTCGACGTCCACCACGGCGCGGTGCGCGGCGAACGCGAAGGCGATGTGGGCGTCGCCCTGGCCGGTCTCGGGGTCGATGGTCTCGGTCTTGCGGTGGTGGTACTCGAAGACCCGCTCCAGCACGTCGTCCCCGACGATGTCCGAAATGGACACCAGCGGCGAGCCGCCGGGATCGACCACGTGGTCGTCCAGCAGCGCCAGGGATTCCGCCGGCCTGCCGGTGCGTTCGGCCGCACGGCGCAACAACTCTCGTGAGAGCTCGCGGCAGGCACCCTGGACCGCGCCGCTGGACATCCACGTCAACCGGGACGCCGAGGCCGAGCCCGCGTCGCCGATCCTGGTGTCCGCGGGCAGCACCACCACCCGCGAGACGCCCAGCTCGGTGGCGGCGATCTGGGACTGCACCGTGGTGATGCCCTGCCCGCACTCGGCCGCCGCTGTGTGCACCGACACCGAGGGCCGGCCCCCGGTGACCGACACCGCCACCCGCGCCGTCGAGATGTCGTCCACGCCGCCGGAGTAGCCGATCGCCTTGACGCCGATCGCGTAGCCGACTCCCCGGCGGACGCCCTCGCCGCGGGTGGTGTTGGACAGCCCGCCCGGCAGCAGGTCTGCCCCCGCCGGCGGTAGCGGCCGGTTCCGCAGGTCGGCGAGCAGTTCGGCGACCGGCGCCGGGCCGTCCACGGCCTGCCCGGTCGGCAGCACGGTGCCAGTGGTCATCGCGTTGCGCAGCCGGAGTTCCAGCGGGTCGATGCCCAGCTCGCGGGCGAGCTTGTCCATGTTGGACTCGCAGCCGTAGGCGGACTGGACCGCGCCGAAGCCGCGCATCGCGCCGCAGGGCGGGTTGTTGCTGAACACCGCGAAGCCGTCGATCTCGGCGTGCGGGACCTCGTATGCGCCGGTGACGAAGTAGCAGGCGTTGGCGATCACGACCGGCGAGGTGGAGGTGTACGCGCCGCCGTCCATGACGAGCTTCGCCTTGACGTAGAGCAGCTTCCCGTCCCGCGTGGCGCCGTGCTCGTAGTGCATCTTCGCCGGATGGCGATGCACGTGGCCGAAGAACGACTCCTCGCGGTTGTAGACCATCTTCACCGGCCTGCCCAGCCGCAGCGCGAGCATGCAGGCGTGCACGTGCACGGACAGGTCCTCGCGGCCACCGAACGCGCCACCGACCCCGGCCAGCGTGAGGCGGACCTTGTCGGCGGGCAGCCCCAGGCACGGCGCGATCTGCTCCAGGTCCTTGTGCAGCCACTGCGACGACACGTACAGCTCGACGCCGCCGTCCTCGGTGGGCAGCGCCAGGCCCGACTCCGGGCCGAGGAACGCCTGGTCCTGCATGCCGACCTCGTACTCGCCGGTCACTACCACATCGGCCCGCTCGCGCGCGGCAGCGAGATCGCCGTGGCGGATCTTGACGTGCCGGACCAGGTTGCCGCCCGGGTGCACGTCGCGCGCGGTGCCGTCCAGCGCGCGCTCCGGGTCGGTCACCGGCTCCAGGAGCTCGTAGTCGACCTGCACCAGCTTCGCCGCCCGCCGCGCCGTCTCCGGGTCGTCGGCGGCGATCAACGCGACCGGCTCGCCCTGGTAGCGGACCTCGTCGATGGCCAGCACCGGCTGGTCGGCCACCTTCATACCGTAGGTCTTGGCGCCCGGCACGTCCTCGTGGGTGAGCACCGCGTGCACCCCGTCCAGCGCCAGGGCCTTCCGCGCGTCGATGGACCGGATGCGGGCCGAGGCGTGCGGGCTGCGCAGCGTCGTCGCCCACACCATGCCCGACACCCACAGGTCCGAGGAGTAGGCGAACTGGCCGGTCACCTTCAGCGCGCCGTCCGGCCGCGGCGTGCTCCGGCCGATCCCGGCGGCGCGTTCCGTCTCGGCGCTGGGGTGCGGGGTTCGCACGTCGCCGGCCGCGGCCCGGGTGTCCGGTCGGTGCAGTGACTTGTCGCGCATGCCGCCTCCAGGGGATCAGGTGACACCGGCATCGCACAGCTCGTGTGCCGCACGGCATGTCGGGACTCGTACCCGGCCTTGTTCCGCAACGGTTTTCGGGCTCGTGCGGCCGAAAACCCTTGGCCGCACAGAGTGAACCCAGCCGATCGCACGCTGTCAAGAGCGGTCGTCCGGTCCGCCGCGCCGCGCCGGCCGGGTCTCCGGGGCGAGCGAGCCGGGTGATTGCATGTAATATCGAGCCGTCCCGCTTATCGAGTGAGGTTCCCGCGATGCCCCCGGCACCCCGTCTCGCGCCGCTGACCGGCGAAGGCCTGCTGGCCGACCGCACGTACGCCGCGCTGAAGAAAGCCATCCTGGACAACACGCTGCCGCCCGGCACCTCGCTGAGCGTGCCGGAGCTGGCCCGCCAGCTCGACGTCAGCCGCAGCCCGGTCCGCGAGGCCGTGCAGCGGCTGATCCACGACGGCCTGGCCACCCACGCCCCGCACCGGGGCGCCGAGGTCAGCCGGGTGGACATCGACGACCTGCGCCAGCTCTACGTGGTGCGCGAGCAGCTGGAGGGCCTCGCGGCGCGGCTGGCCACCGAGCACCTCGACGGCGACGGGCTGGCGCTGCTGCGCGGGATCCTCGCCGAGCACGAGGCGGCGCTGGCCGCCGACGCCGACAACGCCGCGCAGATCGAGCTGGACATGCGCTTCCACCGGGCGGTCCGGGAACTCGCCGAGAACCCGCACCTGCTGGCGGCGCTGGAGCCGATCGCCGGCCGCTCGCACTTCGCGCTGCACTCGCTGTGGCGCGGCGCGGAAGCGCCCCGGCTCGCGCTGGACGAACACCGGGCGGTGGTGGACGCGATGGCCAGCGGCGACCCGGAGATGGCCGAGGCCGCCGCCCGCCGCCACATCTCCCGGCTGCGGGTCCGCCTCGGCCAGGCCACGGCCCGCGAAGCCACCCCCCGCCGCCTCCGCCCCAGCTCCTGACGGAGCACAGTTTCAATTGCAACTGCTGGCATCCTGGGGTCGGTGCGGCCAGGTCAGCTGGCCAGTTCGCCCTCTTCCAGCCAGGAATCGGGGGTGTAGCCCGCGTAGGCCCCGGCGTGGGAGTTCGTCGCCGACGCCTGCGTCACCTCTCCCCGCAGGTAGGCCTCGGCTTGCGCCTTGTCCTTCGGCGGCGGGGTCGGCTGCAGGCCGAGCAGCTTGGCCATGTTGTTGCCGAGGTAGCCCTCCAGGTCGTCCTCGGAGAGGTTCAGGCCCTGCGGCGGCTCGTGGCACAGCACCTCCAGCTCGCGCGCCCACATGCCGGGCTCGTTCGGCGGCGAGTCGGTGCCGTAGACCATCTTGGTCTTCTTCATCTCCTTGGCGAACTCCACGATCCGCGACTGCAGCAGCCAGCCGGACTCGCCGATGACGTTGTGCGAGTCCTGGATCATCCAGAACGCCTCGAAGCAGTACACGCCGCCGGTCTGGATGCCGAAGTGGCCGAGGATGAACGTGACGCCCGGGAACTCCCGGATGATCGGGTAGAACTGCGTCGGGATGGAGTACGGGCCGTCGCCGGTGTGGATCAGCACGATCACGCCGAGCCGGTCGCAGACGCGCATCACCGGCCGCAGCCAGTCCAGCGCCCGGTCCGGCCGGTAGGCGTGCATGTTGGCGTGCAGCTTGAGCATCCGGTAGCCGTGCTCCTCGACGTGGAACTCCAGCTCCTTGGCGCCGTTCTCCGGCCCGAACCGCGGGTTGTAGATGAAGTTGCCGATGAAGCGGTCCGGATAGCGCTGCACCAGCTCGGTCACGTAGGCCTGGTAGTCGCGGATGCCTTCGCGGCCGCCCCGGTTGCCCTCCCGCCAGGAGGTGTTGCCCGGCGGCGGCATGATGCAGCTGATGTCGACCCGGCGCGGCTTGCCGTTGATCCACATCGGACCGTCCATCATCTTCAGGGTCCGCTCGCCGGTGAACGGCTCACCGGTGTGCCGCCAGGCCTCGTCTACCAGGTTCGTCGGGTGCACGTGCGTGTCGATGATCAACGGATCTCTCCTGTAATGATCGGTCGCACCCCGGCCGCGATTCACCGCACCTACGGGTCGCCGCACTTCGACAGCGGCGCGTTCGAGTGCAACACCGGCCTCGGCGCCGTGTCAACAAGTTGCATGTAATTTCCCCGAAACCCGAGTTCCGAGCTTGCAAGGACACACTCACTCGACACACGAGGTCGACCGGAAGGGTTGACACGACACATGCACCTTGTTTTACATGTTATCCGCGAACGGGCCTCCCGCCTGACGGCATCGCCGTTCGCTCCAGCGCCGGTGACCTCCCTGACCTCCTCGTCGTGGGCCAACCGTTCGGCGAATCCCTCCTCAGGATGGGGGCGGTCGCGCACCGCCCAGGAAGCGAGGCGGCATGCCTCCGACCAACGAGAAGCACTGCGACCTGCTGCTCACCAGGGCGACGGTGCTCACCGTCGACGACCACCGCACCATCCACCGCCCCGGCGCCGTCGCCGTGACCGGCAACCGGATCGCGGCGGTGGGACCGCAGTCCGAAATGGCGCCTTGGCGGGGCGAAACGGTGCTCGACTGCACCGGTCAGGCCGTGCTGCCCGGCCTCGTCGACGGGCACAACCACCTTTACCAGGCGCTGGCAAGGGGTTTGGGCGAGGGCATGTCGATCGTGCCGTGGCTGCGCGACTTCATGTGGCCGTACTCCATCGCGGTCGACGGCGACGACGCGGTGGCCGCGGTCCGCCTCGCGGCGGCCGAAGCCCTGCGGCACGGCACGACGACGGTGGTGGACAACCACTACGCGCCCACCGACCTGGCGACCACCCTCGCCGTCGCCGACGTCATCGAGCAGGCCGGGCTGCGCGGCGCGGTGGCGCGCGGAATCGTCGGTCCTCGCACCGAGATCGCCGCGCGGCGCGGCCAGCCCGACGCCCTGTTCCGGTACTCCGCGACCGACGAGATCGCCATCACCCGCGAGGCGATGCAGCACCGGCCGGCGGGATCGCGGGTCGAGATCTGGCCCGCGCCGCTCAACCTCACCTACGTCGACCAGGACCTGGTCCGGCGCAGCGTCGAGCTCGCCGGCGAGCTCGGCACCAGCTGGCACGCGCACTGCTGCGAAGGCAGATCCGATCCGCAGAGCTACCTGGACGCCTACCAGGCGCGTCCGGTGCAGTGGCTGGCGAAGGCCGGGCTGCTCGACGAGCGCGCCACGCTGGCGCACGCGATCTGGCTCGACGAAGCCGAATTCGACGCGGTCGCCGCCGCAGGCGCGCGCATCGCGCACAACCCCACGTCCAACGCCTACCTGGCGTCCGGCACCCTGCCGCTGGCCGAGCTGCGGGCCCGCGGGGTCGCCGTCGCGCTGGGCACCGACGGGCCGAGCTGCGGGCACCGGCAAGACCTGTTCGAGGTGATGAAGCAGTCCGTCTTCGCCCAGCGGTTGGCCACCCTCGACCCGGCCGCGATGCGCGCGCAGGACGCGCTGGACCTGGCGACCCGCGACGGCGCCCGCTACGCCGGGATCGACGCCGGGGTGCTCGAACCCGGCCGCCTGGCCGATCTGATCGTGGTCGATCTCGACCGGCCGCACCTGCAACCGCTGCACGACGTGGTGAGCTCGCTGGTCTACGCGGCCCGCGGCACCGACGTCGTGGCCACCGTCGTCGACGGCGAAATCGTCCAGCGGCACGGGCATTGCCTGCGCGTCGACGAGCAGTCCGCCGTCCGGCAGGCCCGGGAACGGGCCGAACGCCTGCTGCACCGCGCCGGGATGACCGGCCTGCTGCGCTGAGCCCCCACGAATCGCGCTGACGGAACACGGAGGAACCATGCGCTTCCGCCCCAGACCTCGCGCCACCGCCCCGCCCGATGCCGTCGACACCGTTCCCCCGCTGCGCCAGCTGCTGCCGCTGGGCCTGCAGCACGTGCTGGTCGCCTACTCCGGGATGGCCACCGTTCCGCTGCTGATCGGGCTCGGCATCGGCATGTCCACCGAGCAGATCGCCGTGCTGGTGTCGGCCAACGTGCTGGTCAGCGGCCTCGCCACGCTGCTGCAGGCGCTCGGCGTGCTCAACATCGGCGTGCGGCTGCCGATCGTGATGGGCTCGACGTTCACCGGGATCACCCCGGCGATCCTGGTCGGCAAGGACGGCGGGCTGCCCGCGGTGTTCGGTGCGACCATCGTCGCCGGGCTGCTGACCTGGGTGGTCGCGCCCTGGTTCAGCCGCCTGATGCGGTTCTTCCCGCCGATCGTGACCGGCACGATCATCGCGATCATCGGCTTCTCGCTGCTGCCCTCCACGTCGAAGCTGATCGCGGGCACCGACCCGGCCGCCGCCGACTTCGCCTCGGGGACGCGGCTGCTGATGGCCCTGGGCACGATCGCGCTGGTGGTGCTGGTGGAGGCGTTCGCGCCGGCGGCCGTGGCCCGGTTCGCGATCCTGATCGCCCTGGTCGCCGGCACGCTGGTGGCGCTGCCGCTGGGCCTGACCGACTTCTCCGCGGTGGGCGAGGCGTCGTGGTTCGGCGCGGTGCAGCCGTTCGCGTTCGGGCTGCCCGAGTTCACCATCGCGGCGATCCTCCCGATGATCATCATCCAGCTGGTCAACATGGTGGAGTCCACCGGCGACACCATCGCCATCGGGCAGATCGCGGGCCGCGACATCGGCCACGACGAGCTGGCCCGCGCGCTGCGCGCCGACGGCGTGGGCACCGCGCTCGCCGGGGTCTTCAACTCCTTCACCATCGTCACCTTCGGCGAGAACGTCGGGCTGGTCAGCATGACCCGCGTGCTCAGCCGGTTCGTGGTCGCCACCGCGGGCGCGCTGCTGGTGCTGATCGGACTGCTGCCGAAGCTGGGCGCCGCCGTCGCGTCGCTGCCCGGGCCGGTGCTCGGCGGCGTCGGGGTCGTCATGTTCGGCACCGTCGGCGCGATCGGGGTGAAGATCATGGCGCAGGCCGATCTCGGCCAGGCGCGCAACATCCTGATCGTCGCCATCTCCTTCGGCTTCGGGCTGCTGCCGGTGGGCGCGCCCGAGTTCTACGCGAACCTGCCCGGCGTGCTGCAGCCGGTGCTCTCCAGCGGCATCGCGGCCGGTGGCATCGCCGCGTTCCTGCTCAACCTGGTGCTGAATCGGAACGCGCCGGCGGCCGCCACCGCCGGGCCGCGGTGAGGACGGTCGGACATGGTGCGCAACGAACCGGGGCAGTCCACATCGGACATGGGTGTCGACGACCGGCCGCCGTGGGGGCACACGATCCTGCTGGGCCTGCAGCACGTGCTGGTGATGTACGCCGGGGTGGTCGTGGTGCCGATGGTCATCGGCGCCGCGCTCGGCCTGAGCCAGGACGAGATCGCCACGCTCGTGTGCATCGACCTGGTGCTGGCCGGGATCGGCACCGTCCTGCAGTCGCTGGGTCTGTGGAAGTTCGGCATCCGGATGCCGCTGGTCGTCGGCGCCGCCTCCAACGGCATCGTGCCGATGATCCTGATCGGCCAGACCAAGGGCCTGCCGACGGTGTACGGGTCGCTGCTGGTGGCCGGGATCCTGTGGGTGCTGCTGGCGCCGTTCTTCGGGAGCCTGCTGCGGCTGTTCCCCGCCGTGGTCACCGGCACCGTCATCACGCTGATCGGCCTGACGCTGATCCCCGTCGGACTGCGGCTGATCGCGGGCAAGGATCCCGACGCGCCCGGCTATGGCGCGCCGGGCAACCTCCTGCTCGCCGGGTTCACGGTGCTGCTGGTGGTGCTGTTCTCGCGGTTCCTGAAGGGTTTGCTGGGGCAGATCTCGCTGCTGCTGGCGCTGGTCGTCGCGGCGGCCGTCGGCTGGCTGTTCGGGGCCGGGAACCTGGCCGAGGTCGGTGCCGGCCCGATGATCGGCGTGCCGCTGCCGTTCCAATACGGCCCGCTGCAGTTCGACATCCCGTCCATCCTGCTGTTCCTGATCGTCGTGCTGGTGCTGACCGTGGAGGCGTCCGGGCAGGGCCTGGCCGTCGGCCAGGTGGTCGGCCGCGAGGTCGGGCCCGCCGAGGTCAGCCGGCTGCTGCGGGTGGACGGGCTGATGACCGCGCTCAGCGGCATCTTCAGCGGCTTCGCCTACACCACCTTCGGCCAGAACATCGGCCTGATCGCCCTGACGAAGGTGCGCAGCCGGTACCCGGTCGCCGTGGGCGGCGTGATCCTGGTGCTGCTGGGCGTGATCCAGCCGATCGGCCGGCTGGTCGCGGCGATCCCGCAGCCGGTGATCGGCGCCGTCGCGGTGGTCACCTTCGCCGCGCTGACCGTGTCCGGCGTCGAACTGCTGTCCGAAGTGGACTTCAAGCGGTCGGGGAACCTGATCATCGTGATGGTGTCGCTGGGCATCGGCCTGGTGCCCACCGGCGCGCCGGAGTTCTACCACCAGCTGCCGTTCGTCGCGCAGGTCTTCCTGCACAGCGGCGTGGCCACCGGAACGGTGCTCGCGGTGGTGCTCAACGCCCTGTTCCACCTCCGGGAAGGCAAGCATGCGTGACCGACTCGTCGTGGGCGTGACCGGCGCCAGCGCGCCGCAGCTGGCGATCCACCTGCTCACCAGCCTGCGGCAGCTCGGCTCGGTCGAGACGCACCTGGTCGTCTCGCGCGCCGCGCACCGCACCATCGAGCTGGAGACCGGGCTGCGGCCCGCCGATGTCGCCGCGCTGGCCGACGTGTGCCACCAGCGCGGCGACATCGCCGACAGCATCGCCTCCGGTTCCTTCCCCACCATGGGCATGGTCGTGGTGCCGTGCTCGATGAAGACGCTGGCCGGGATCGCGCACGGCTACAGCGACGACCTGCTGACCCGCGCCGCCGACGTGTGCCTGAAGGAGCGCCGCAGGCTGGTGCTGGTCACCCGCGAGACGCCGCTGAGCCTGGTGCACCTGCGCAACATGGTCGCGGCGACCGAGGCGGGCGCGGTGGTGCTGCCGCCGATGCCCGCGTTCTACCACCGGCCGGGCTCCGTCGACGACCTGCTGGCCCACATCACCGGCAAGATCCTCGACCAGTTCGGCATCGACCACGATCTCTTCCCCCGCTGGCACGGACCCGTCAAGAGCTAGGAGCCCTCCGGTGAACCTCTCCCCGCGCCAGGACGCGCACGCCTTCCTCGCGGACTACCGCCGTGCGCACCCCGACGACGTCCTCGTCATCGACGAACCGGTGCCCGCCGAGGAGGGCGTCACCGGGCTGATCTACGAGCTCATCGCGCGCGGCCGCGACGAGATGCTGGTGTGCAACGAGGTCGACGGCGTGGGAACACCGGTGGTGAGCAACGTCTTCGCCTCGCGGCGGCGGATCTCCCGCATCCTCGGCGTCGAGCCCGCCGGGCTGCACGAGGCGTACCAGTCGCGCGCCTCCCGGCCGCTGGCGCCGCGCGTCGTGGACGCCGGGCCGGTCACCGAGCTCGCATCGTCCGATGTGGACCTCTCGGCGGTGCCGATGCTCCGGCACTTCGCCTCCGACCGCGCGCCCTACATCACCAGCGGCATCGTGATCGCCGAGGACCCGGACACCGGGGTGGGCAACATGAGCTACCACCGGTCGATGGTGCACTCCCCCACCGAGCTCGCCACCAGCCTGCACTCCCGCGGCGACCTGTGGCGGCTGCTCGCCAAGTACGCCGAGCTCGGCAGGCCGATGCCGGTCGCGATGGTCATCGGCGGGCACCCGCTGTTCATGCTCGCCGCATCCGCCCGCGTTCCGTCCGATGTGGATGAACGGGCGGTGGCGGGCGGGCTGTTCGGCGAGCCGCTGGAGGTGGTGCGCACACCCCGGCACGGCATCGGCGTCCCGGCGTGGGCGGACTTCGTGCTGGAAGGCACCATCGACCCGCAGCTGCACGCCGAAGAAGGCCCGTTCGGCGAGTTCTCCGGCTATTCCTCGCACCGCTCCACCAACAACGTGCTGCGCGTGGAGACCGTGCTGCGCCGCCGCGACGCGATGCTCATCGACGTCGAGGGCGGCAACACCGCGGACCACCTGAACCTGGCGCGCATCCCGCGCGAATCCGAACTCGCCGAGAAGCTCAAGGACCGCTTCCCCGACGTCACCGCCGTGCACTACCCGACATCGGGCACGCACTTCCACTGCTACGTCGCCCTGCGCCCGTCGCGCCCCGGCCAGGCCCGGCAGGTCCTGCTCGGGCTGCTCGGCTGGGACCCGTACGTGAAGACGGCCGTCACCGTGGACGCCGACGTGGACGTCACCTCCGACGCCGAGGTGCTCTGGGCGCTGGCCACGCACTTCCAACCGCACCGCGACGTGTTCGTGGTGGACGGACTTCCGGGATCGCCGCTGGATCCCTCGTCGGACCCCAGCGGCACCACCTCCCGGATGGGGCTGGACGCGACCCGCGGCCCCGACTTCGCCGGCGACCGCATCGTGGTCTCCGAATCCGCCCGCACCAACGCCCGCCGACTGCTGGGCACCACAGGAGGAGCGCAATGAGCAAGATTCCCGTGACCGTGCTGACCGGCTTCCTCGGCGCCGGGAAGACGACGCTGGTCAACCACATCCTCACCGCCGACCACGGGCACCGCATCGCGGTCATCGAGAACGAGTTCGGCGAGATCCCGATCGACGACGCGCTGGTGCTGCGCTCCGACGAGCAGTTCTTCGAGCTCAGCAACGGCTGCTGCATCTGCTGCACGGCCCGCACGGATCTCGTCGAGACGCTGCGGAAGCTGGTGGAGCGCAAGGAGAAGATCGACCGGGTGCTGATCGAGACGACCGGCCTGGCCGATCCGAACCCGGTGGCGCAGACCTTCTACGTCGACGACGAGATCGGCGAGCACTTCGCGCTGGACGCGATCGTGACGCTGGTCGACGCCAAGCACATCGACCGGCACCTCGACGAGGCCGGGCCCGACGGCGTGGGCCACCAGGCCGTCGACCAGATCGCGTTCGCCGACCGGCTGGTGCTCAACAAGGTCGACCTGGTCGACGAGGCCGGCGTGGCTGCGCTGCGGGAGCGGCTGCGCGGCATCAACGCGACCGCCGAGATCATCATGTCCAGCTATTCGCGGGTCGACCTCGACGACATCCTCGGCGTCGGCGCGTTCAACCGCATCGTGCACCCGGCCTGGCTGGACGAGCAGGAGCACTTCCACGACCCGGCGGTGACCTCGGTCGGCGTGGAGCTGACGGAGGACTTCGACGAGGCCGCCCTGCGCGCCTGGCTGTCCGAGCTGACGGCCGAGCACGGTGACGACCTGTACCGGCTCAAGGGCGTCGTCGCGGTCCGCGGCGACTCGCGGCGCCACGTCCTGCAGGGCATCCACCGGATCTTCGAGCTCCGCGCGGCCGACCCCTGGGGCCGGGATGCGCGGGGCAGCAAGGTCGTGTTCATCGGCCGGAACCTGGACCGCGAAATGCTCACCGAAGGGCTCCGGGCCTGTACCCGCGCCGTCTCGGCTGCGCAGGCCTCGTGAGCGGTTTGGATTGCTGTAGCGCTCCAAAGTGCTCACGAGGCCTCATCCCCGCCGGGTAGCGATCCAGGGCAGGGCGTCGGCGAAGGCCGTGCGCCAGACGTCGAAGGTGTGCTCGCCGCCGGGAATCACCACCACTCCGGTGTCGATCCCGGCCAGGCGGGACAGCTCTGCGAGCCGGAGCACGGCCGCTCGCGGTTGCGGGTCGTCGTCACCGACCGCGAAGAAGCCGTGCAGCCCGGGGAACCGGCGGTGGGCCAGCAGCCAGGACGGCTCGTGGGCGTCGAACTCCTGCTGCGAGCCGCCGAACAGCGCGGCCGCGGTGCCTGCGGGATCGTTGGTGTCGCCGTCGCGCGGGCCGAGCAGCCCGCCGAAGTCCGCGAACGTCCCGAACAGCCCGGGATGCCGCAACGCGAGCATGATCGCGCAGCTGCCGCCTTCGCTGAGCCCGGCCACCCCCCAGTCCGGCCCTGGATCCCGGGCGAGGAACCGGGTGCGGACGAAGCGGGGCACATCGGCGGTCAGGTAGGTCTCGGCGTTGCCGCGGACGCCGTCGACGCATTCGGTGTCGTCGAAGGCGCCGCCGTTGACGTCCGGGATCACCACGATCGGCGCCGCGCCGCCGTGCTGGGCCGCCCAGCGGTCGGCGGTCTGCTGCGCTTCGCCGCCGTCCAGCCAGTCCGCCGGGCTGCCGGGAGTGCCGTGCAAAAGCACGATCACCGGCAGCCTGGGCCGGGGCTGGGCGAACCACGCGGGCGGCAGGTAGACGTTCGCCGGGCGCGCTTGGAAACCCGAGTCGCGCCCGGGGATGTCGATGGTGACCACCATGCCGGATTTCGGCGGTGTCGCCTGGGCGTTGAGCATCGCCAGCGAGCCCGTGCTCTCGCCGGCCACGCCGAGCGCCTGCGAGAGCGTCAGGTAGTACCCGAAGTACGCGTTCACCCCGACCAGGGCGTTCATCGCGAACAACGCCACCACGAGCGGGACGAGCGCCGCGCGCATCGCCCGGTCGCGGAACCGCCACACCAGCATCACGAGCAACAGCAGCGCCACGGCGAGCAGCGGCACGCGCAGGGGCCACCAGTCGACGAGTGAGAGATCCGCGCAGAAATCGGCGATCCACCGCATTCCCGGCAACCTCCCAGAAAACCGACACCGACCGAAGTGGACGCTCGCCAGCGTACCGGGATTTTCCCGGTACGAACCGCAAAAATCGGACCACAGTGCCGAAAGCGCCTATCAGCACGGCGATTTCGCCCGTTGGGTAATAATCGAACTCGTGCGCGTGGCATTGACGAGTGGCGTAGGCCCGGGACCGCAGCTGCCCGCTTCGGTCACCGAACAGGCGGGCGGGCGCAGCCCGCTGGAATCCGTGGTGCTGGTGGCGGCGCTCGCGCTGCTGACCGTCGGCGCGATCGTGGTCGTCAAGCGGTGGCGAATGCGCCGGATCGCCGTGATCGTCCCGGTTCTGCTCGCGGTGCTGACGTGCGCGGCGGGCGTCAACAGCTACGTCGGCTACGTGCGGTCGTTCGACGACTTCGGGCGGTTGCTGATGCTCGCCAGCGGCGGCAACGGCGACGCCGAGCCGGCCGCGCCGGCGGAGCCGGATCCGGTGCCCGGTGGCGTGCGGGTCGCCGACGTGTCGCTGCCCGATCCCGGGCTCGGCGTGCCGACCGGCAGGACCAGGGTGCTGCTGCCGCCGGGCTACGACGATCCGGCGCACTCCGGCGAGCGGTATCCGGTGGTGTACCTGGTGCACGGCTATCCCAGCGGCGGCCCCGACGACTGGCTCGGCCCGGGTGGCGCGGTGCAGACCCTGCAGGCGCTGGCGGACGCGCGCGCCGCGCGGCCGATGATCGTCGTGGCGGTGGACGCCACCGCGGGCGCCGGCACCGACTGGGAATGCCTGAACGTGCCGGGCGGCCCGCAGCTGGAGTCCTACCTGACGACGACCGTGCCGCGGGAGATCGACGCCCGGTTCCGCACCCTGCCCGACCGGGGCGACCGGGCGATCGGCGGCATGAGCGGCGGCGCGTTCTGCGCCCTGAACCTGGGGTTGCGCAACCAGAACACCTACTCGGTGGTCCTCGCGACCGAACCCTACGACGATCCCGGCACGACGCTGCTCGACGGCCATCCCGACCTGCTGCGCGCGAACACGCCGCGCGAGTACCTGCCGACGCTGCCGGTGGCGCGGCCGCTCGCGGTGATGCTGCACGCCGGCGTCGTCGCGCACTCCGACGTCGACCTCGCCAACCGGCTCGGCGAGCAGCTCGCCGCGCGCGGCGCGACGGTCGCGGTGCGCGCCGAACCGGGCGAATGGCACACCTGGCGCACGGCCCGCATCGGCCTGCCCTACCTGCTGGCCTTCGCCGCCGAGAACTTCACCGCCGGCCCGCGAAGTCCGTTCTGACCAGCGGGAAGGCCAGGGTTTCCCGGATCGAGCCGCCGGTGAGCAGCATGATCAGCCGGTCCACGCCCAGCCCCAGGCCGCCGGTGGGCGGCATCGCGTACTCGAGCGCCGCGAGGAAGTCCTCGTCGAGTTCCATCGCCTCCGGGTCGCCGCCCGCGGCGTGCAGCGACTGCTCGGTGAGCCGGCGGCGCTGCTCGATCGGGTCGACCAGCTCGGAGTAGCCGGTGCCGAGTTCGGTGCCGAACGCGACCAGGTCCCAGCGCTCCGCCAGCCGCGGATCGTCCCGGTGCGGGCGGGTCAGCGGCGACACGTCGGCCGGGAAGTCGGTGTAGAAGGTGGGTTCGGCGGTGCGCGACTCCACCAGCCGCTCGTATATCTCCAGCAGCACCGCGCCGCGTTCCCAGTGCGCCTCGTACGGCACCGACGCCGCATCGCAGAGCTCCTGCAGGCGCGGCAGCCCGGTGTCGGCGGTGATCTCCTCGCCGAGCGCCGCCGAGACCGCGTCGTTGACCGGGACGACCGGCCAGTCGCCGTCGAGGCCGAACTCGCCGTCCGGGCCGATCGCCGTGGGTGCCCCGCGCGCGGCGGTGGCGGCGGCGAGCACCAGGTCGCGGCACAGCTCGCGCATCGTCGTGTAGTCGCCGAATGCCTGGTACGCCTCCAGCATCGTGAACTCGGGGTTGTGCTTGTGCGACACGCCTTCGTTGCGGAAGTTGCGGCCGATCTCGAACAGCCGTTCCACGCCGCCCACGCACAGCCGCTTCAGGTACAGCTCGGGCGCGATCCGCAGGTACAGGCGCATGTCGTAGGCGTTGCTGTGGGTGGTGAACGGCCGCGCGTTGGCGCCGCCGTGCACCGGCTGCAGCATCGGGGTCTCGACTTCGAGGAAATCCGATCGCACCAGCGTTTCCCGCAGCGCGTGCACCGCGGCGCCGCGGGCGCGCAGAGCGTCGCGGGCGCCCGGTCGCATGATCAGGTCCACGTGGCGCTGCCGGACCCGGGCCTCGGGGTCGACCAGGCCGCGGTGCTTGTCCGGCAGCGGGTGCAGGCACTTCGCCGCCAGCCGCCAGTCGGCCGCCAGCACCGACACCTCGCCGCGCCGCGATGCGACCACCTCGCCGGTCACCGACACCTGGTCGCCGATGTCCACCTGCTGCCGCCACGCCTGCTGCAGCTCGGCGCCGGAGTCCTTGGTGGTGAGCATGACCTGCAGGTCGCCGGAGAAGTCCCGCAGCGTCGCGAAGCACACGCCGCCGTGGTCGCGCAGCAGCACCACCCGCCCGGCCACCGAGACGTGCTCGCCGGCCCTGGCGTCCGGCAGGAGGTCCCGGTGGCGGGCGGTGACGGCCCGGCAGCGCTCGGTGCGCGGCACCGCCACCGGATACGGCTCCACGCCGGCGGCGCGCAGCGCGTCCAGCTTGCCCCGCCGCACCTGCTGCTGTTGCGATCCGATGCGCTGCGGCTCTTCGCTTTCCGCTTCCAGCAGCGGAACTTCCACCAGGTCGTCCGATGTGGACCTCCGTCGCGGCGCGGGCAGGAAGCCTTCCGCGATCGCCGAGGCGATGCCGACCCGCGCCAGATCGCGCCGTTCGGCGAACGCCACGTAGCGCGGGAACCAGTGCGGCCGGTACTTGACGTTCGACCGGTACAGCGACTCCAGCTGCCACCACCGGGAGAAGAACAGCAGCAGGCCCCGCCAGGCCCGCAGCACCGGCCCGGCGCCGATGCGCGCGCCCTCCTCGAACGCGGCGCGGAACATCGCGAAGTTCAGCGAGATCCGCTCGACCCCGAGCCGCGGCGCGGCCTGCGCCAGCGAGCTGATCATGAACTCGACGACGCCGTTGTCCGCGTCGCGGTCGCGGCGCATGAGGTCCAGCGACAGCCCGTTGCGGCCCCACGGCACCAGCGACAGCAGCGCCACGGGTTCGCCGCGGTCGCTCACCGCCTCGACCAGCACGCAGTCGTCGTCCTGCGGGTCGCCGACCCGCCCCAGCGCCATCGAGAAGCCGCGTTCGCTCTCGGTGTCGCGCCAGGCCTCGGCCAGCCGCGCGATCTCGGTCATCTCCGCCGCGGGCACCTCCCGGTGCCGCCGGATGCGCGCGGTGTGCCCGGCCCGCTGGACCCGGCTCACCGCCTGCCGCACCGGGCGCATGTCCCGGCCGTCCAGGCCGAACTCCGCGACGTGCACCACCGCCTCGTCGCCGAGCTGCAGCACCTTCATCCCGGCGCGGGCGTACGCCGTGGCGCCGGGTTCGCTGACGCCCATCACCGCCGGCGTCCAGGTGTACTCCCGGCACATCGCCAGCCACTTCTCGATCGCCGGCCGCCAGGCCTCCGCGTCGCCCAGCGGGTCGCCGCTGGCCAGGCAGACCCCCGCGACGACCCGGTAGGTGACCGCGGCCTTGCCGCTGTCGGAGAACAGCACCGCCTTGTCCCGGCGGGTGGCGAAGTAGCCCAGCGAATCGCGTTCGCCGTGCTCGGCGAGCAGCTGCCGGACCTGCCGCTCCTCCTCGGGGCGCAGGGCGGCGGCCAGCCGCTGCGCGCGCAGCAGCAGGAACAGCGCGGTGAACAGGGCTGCCGTGCCGAACAGGCCGAGGACGAAGTTGACCCAGCCGGGCGCGTGCCCGAAGCCGGTGACGTCGAAGTCGATCGCGCCGCCCAGCACCCGCTCGACGGTCCACGTCAGCCGCGCCTGCGCGCCCCGCAGCGAACCCGGGAACAGCGACACCAGGACGTATCCGAGGCCCACGAACGCGGCGATGAGCAGCACGAACACCAGCGCCGCCTGGTAGCCGCTGCCGCGTTTGGCGCGGCCGTAGAACTCGCCGCGCGACAGCCACAGCGGCACGAACGCCAGCGCCGAGACGACGATGTTGGTGCTGAAGATCCACACGTGGTCGATCGGCACGTGGTAGCGGGCGCCCAGCTCGTCCATCCACAGCGCCTCGATGTGGTCGCCCAGCACCACGAGCACCACGATGTCGCCGATCACCTGCATGACCAGGATGCCGATCAGGATCCACAGCGCGAGCCGCTTGCGGCGCTTCAGCGCGGCCGCCAGCACCGCCAGGAACGCGCCGTACGCGATGTTCGGCGGCGCCGGGAACAGCACGTTGTCGACGAACCTGCGCACCGGTTGCACGTTCCCGAAAAGCGCCAGCCCGACCGCCGAGCTCACGCACAGCACCGCCACCACGAGCACCGCGCCGGCGGTGATGCTCGGCATCTTGCTGCGCCACCGGCGCTGCGCGGTCTCCTCCTGCTGGACCACCGTGTTCCTCCCCGGCCGTGGATCGGCATCGCGGCCCGTCGGGGCCCGCTCGCCGACACCCAATCTACGACCGGCGGGGCACCGCGCGCCGCCGCCCCGACCGCACGTCGGGGGAATTCCGGTGATCTTGCTACCCATTTCGGCGATGTCCGCCCACAGAGGACCAAACGGCCGATTCGGATCCGCCGGTCAATTCCCGGCTTCGGCGAGCAGGCTCGCCAGCTGCTCCGGCCGGTTCGCGCCGCCCTGCGAGAGCACCACTCCCGATCCGGTGGTGACGACGGCGTACGGCGGGCCCGGAACGTTGTTAGCGTCGAACACGTCCGGCCCGGTCACCAGCGGCAGCGAGATGCCCTGCCGGTCCAGGTAGTCACGGACCTCGTCCGGCGCACCGTTGCTCAGCAGCACCACGGGCAACTTCCGCGCCGCGGCGCCGAACTCCGGCAGCATCAGCCGGCAATGCCCGCAGAGCGGGGAGATGTAGGCGAAGAGGACGCGGTCGCCGTCACCGGCGAACGCGGCGACGTCGGCGCCGATCTCCAGCACGGCACCCCGCGCCGGGCCGTGCGGCGGGGCCTTCAGCAGTCCGGACAACCCGAACACCGCGGCCACCAGCACCGCACCCATCAGCACGTGCACCGGCCCGACCGGGGCGTCACCCGCGAGGCAGGCGAGCACCGCCAGCACGAACAGCAGTGCGGTCCGGGTGACCGAGCCCGCGCCGATCGCTTCCGCCGCCTGGAAGCAGCCGCAGTCCACCCGCATCCCGCGCCGCAGCACGCTGATCATGCCGATCAGGAAAGCCGCGAACAGCCCGGCGGCCAGCACCGCGCCCCACACCCGCAGCGGCGGGACTACCAGCAGAACCGCGCTCAGCAGCTCGGCCGCGATCACGACGGGCGCCAGCACCGGGGCCAGCCGGTCCGGGAAGATCCGGTACCCGGCGATGGACCGGGCGAACCCGCCGACGCTGCGCAACTTGCTGATCGCGGCGAACGCCAGCACGCCGCACACCGCGAGCGCCGCCGACCCGAACCAGTGCATCCAGCCACCTCTTTTCCTCGAAGTGGCAGGGGGCCGCCACGCGAAACGAGCCTTGCCTCACGCCGAGCTGGGTTGTTCCGCGCGGTAGGCGGCGGCTTGGAGTTCGTAGAGCTGCGCGTAACGGCCGTTCACCGACATCAGCTCCGGGTGCGTGCCCTGCTCGACGACCTCCCCCCGGTCCAGCACGTAGATCCGGTCCGCGTAGCGCACGCTGGAGAGCCGGTGCGAGATCAGCACGACCGTGCGGCCCTCGGCGTGCTGGCGGATGCGTTCGAACAGCGCGTGCTCGGCGCGCGGGTCCAGCGCCGAGGTCGGCTCGTCGAAGATCATCAGGTCCGCGTCGCGGTAGAAGGCGCGGGCGATCGCGATCCGCTGCCACTGCCCGCCGGAGAGGTCGTGCCCGCCGTGGAACCGGCGGTCCAGCAGGGTGCCGTAGCCGTCGGCTAGCCGGGCGACGACCTCGTCCGCCCCGGCGGCGCGGGCCGCCTCGGCCAGCTTCTCGGCGTCGCGTTCCCGGCCCATCACGATGTTCTGCTCGGCGGTCAGCGGCCAGCGGGTGTGGTCCTGCGCGATGACCGAGATCCGCTCCCGCAGCACATCGCCTGCGATCCCGGTGATGTCCGCATCGTTCCAGCGGATCGCGCCGGAGTCCGGTGTGTACAGTCCGGCCAGCAGCTTGGCCAGCGTGGTCTTGCCGGAGCCGTTCTCCCCCACCAGCGCGACGACCTCGCCGCGCTCGACCGCGACGCTCACCCCGGACAGCGCTGGCGAATCCGCGCCCGGGTACCCGAAATGCACGGAATCCGCCGCTATGCGCCGGAATTCGCCGGGTTCCGCCGAGGTGCGCTCCGGCGGCACCCGCCGCTCCGCCAGCTCGCAGAACTCCAGGTAGTCACCGAAGTAGAGCCCGGCCTCGTAGAGCTTGTTCACAGACTGCACCAGGCTCGTCAGGGACGACTGGCTGGCGCGGATCGCCAGCACCGCCGTGCCGACCACCGCCAGCGGGATGAGTCCGAACGCGAGCATCGCGCCCAGCACCGCGTACACCGCGCCGAGGGCGATGCCGCCCATCAGGTCGCCGGACACCCTGGTGGTGGCCCGCTGCCAGGCGACGTCGAGCTCGATCCGCTGCTCGTAGTCGGCGATCCGGTCGTACTCGGCGAGCAGGAAGCGGCGCAGCGTGAAGGCCCGCACCTCGGCCGCGGGCGGCCGCTCGGCCATCAGGTCGGAGAGCATGAACTTGCGCCGCCGCGCGGTGGAGATCCGGCGGAACGCGGCGTAGCGCATCCGCGCCGAACGCAGCGCCGCCCACCCGTCGGGCACCGCCGTGACCAGCAGCAGCGGCATCAGCGCGGGGTGCAGGAGGCCGAGCGTGATCGCGCCCGAGAGCACGCCGATCGCGCCGGTGAGGACGTTGACCGTCATCTCCACGACCGTCGCCGAGTCGGGCACGCCGTTGTCCCGCGCCCGCTGCATGGAGTTGTGGAACTCCTCGTCGTCGAACGCGGTCAGCTCCACCCGCGTGGTCAGCCGGAACAGCCGCGTCTCGGCCAGCCGCTCGACCTGCGGTTTCAGCCGCTCCTGCGCCCAGCTCGCCACGGCCATCAGCCCGGCGCGCAGCCCGGCGGCCCCGGCCACCAGCAGCAGCGCCGGGATCGCCGCGGTGACCCGCTGCGCGGTCGGGCCCGCGGCGAACAACGACTCCAGCACGTCGTTGGTGGCCAGCAGGCCGAACGCCGTGAAGAACCCGGCGAGCACGTTCAGCCCGAGCGTCGCCGCCGTGTCGAGCCGGCTGGCCCGCCAGGCGACCGCGACCGCATTGCCCACCAAGCCGGGCAGCCGCCGCGCGATCGCGCCCAGCCCGGCGGACAGCATCTCCGAATCGTGCGCCTGCCAGTACGGCGCGACGAGATCAACCGGTTCGGGTGTTTCCCGCCGCCACCACTTCATCGGCGCCGGCCGACGCTCGAACGGCGTGCCGCACAACGACTTCGCCCCATCACGTTCGAGAAGTTAGACGAGCGGACACCGATCCGCAATCTTGTCGTTGTTACCCCGTTTGGCCCTAGGTATGCGAAGTGACCTGTGCCAACAATTCTGGGGATTGCGCCGCGGGCGTCAGCACCGGCGGATCTCGACCTTTCATCCACACCTGAAGCGAACCCGTTGTCGTGCAACGATAATCCACCGTCGCACCGGGAATCCTCAGAACGTCCCGCCAGATCGGCGGACGAGTTAGGAGCGAACATGTCCACCTTGCTGCTGGAGCCCCGCGACGCGGGAACCGTTGAAATCGAAGACATTTCGGTGGACTTCGAGATCGACCTCAAGGAGGTCATGCACGGAGCGCAGGCGTGTGTGAACACCTGCAAGCGCACCGTGTGCAGCAGCTTCCCCTGCTGTCCGTCGATCATCTGACGGCTATCCGAAAGCAATTCCGGGGGGCTGTTTCCCGCCAACTGCGGGAAAAACGGTAACTCGGCGATTCGCCGAAATCCGACAGCCGCGAAAGGAGTCAGGCAGATGCCCGCACTCGGACTGGAACCCCGGGACGCCGGAATCATCGAAATCGAGGGAATCTCGGTCGCCTTCGAAGGCGACATGAAGGTTCTGCACGGCGCACAGGGGTGCGCGGACACCTGCAAGCGCACGGTGTGCACCTTGTGGCCCTGCTGCCAGACGCTCGTCTGAGCCTCGGTGACCAGGCGGCGGGGGGGGAGCCCGGGGCTCCCCCCACCGCGCCGACCCGACTCTACCAAGGAGGGGAACAAAACGGAAAAAAACAAGAAACACCCCGAAAACACCACCCCGGAGCGACCGGGGGAGGAGGGGGAG
>NZ_JBWKKU010000055.1:59572-67478 GCF_056431445.1 Saccharopolyspora sp. NPDC045941
ACCTCCTCCCTCCTCCCCCCCCCCCCCCCCCCCCCCCCCCCCCCCCCCCCCCACCCCACCCCCCCCCCCCCCCCCCCCCCCCCCCCCCCCGCCGCGCAGATCGGATTCGACCAGGGAGCGGCACAGCATGGAGACGACGGCGACCGATTCGGACACCACCGTCCGGGATCGGCTGGCGGAGGCGGCGGAGCGCGACGGCCGGGAGGTGGCCGTCGACGAAACCTGGGTGAGCGTGCGGAAACCCGGTATCGCGGTGCCGGACCAGGGCTGGAAGCTGCACATCTCCGCGCGCCCGGGCACGCTCGCCGAGACGCTCGACCGGGCGCTGCCGCTGCTGCTGGCCTGGGACTGCGACTTCAAGGTCGCGCGCTCCCGGCGGGTGCTGCACGAGCTCAACTCCGGCGACGCCGACCCGGCGACGGTCGGCAAGGCGATGACCGTCTACCCGCCGCAGGACGCCGTGGTGCGGCTGGGAAACCTGCTGGCCGAAGCGCTCGCCGGAATGGCCGGCCCGCGGATCACCAGCGACCGGCGCATCCGGCCGGACGCGCCGGTGTACTACCGCTTCGCGCCGTTCCGGCCGCAGTACCGCGTCGACGAGAACGGCGACTTCGAACTAGTGGTGATCGGCCCGGACGGCGAGGTGGAGCCGGGCGCCGCGGGCGCCGAGTTCAGCTGCCCGCCGTGGGCGAGCGACCCGTTCCGCCCGGAACCGGACCCCGGGCCGGAACCGGCCGCGCAGCCGACGACCGCGCGGCCCAGCGTGCTCGGCGGGCGGTACCGGCTCACCTCGGGAGTCCTGCGCGGACCGCGCGGAAACGTCTACCGCGCCGTGGATCCCGACGGCCGCGCGGTGGTGGTCAAGGAGGCCCGCGCCTACGTCGGGGAGAACATCAACGGCATCGACCTGCGCATGCAGCTGCGCAACGAGCGGCGCATCCTGCAAGCCCTGGACGGGGTGGACGGCGTGCCCGGGCTGCTCGACCACTTCCGGCACGGCGAGGACGAGTACCTGGTCATCACCGACGCCGGCACCCTCGACCTGAACCGGTACGTCGGCGAGCGGACCCGGTTCTTCGACGACGCCACCAGCGCGGACCGCGACCTGGGCGTGCTCGCCGCGCGGCTGGCCGAGATCCTCGCCGCCGTGCACGAGCGGGGCGTGGTGATCCGGGACCTGTCGCCGAAGAACGTGGTGCTCGACGACGACGGCCGCTGCACGCTCATCGACTTCGGCAACAGCTACTACGACGGTTTCCAGCTGCACGGCTGGACCCGCGGCTACAGCGTGCCGGACCAGCACACCGACCGGCAGGCGGAACCGGCGGACGACTACTTCTCCCTGGGTGCCACCCTGTTCTTCGCCGCCACCGGCATCAACCCGATCGGCGTCGGCCAGGACCCCGCCCGGAACCTCGAACGCTCGCTGCTGTGCCTGGAACGCCTGTACCCGAGCGCGACCGGGGTGCGCGCCCTGCTGCCCGGGCTGATCAGCCTCGATCCGGCTGAGCGCACGGCGGCCTTCGCCGACCTCCGCGCCGGTCGCCGCACCCGGCGCGGCTCCCGCCCCGTGGCGCCGGAACTCACCGCGGACCTGCTCGAATCGGTGCTGGAGCACACGATCCAGGAGTGCATCGGCGCGGCGGAGCGGATGGCGGCGTCGCCGACCGACGTCGGCCGCTCGGAGCCGCCGAAGACGAACGTCTACAGCGGATCCGCGGGCCTCGGTCTGGAGCTGCTGCACCATCCGCGTGGCGTGGCCGCCGGGCTGGAGCTGGCGCGCTGGACGATCGCCGCGACGCCACCGGCGAAGCTGCCGGCCGCGATGTACTTCGGCCGCACGGGAACGGAGATCTTCCTCTCGACCGCCCGCCGGGCGGCACCGGACCTGCCGGTGTCCAAACCGATCGAACTCGCCGCCGACGAGCGCGGCGACTACATCCACGGCGTCGCCGGGATCGGCGCGGGACACCTGGTCCTGCACGCCCTGGAAACGGACGCCGGACACCTCGCACAGGTCGACGAATGCGCGCGGCGGCTGCTCAGCGGCGAGACGCGCGCCACAGAGGACGCGGTCCCGGCCGCGGCGGACACCGGTGTCGCGCTGGAAGCCGGATTCGCCCACGGCAGTGCGGGAATCGCGCAGTTCCTCCTCGCCTACCACCAGCACACCGGCCACCCGGAGGCGGAAGCAGAGGCGGCGCGGCGGTTCTCCTCGCTCGCGGACGAGGTGGCGGGGCTGATCGAGGTCCTGCGGCGCCCACCGGCGCGGCCGATGGCTGCGTCGTGGTGCCAGGGCATGTCGGGCGTCGTCTCGGCGCTCGTGTCGGCGGCGCAGCACTGGGACGACGACCGGTACTGGGCGCTGGCGAAGGACGGCGCCCGAGCCTGCCTCGGCCTGGCGCCGCAAGCGTGGGTGGTGTCGCAGTGCTGCGGCCTGGCCGGGATCGGCGAGGCGCTGATCGACCTGGCGATCGCCACCGAGGACGAGGAATTCTGGTTGGGAGCAAGAGAAATCGCGGTGCACATGCTGGCCCGCAGCGGCGGTGACTTCACCAGGCCCGACTTCCCGGACAACTCCCTGGAGGCGGCCAGCGCCCCGTGGTCGACCGGCACGTCGGGAGTCCTGTCGTTCCTGCGCCGCCTGCACCACCGCGAAGGTGCCCGCCTGTGGACCACGCCCTGGACCCCACCGGTGTGACCGGGCCCCCGGCGCTACCGCTGGTCGGCCCTGCCGGCATCAGGACTCGGTGCCGGCCATGCGCTGCCTGCGGTGCGCGGCCATCCGGACCGGCGCGTTCGCCACGCCGTATCCGGCGTAGCCTCCGATCCGCTGGACGAGCTCGAAGAAGATCCGCGAGCCGAACAGTTCCGTGAACAGGTGCAGGTACTCGCCGTTCTCGTCCCGGTCGTAGAGCACCGAGTTCGCCCGCAGCTCGGCCAGCAGGCGCGGGTCCAGTTCCAGGCGCGCGTCGAGGTCGTCGTAGTAGTTGTCCGGGATCCGCAGCACCGGCGCTCCCCGCTCGCGCAGGGTGCGCGCCGCAGCCAGCACGTCTTCGCAGGTGAAGGCGATGTGCTGCGGGTCCCGGACCGCCGGCGCCCACTCCCCGCGGCGCACCAGGGTGCCGTTCAACGCGATTCGCACCGTGCCGGACGGGTCGAGCACCGCCCTGCTGCGCACCATCCCGAACGGCGCCGCGTACTCCACGATCGGCTCCGGCTCCAGCCCGAGCACCGAGCGGTAGAACAGCGTGGCCTCGTCGAAGTGGTCGAACGGCTGCGTCAGCGCGACGTGGTCGACGCCAGTGATGCCCAGCCCCCGCTCCGCCGGGGCCTCCGTGCCGGGGAAGTCCGACAGCCAGCTCTCGGTGTCGCAGAAGAACACCTCAGTGCCGTCCGGCGCCGCCACCGACGCCAAGTTCGCCTCCTCCGGCCCCCGGGAACGCGGCAGGATCGGCGCACCCATCGCGTCCGCCCGCTCCGCGGACCGGCCGGGATCCTCGCTTTCCACCGCCAGTGCACCGATCGCCGCCGAGTCCGATGTGGACGACGAGGCGTTCAGCAGCACCCGGGCGCCGCCCTGCCCCCACAGCTGCACCGGCTTGCTGCGGTGCTTCCCGGTGAGCGAGAAGCCGAGCGACGTGAGCGCGTCGGCGAGCCGCGCCGAGGCGATCTCGTCGACGGCGAGTTCCGCGAAGGCGCAGCCGCCGAGCTCCGGTGCCGGCGCGGCGACCGGCATCCCGAGCTGCTCCTCCAGCAGCCGCAGCGACCGCATCGCGTCCACCGCCGCCGGTCCCGGGTCGGCCTGCCGGAAGACGTCGTTGAACACCTCCAGCGACAGCGGCCCCGCGTAGCCGGTGGACAGCACGTTGCCGACGAAGGTCGGCAGGTCGAACGAACCCTGCCCCGGGAACAGCCGGTGGTGCCGGCTCCACTGCAGCACGTCCATGTCCAGCCGCGGCGCGTCGGCCAGCTGCAGGAAGAACAGCTTCTCGCCGGGGATGGTGCGGATCAGCGCCGGATCGCTGCCCCGCGACAGCACGTGGAAGCTGTCCAGGCACAACCCGAGCGCCGGGTGGTCGGCGCGGCGCACGATCCGCCAGGAGTGGTCGTAGGTGTTGACGAACCGGCCCCACGCCAACGCCTCGTAGGCGACGCGCATGCCCCGCGCGGCGGCGCGTTCGGCGAGCAGGCGCAGTTGTTCGGCGGCCAGTTCGTCGTCGTCGACCGCGTCCGGCGAGACCGTCGAGCACACCAGCACCAGATCGGCGCCGAGCTGCTCCATCACGTCGAACTTGCGCTCGGCACGCCGCAGGTTGGCCCGCAGCACGTCCGGCGGGACCGCCTCGAAATCCCGGAACGGCTGGTAGAGATCGATGGTCAGCCCGAGGTCGGTGCAGCGCCGCCGGATCTCGGCGGGCGAGGCGGCGGAGGCGATCAGGTCGTTCTCGAAGATCTCGACGCCGTCGAACCCGGCCGCCGCGGCGGCGACCAGCTTGTCCTCCAGGGTGCCGGACAGGCAGACGGTGGCGATCACCCTGCGGGCATCAGCGGTGGACATGCACACCTCCGGCGAGTTCGGCGAAGTGGTGGAGCATCCGCGCGGCGTCCGGCTCGACGCCGGTGAACAGGCGGAACGAGTCGACGGCCTGGAACACGGCCATGCCCCCACCGTCGAGGACCCGGCAGCCGTTCGCCCGCGCGGCGAGCACGAGTTCGGTCTCCAGCGGCCGGTAGACGACGTCGGCCACCCACAGCCCGGGGCGCAGCAGCTCGGCGGGCACCGGCAGGCCGGGGTGCGCGGCCATCCCGGTCGGCGTGGCGTGCACGAAGCCGTCCGCCCAGGCCAGCGCCCCGGCGGCGGACTCCAGCGGGGCGGCTTCCGCGCGGTCCGCGCCGAAGCGCGCACGCAGCGACTCGGCCAGCGACTCGCTGCGCCGCGGGTCGACGTCGAGCACGCGGAGCACCCCGGCGCCCAAGGTCAGCATCGCGTGCGCCACCGCAGCACCGGCGCCGCCGGCGCCGAGGAGCACGACGCGCTCCACCGGGGCGTCCGGCAAGCCTCGGCTGAAGCTGCGGGCGAAGCCGGACCAGTCGGTGTTGTGGCCGATGGCGCGACCGCCGGTGAAGACGACCGTGTTGACGGCGCCGAGCTCTACGGCGTCCGGCGAGAGCTCGTCGAGGTGCTCGATCACCGCCTGCTTGCCCGGGTGCGTGATGTTGAGGCCGTCGTAGCCGGCGGTGCGGGCGGCCGCCACCAGCTCCCCGATCGCCGACACCGGCTTGCCCAGCACGTCCAGGTCCCACCGGCGGTAGAGGTAGCGGAGCCCGAGCTCCTCGGCCTCGCGCTCGTGCAGCGGCGGGCTCAGCGACGGGCCGATGCCCGATCCGATGAGCCCGACGAGGTAGCCGTCCTGGTTGCGCACCTGAGCTCCTCCTAATTAACGAACCAGCTAGTTAATAATAGGCCCGAAGCCCCGATCCGGGAAGGGCCGCTGCACTACAGTGGGCGTCCAGCCCAAACCGCGAGGGAGCGCCGTGGCAACACCGACGTCCGACACCAGGGAGATCCGGCATCGCGATGCCGAGCGGACGCGCGCGGAGATCCTCGAGGTGGCCACAGCGGAATTCGCCGACAAGGGCTACGCCGGCGCCCGCGTGGACGAGATCGCGGCCCGCACCAGCACCACCAAGCGGATGATCTACTACTACTTCGGCGGCAAGGAGCAGCTCTACCTCGCCGCGCTGGAGAACGCGTACTCCGTGATCCGCGGCATCGAGCGCGAGGTCGACGTCGACGACCTGGACCCGATCGAGGCGATCCGGCGGCTCGCCGAGCTGACCTTCGACCACCACGAGTCGCACCCGGACTTCCTCCGCCTGGTCAGCATCGAGAACATCCATCGCGCCGAGCACCTGGCCAAGTCCGAGCTGCTGCCCGGCCTGGCCACGCCGGCGGTGGACGTGCTGGGCCGCATCCTGCAGCGCGGCCAGGCGGCCGGGCAGTTCCGCGCGGACGCCGACGCCCTGGACGTGCACATGGTGATCAGCTCGTTCTGCGTCTTCCGCACCGCGAACCGCTACACGTTCCAGGCGATCTTCAAGCGCGACATGCTCGACCCGGCCCGCCGCGACCACTACCGCACGATGCTCGGCGACCTGGTGCTCGACTACCTCACCGCGCGCTGATCTCCAGCGCGGACACCCACTCGGAACACACCCTTGACAGGTGATGCGCCACACTTCACTCTTTGGGACTAACTAGATGGTTCATAAGTCGCCGGTCTGAGCAACGGTGCACGGATCCTTGGAGTTACAAGTGACGGACCACTCCACCGCCACGCAGGGCAAACCGCGCAAGGCCGCCGTCGCCGCGTGGATCGGCAGCGCCCTGGAGTACTACGACTTCTTCATCTACGGCACCGCGGCCGCGCTGGTCTTCAACAAGATCTTCTTCCCGGCCTCCTCCCCCGCGACCGGCACGCTGCTCGCGCTCGCCACCTTCGGCGTCGGCTACCTCGCCAGGCCGGTCGGCGCCTTCGTGCTGGGCCACATCGGCGACGTCTTCGGCCGCAAGCGGGTGCTGGTCTCCACGGTGCTGCTGATGGGCGTGTCGACGGTGCTGGTCGGCTGCCTGCCGACGTACCACCAGATCGGCGTGGCCGCGCCGGCCCTGCTGGTGACGCTGCGCCTGATGCAGGGCTTCTCGGCGGCCGGCGAACAGGCGGGCGCGAACTCGATGACGCTGGAGCACGCGCCGCCGGACCGGCGCGCGTACTACACCAGCTTCACCCTCAGCGGCACCCAAGCCGGGCAGATCCTGGCGACCGCGGTCTTCCTGCCGGTGGCCGCGCTGCCCGAACATCACCTGCTGACCTGGGGCTGGCGACTGCCGTTCTGGCTCAGCGCGGCGGTGGTCGTCGCCGGGCTGCTTATCCGCCGCAAGCTCGACGAAACCCCCGTCTTCCAACACGAAGTGGCCGCGGGCGAGACCAAGCGGACCAAGACGCCGCTCGTCCCGCTGTTCCGCGACCACTGGGCCAGCGTGCTGCGCGTCGTGGTCGCCTCGGTGATCGCCGCGGTGAGCACGATCTTCACCGTCTACGCGCTCAGCTACGCGGTGAACACCGCCGGCCTGGCGAAGGCGCCGATCCTGTGGGTCGGCGTGCTGGCCAACGTCGCGGCGCTGTTCGCCATCCCGCTGTGGGCGAAGCTGGCGGACCGGATCGGGCGTAAGCCGGTGTTCATCGGCGGCTCCCTTGGATGCGCCGTGCTGATGGCGGCGTACCTGTGGTCGCTGTCGCTCGGTGACTACACGCTGATCTTCACCACCGGGATCCTGATGTTCGGCGTGGTCTACAGCGCCACCAACGGGATCTGGCCCGCGTTCTACGGGGAGATGTTCCCGGCGCGGGTGCGGCTTTCCGGCATGGCGATCGGCACGCAGATCGGGTTCGCCCTGGCCGGGTTCGCGCCCAGCATCGCCGAAGCCATCGGCGGCGGCCGGGACGGGTGGGTGAACGTGGCGCTGTTCACCGCCGGTCTTTGCGTGCTGAACGCCATTGCCGTTGCCACCGGGCGGGAGACCTATCGGGTTCCCACCGAGGATCTGGGGTTAGCTTCCGGGCGTTCGTCTTCCTTTGGGGTTGGAGCTAGGACTCCGGCCGTTTGAGGTTTGGCTTTGGGCAGGCTCTCGGGTTGGTTCCCGGGGGCCTGCCCTTTTTTGGGTTGGGGTTGGGGTTGGGACTTTTAGTTAGGGGTTCGGCATCTTTTGGGCCATCCCCGCGATGGGTGGATTGTGAGGGCTGCGCGCCGGAGGTCAAGCCCGGCCTGGCGGCCGCCCCTTCGGGGTTTCAGGCTTGACATCCGACCCGCAGCCCCTGGGCGGCTTTGTATCGCGGGGATG
>NZ_JBWKKU010000056.1:0-66176 GCF_056431445.1 Saccharopolyspora sp. NPDC045941
AACACCCTCGTCGTCCTCTTCCCAGGACGCATCCCACTCAGCTAAAATGATCGAGTCAATTCATCCGTGGCTTACACGGAAACAATGACAGGGCCGTCCCACGTGCCGTCCGCCGACCAACGCCGGTGCCATTCATGGACGGTCTTCCAGCTGCCGAAACGTGCGGGAAGGTCCCGCCACGGTATGCCCGTCCAGTCCCGACGCCGGCAAATGCGGCTCCAGCCGGACCCACTCGGCATTCGTCAGATCACCCCGCCCCATGCCGGGCACAACGAACCAGCAGTCCGACAGTCACATGATCCGCCGGACAGTGCCTAGTCGGGTTTGCCATCGGGCAACTGTATCCACGGGCCGCGACGTGCTGACCACATCCACCGCGCTGTGGCGCAGCGGCACCGGACTCCTCGACACTCAGGGCATGCACCTGCTGCTGATCGCCGACACTCACCTCCCGAAACGCGCCAAGGCCCTGCCATCGGAGATCTGGGACGCGGTGACAACAGCCGATACCGTCATCCACGCCGGCGACTGGGTCGATGTCGCGCTGCTCGACGAACTCGAGGCACGCAGCGCATGGACGATCGGGGTGTACGGCAACAACGACGGTCCACAACTGCGAAACCGGCTTCCCGAAATCGCCCGTGCCGAGCTGGGCGGAGTCCGACTCGCCGTGATCCACGAAACCGGCCCCGCACGGGGCCGGGAAGCCAGATGCGACCGGTTGTTCCCGGACACCGACGTGCTCGTGTTCGGGCACAGCCACATCCCGTGGGACACCACCACGCCCGGCGGTCTTCGACTGCTCAACCCCGGCTCTCCCACCGATCGCCGCAGCCAGCCGTACTGCACGTACCTGACCGCTGACATCTCCGGCGAGCAGATCCGGAACGTCGTGTTCCACCGCCTACCACCGCGTTGCACCGGTTGACCCCGGGTTGGCGGCCGAGCGCTCCCGTCGCCGACGATCGGAGGTCCGCCATCGCCCGGCGTGCAGGAAATTTGATCCCGCACGACACCAGGACGATGGCTACTGTTGTGCGTCGCCAGGGCTCTTCGCGTCATGGCGTTGGGGCGGGCCCCGTGCCGCATCGGAACAAGCAAAGCCATCGTCCGGTTCTATTGAGCCTTTTTCATCCTGGTCAGCCCGCAGCCGCGGGTCGCAAAGCCGCACGTCGATGGGGTGTCGCATGCGCCGCAGGCGCATAGCCCACCTATGACCCTGGCACCGCCGCGGGTTCACGGTGCCCACCCCTCCGGGGTTCCCTCGGCGAGGACGGCCCCTCTGCCGTGTATTGGGCATACATCAGGAGGGGCACCCACAGTCCAGGGAGCCTCTGAGGTTCCGCCGCCCGCACCGCCACGCAAATCGAGGTTGGAAAAACCTCATTCGACGAGGACGGGTTTAAGCCATCACCTCCTCAATAATCCGCCGAATCGTCGTCGGACATGTCCGGCTCGGCCGAGTAGCCGCCGTCGAGCGAGCTCGGATCGACCGAGTAACCACCGTCGAGCGAGCCCGGGTCGATGGAGTAGCCGCCATCGGACATGTCCGGGTCGGCGGAATAGCCGTCGTCGGTCATGCCCGGATCGACGGAATAGCCGCTATCGGTCATGCCCGGGTCGACCGAGTAGCCGCCGTCGAGCGAACTCGGATCGACCGAGTAACCACCGTCGAACGAGCCCGGGTCGACCGACATGTTCGGTTCGGCGGAGTAGCCGCCGCCCGACATGTTCGCATCCGCCGACATTCCACCCGTGTCGTCCGTGCCGGGGAGGCACATGCCGGCCCCCTGCTCGGACGCGGCGGCCGCGGCTCCCGCGTCGGCGGGGTCCACTTCGTGCGGGAGGTCCTCTTCACTCACCACCTCCATGCCGCGGACCGCGTCGACGCCCTCCCCGACGATGCCGCCGACTCCTTCGCCGACCTCTCCCCCCGCCCAGCTTCCGGCCGGGCCGAGCTCCCCACCGGCAGCGCTCCCGATCATGCCGCCGATCGCTTTTCCGGCCTGCTGGCCCGCGTGCTCGTCCCTGAAGTCGCCTTCCTGGACGGGCCCGGGGAACGGGACGCCGCTGTCGTTCGGATATCCAGGATTCGCTTTCGGTCCCACGTTCTGCACAGGACCCTCCTTCCCTGCCCGCCGAACCGAACGTGCGCTCCAGCACGGGGTCCGGCCCGGCGGGCACCGATGTCCGGCTCAAGCGACCCGCTGCCGGACGGCAGCGGGTCGCGACCACCCCGCGGTCACCCGGTCGGCCCGACGAGGTCGCCCAGCATTCCTTCGCAGGTGCGGATCAGGACCTGGGCGGCTGCGACCGACTGCCGCAGGCTCGCCGGGCTTTCCGCCCGGCCCTGCCAACGGGCCAGCGCCTCCTGCGCGGCATTGCGGATCGCCCCCTGGTCGGCCTCCGGTGCCAACCCGAGGCGGCGGGCCGGGGCGATTCCGGAACTTCCCAGCAGGCGCTCGGCTTCCGCGACCTCCTCCTCGGTGAGTCCGGCGGGGTCTTGCCGCAGGGAGTTGAGCAACCGGAGCTCGGCGATCTCATGGGCGCCGGCCCACACCCGCTCCACCTCCGCGACCAGTTGTTTGTTCCCCTCCAACGGCATTTGCCGCAGCACCGAGCCCAGCGCCTGCAGCGCCGACCGGGCCTTGAGCACTTCGGCCCGGGCCGCGAACTGGGTGCCCAGCGCCGCGACGAGCTGCCGCAGCCCGGAGTTCTCGATGAGCATCGCGGCCAGCTGCGCGGAATTGCCGCACTTGCCCGACCGGATCAGCTCGATGCCCAGCCTCAGCCCGTACATGCCCAGGCGGTCCAGCAGGCGGCGCCGCCCTTCGGCGTCGACCTCGGCGGGGCAGTCCAGCTTGATGAAGCGGTCCACCGAAATCAGCGTCGGCGCCAGTTCCTCGGCCGGTGCCCTGGCCAGCAGTTCCAGCCCGTGGAATTCCTCCTCGCGCAGGGTCCGCCCGGTGTAGGCGAGCAGCCCGGTCACCGGCAGCACCGTCTGGCACAGCCGGCGCACCTGCTCGCTCTTCCGGTAGGAATCGGCCACGCGCGCCGCGCTCGCCATCGAATCCATCTTGCCCGCACCGATCTCGTCGGCCCGCGACAGCACGCCCACCGCGTTGACCGGCGTCGGTTGCACGATGTCGTCGTCGTGGAACGCCTCCAGCAACCGGATGTCCTCGCGGTGCGCGTAGCGCATCAGGTACAGCACCGCGTCGGCCGGCGTGACCCGGCCGTTCGCCGGGGTCAGGAAGTCCTGGGCCCGCTCGGAGATGTCCGTCGACACCGAACCGATCCCCGGTGTGTCGATGAGCATGAAGTTGCGCAGCGCGGTGGACGGCCACTCCACGACCAGCCGCTCCACGTCCGCGGCCCGGGCGCCGCCGAGGTCGATTCGGATGGCGCGGCTGTCCGGGCGGGCGTACCGCACCTCGCGCGCCTCCCCTTGCCTGGGCTGCAGCACCACGCGACAACTGTCGCCGTGCTGGAACCAGGTGACGATGCGGGTGCACTCGCCCGCGTCGGTGGCCGCCAGCTCCTCGCCGATCAGCGCGTTGAGCAGGGTTGACTTGCCGGCCTTGACCTTGCCGGCGATGGCCACCCGCAGCGGTTGCCGAACCCGCACCGCGAGGGTCTTCAGCGATACCTCGGCCGGGGTGCCGGCGTAGGCGGTGGCCGCCGACCGGATCAACCCGTCAACCTGCTGGATGAGCGATGAGTTGTTCATCCCGCACCCCGCCTTCACTTGCCCGGAAGAGCGTTTCGGCTTTCCTGCGCAGCATTGCCACGGACTTGCGGGCCTGCTCCATCTCGGGCAGGCGGCGCTCCCGCTGGGCCTTGTCCGCCTGCAACGACTTCTTCGCCGCCGCCACCGACTGCGCCGCCGCGTTCTGCAGTTCCGCCGCGCGTTCGGAATAGCCCTGCCGCATCTCGCGCTGCATCCGGCGGATGGTGTCCTTGGAGTCCTTGGCGACGTGGAACTTCAGGTCCTCGGTGTACTGGTTGACCGCCGCCTTGGCCTTCTGGCGGCGTTCCTGCACGTCGCGCTTGGCTCCGGAGCGCAGTCCGCCGACACCGCTGAGGACGCCGAAGGCCATCGACACCGGGTTCATCCCGGACATCAGCGCCACCCGGCCCACGGTCTTGAACAGCAGCATGCCGGTGCGCATCCCCTTGGTCTTCAGGCTGGCCTTGACGATCTCGACGTCCTCGGCCGCCTCCTCCAGCTCCTTGATCAGCTCCGTGGGGGCCTCGGCGTGCACTTCGACCTCGGCGCCCTGCTGCTCCTCGGCGAACTGCTCGGCCACCGACTTGCCGAGCTCGGCGACGCGTTGTTGGAGCAACGTGTAGTTCTCCACCACCTCCGCGGTCAGGCGGCGCCGCATCCACGCCTGGATCTCGTCCCAGGTCTTCGCCGGATCTCCCTCGCCGATCGCCTTGTTGGCCTCCCGGGTGAGGTCCCGGAACCGCCGCCGCATGTCGAAGTCCACATCGGACGAGATGTTGCCGAAGCCGTCACCGAGTGTCTGCTGCCAACGCGCCCCGGCGGCGCGCAACGCCTCCGCCTTCTTGCCCGCCTCCTGCAGCTTCGCGACGAGCTCCTTGCCCTGCTCGGGATCGGCCAGCGTCTTCTGCCTGGCCGCCAGCACCTGGTCGACCTGGCCCAGCACGTCGCGGAAGTTCGCGGTGACCGCGGCCAGGGTGAGCCGTTCGATGTTGGCGACCACTTTCTGCCCGAGGTAGGCCAGCAGCGGCACGCAACCGGACTCCGCGAACAACCGCTTGTCGCGTTTCAGCGCGGCCTGCGCCTGCAACGCGGTGGCCACCGGGAACACCGGGATCTCCAGCCCCGCGGCGCGCAGGTGCGCCTTGTCCTGCTCGACGATCTGCCGCCACTGCGGGTAGAGGTCGATCTTCGTCACCGCGCAGACGACACTCGGGCAGAGGTTCTTCGCGGATTTGAGCAGTTCGATCTCCGTGGCGGTGAGTTCCTGCGCGGCGTCGGTGGCGAACACCAGCGCGTCGGCGGCCGACAGCACGCCGTAGGTGGGTGCCTCCGCCGTCTCGCTCAGGCCGCCGACCGGCGTGTCCACGAAGGTCACGCCCTGCGACAGCAGCTGGTTCGGGATGCCCACGTCCACCCACATCAACTTGCCGCCCTTGTCGTTCGGCGGAGCCTCGGTGACCTGCCTGGGGATCTCCCGCAGCGGCGCCGCCACCCGGCTGGCCTCCTTCTTGCCGTTGCCGCTCGGCTGGTAGGTCAACGTGACGGTGGGCTTCTCGGCGTAGGTGATCGACATCGGCACGGCGGTGGACGCGGTGTCCACCACCGGGCAGATCGGCACGTTGACCAATGCGTTGACCAGTGAGCTCTTGCCCTTCTTGAATTCGCCGACCACGACGATGCGGATCAACCGCTTCTTCCGGTCGGCCAGGTGCTTCCGGTCCGCGTTCAGCCGCCGGACCAGGTCCTTGCGCCCGCTCTTCTCGGCGAGCCTGCTGGCCGCGGCCAGGACGGCTTCGACGCCGTCCACCCAGTGCGCGGAGCCCCCCTCGGGGGGCTTGGGTTGCTGCGATGGCCCTGTCATTGCCGCCCACCCGACCCCGTTACCGTCAAAGTCCACTGTGGATGTGCATCGGTCAGAACCCGAAGAAGTCGCCGATGGCTTCGCCCGCGTCCTCCAGGGCACCACCGACGTCGTCGACCACATCGGTCACGGTCTCCGCGACGTCGTCGACCGCATCTCCCGCCGCCGTGCCGAAATCGCTGAAGGTGTCACCGATGTCGCTGACCGTCTCCGTGCCGAAATCCCAGACGTCCGTGAGCTCGTCGTCGAATCCGATGTCGGTCACCAAGTCCCAGGTGAAGTCGCCGACCGCGTCGGCCGCGTCGTCGATGGCATCGTCGACACCGGCGTCGCCGAGCCATTCGCCGAACTCGCTGCCGAGCCAGCCACCGGCTGCGGCTCCCAGCGGCCCGAGGAACATCCCACCGACTGTCGCGCCCGCGACACCGCCGACCGCCGCGCCGTAGTCGCCCTCGAAGAGGTTTTCGACGCCCGAGGCGAGACCGCCGACGCCCAGCGCGCCGCCGCCCAGGTCCACCGCGGTGTCCAGCATGCCGCCCCAGTCACCGCTCAAGACCTCGGTGGCCACGTCCGCGTATTCCCCGACACCGAGCGCGTCGGCCGCGACACCAACCGCTTCGTCGGCCAACCCGCCCCAGTCGCCGCTCAAGACGCCGGTAGCCACGTCGTCGATCGGACCGAGATCGCCGACACCGAGTTCCTCGGCCGCGGTACCGAGCAAACCGCCCCAGTCACCGTTGTAGAGGTCGGTGGCCGCCTGGCCGTAGTCGCCGAGCCCGAGCCCGCTGGCCACGTTGTCGGCCAGCCCGCCGATGTCCCCGCTGAGCAGACCGCCGATGTCTCCGCCGAGCCCACCCCAATCACTCACGTAGTCCGTGTAGTCGTCGAGCGGGGTCCCCACCAGATCTCCCAGGCCGCCCCAGTCCCCGCCGAGCAAGCTGTCGGCGGCCGTGGTGAAGTCGCCGAACCCCGTCCCGGACAGGGTGTCCCCGGCGTACGAACCCCAGTCGGTGCCGGCCGTCGTCTCACCGACCCAACCGCCCAGCTCGGCGCCGGCGGCGGAGGTCGTGGCACCGACCGGGGCGCCCAGCCAGCCCGTGTCGTCGAGCACGTTGTCGTGCAGGACCGGCTCGGTGATCTGGAGCACGGCCGGATTCGAGAACGGATCACCCTGCGCCCACGGCAGCGTGGTCGTGGTCGTAGTGGTGGTGGTGGTCGTGGTCCAGCCACCGGTGTCCCAGCCTCCGACACCGCCCCAACCCCCGGTGTCCCAGCCTCCAGCACCGCCCCAACCCCCGGTGTCCCATTCCCCGGGGAGGATCCCGGTGTCCCAGCCTCCGCCGTCCCAGAGCCCGGACGTATCCAAGGTCGTGTCGTACCCCGTGTCCAGCTGGTCCTGCTCGGGCTCGCCGAGCAGGCCGCCTGAAGACTCGTCCACCGCAGGTTCGGTGGTGGCCGGTTCGGTGTAGCCGGAGAAGTCGTCCTGGACGCCTGTCTCGGCCGCGGTGCCTGCTCCCAGCGGCTCGCTCATGTCCTCGCCGCCGAAGTACCCGGTCGGACCCGCTACGCCGTGGGCGTCGAGGTCGCGCAGCCTGTCCAGGTCCTCCTGGCTGAGATCCTGCTGTTCCGCGGCCAGACCCGCGTCTTGCGTCGTCGAGTAGTCCGGGTGCTCGTACTCGGTGTGCGGCGCCAAGCTCTCATACCCGGGCTCAGCCGGCTGCACGTCCTCCCACGCTCCACGCTCCGGCTGCTCATAATCCGTATGCGGCCCCAAACTCTCATACCCGGGCTCAGCCGGCTGCACGTCCTCCCACGCCCCGCGCTCCGGCTGCTCATAATCCGTATGCGGCCCCAAACTCTCGTAACCAGGCTCAGCCGGTTCCACCTCCGGCTGTTCCCCGGCCCCGGGGTGCTCGTATCCCGCCTCGGAAGCCCAGCTTTCACCCGCGGGGAACTGGTATTCCAGGGTCGTGTACTCGCCGGTGTCGGAAGTCTCCCCGGCGGGTTGGTCCACGTCCTCCGTCAAGTATTCGGGAGCCTCGTCGACCACCTCCGTGGGCTCGGCCCCGTAGTCCGCCGACTCATCGACCGTGTAGTCGGATGGATCGGTGTAGGCAACGTCGGTGGAATCCTCAGCGGTGCCGTAGTCGGATGGATCGGTGTAAGCGATGTCCGTGGAGTCCTCGGCGGTGTCGTAGTCGGACGTCTCGGCGGTGTAGTCCGTCTCGGCTGAGTAATCCGTCCCGGCTGAGTAGTCGGTATCCGCCGAGTAGTCCGTCTCGGTCGAGGAATCGGTTTCGGCGGAGTAGTCCGTCGTTTCCGCTGCCGTGTAATCCGTCGTTTCCTCGGCAGAGAAGTCCGTGGTCTCGTCGCCGGCACCCGTGTCAGCGACCATCTCCTCGTCCATGTCTTCCCGCCTCGTGTCGTGGGTGGTCGTCCACCCGGACGCCATCACTGGTTGTGGGTGCCCTGGTTCGTGCCGTCAGTTCCTCCATCGCCGGTCTTCGGAGGGCTTTCGTCAGTGGGCCTCGGGTGATCGGTCCCGGTACCGCCGCCGGTTCCGCCGCCACCGGTACCGCCGCCACCGGTACCGCCGCCACCGGTACCGCCGCCACCGGTACCGCCGCCACCGGTACCGCCACCACCGGTTCCGCCGCCCCCGGAGCCACCGCCGGATCCGTGGTCCGTGCCGCCGCCGGAACTGCCCCCAGAGCCACCGCCGGATCCGTTGTCGGTGCCACCACCGGAACCTCCGGAACCGTTATCGGTGCCCCCTCCGGAACCACCGCCCGTACCGCCGCTGCCACCGGAGTCGGTGCCGCCCTGCTGGTTCGGGACGTAATTCGGCGTCGGCGCAGGGGCCGGTGCTACCGCAGGTGGCGGAGGTGCCCCGGAGAGCCCCGACAGCAACGTCCAGCCGCCCCAACCCGCGCCCCCGAGCAACAAGACCACAACGACCACGAGCGTGATCACTCGCGCGCGCCGCTCCTTCAGCGCTGCGGGGACCTTCAGCGACGGCATCGGGGGCTTCGAAGGCATCTTGAGCGGCGAGCTCGGTGGTGCGACCGGTGCGGCCTCGGGCACGTAGCCGACCGTTTCCCGGGGTGCGGCAGCGACCGGAGCGGGTTCCGGCTCGGCAGGTGCTGGCGGCTCGGCAGGTGCCGGCGGCTCCGCCGCGGCACGCTGCTGTGGTACCGGCTCCGTCGGTGCCGGCTCCGGCTGCACCGGCGCCGGTTCGCTCGGCGCCTCCTGCGGGGCGCCTACCGGTGGGCCCAACTCCGCAGCGGGCTCGCTCATCCCGGCCAGCGCCGGACTCGCGGCTGCGGACGGCGAAGCCGGGGTGAGCCGGCTGGCGGCTCGTTCGCGTGCGGTGATGGCCGCGCCGGACGCGATCGCGTACTTCGGGGAGGCATCGACCGCCACCGGCCTGCGCAGCTCCGCGGAGATCATCTGGGAGATCAGCGGGATCCGCGAGGATCCGCCGACCAGCAGCACCTTCTGCAGGTCCCCCGGCTCGATCTCGGCCGAACGCAGTGCGCGCAGGAGGTCCCGGATGGTTTCGGCGACGCTCGGCCGGATCATCTGCTCGAACTCCTGCCGGGTCAGCCGCACCTGCGTCTGGACCTGGGGCAGCAGCACCGGCACGACCGTCTGGGTGTCCTCCGACAACGCCTCCTTGGCGGCCGTGCATTCGGCTCGCAGGCGCAGGATGATCTGCCGGGTGTGCACGTCGCGCGGGTCAAGTCCGTGCAAGGACTTCCCGGTGCTGCGCACGACGTGGGTCAGCACGGCCTCGTCGAAGTCCATACCGCCGAGGTGTTCGATGCCCTGCGATGCTCCGACCAGGTCGAATCCACGCTCGCGCTTGGCCAGCACCGCCGCGTCGAACGTGCCGCCACCGAGGTCGTAGACGGCGACGGTGTCACCGGCGTCGACCCGTTCCGCCGAGGCGTAGGAGATGGCTGCGGCCTCCGGTTCGGTCACCGTGGTGGCCCCGGTCAGGTCGGCCAGCTGGAAGCACTGGGCGAGCAGGTCTTGCTTGTACGGCCCCCAGTTCGCCGGGTGGCAGACCGTCACGTGCTCGGGCTGCTCGCCCCGCTCGCGGGCGACGGTGTCGACGGCCCAGCGCAGCAGCCGGGCCATCAGCGCGTCGGCGGAGAACGGTTTCCCGCCCAGGATGATCGGGGCCGGGTCGCCGAACCGGCGCTTGAACTCCCGGACCACGCGACCGGGGTCGGTGGCCGCCCGGCGGTGCGCGGCCTCGCCGACGAGGAAGTCGTCCTCGTCGGTCAGGAACAGCACCGACGGCACCTTCGGCGCGTGCTCACCTAGCGTGGCGACCTCGACTCGGTCCTCCACGGCGACTGCCGCCGCGGTGAAGGTGGTGCCGAGGTCCACCCCGAGCTGGTATCCCATCGAGGTCTGTCTCCTGTGCCAGCCCTGGTTCCCGTCCCGGTGGTGATCTGCGGTACGCCTGGCGCACCCGCGGCCCGCCACCGCCATGTTCCGGCCGACTGCGCCGGAGCGGAGCGGTGGTGCACCCACGTGGCGACCGCTGCGTCGTGGCCGCGCCCCATCTGCGTCCACACTTGTCCTGGTCGCCCTGTAGCCATGCGAACACGCCGAGTTCGCCCGGCAATAGCGCCGAAAGTCCCGTCTCAGGCGGGGAAATGCGCGCCAATCAAGGAATCTGCCGACAGCGAGAAGCGAATCGTTCGCCAAATGCCCCGAATGACTCGGTGGCAGGCAGAATCACCTTCTGCCGCAACCGTGTCTGGTGTGGACAGTTTCAGAAGTGGCGTTCGGGGCGCGATGTGGACGGGCCTGCTGACCTCCGGAAGCACACCTGCACGTCGCAACGCTCGAAAAGCGGCAGCATGCGGACGAACTTGTTATCACTGAAGGCAATCTCATACTCACCGACCACGATCGCACAGGAAACCCCGAACCTGAACAATGATGCCCAGTGGATCGACAGGCCCATCGCGTGCCGAACCGGCTTACGGCGCACCGATCGCGAACACGTCCATCAGCTGCGCGAGGGTGCGGTAGTACCCGACGAGGACGACCAGCTCCACTACCCCCTCGCGCCCGAGCCGGGCGACCGCGGCGTCGAATTCGTCGTCGTCCAGGGGACGGAAGTCGTCCTGCAGGCGCCGGCACAGGGCGTAGGCCGCAGTCTCGGTGGAGTCCTCGGAGGTGAAAGTGCCGGAGGCCAGGGTGGACAGCTCTTCTTCGGTGAGCCCTGCCGCGCGTCCGATCCGCTCGTGGGCGTATCGCTCGAAGCCGCTTTCAGTGGCCGCGGCGACGGTGAGGATCGCGATCTCGCGGGTGCGGACGCTCATCCGCGTGCGGTAGCGCACTGCCGCACCCAGTTCTTGGAGCGGGCCGCCGACGCCGGGTGCGTGCAGCATCACGCCGAAGGGTCCGTTCAGCGCGCCGTTGTCGTCCTGAAGCGCGAAGAGCTGGGGCCCAGCGGCGCGCGGGCCGGAGGTGATGCGCTGGTAGAGGGACAGCTGTTCCTCGTTCAGCTCGGCCTTGGTCAGCTTGGGAAGTCGAGCGGGGTGGGTGGGGTTCACGTCGATGTCCTGTTCACCTCGGAGCACCGGAGATGTCCGGTGAAGAATTCCGCAACGGCGGCGATGGTCTCGTGTTCGTCGAACAGGGGGTCCTCGTGGTTGGCGCCGTCCAGGAGCAGGGTCCGGGCCTGGCCGCCGGCCGCCCTTACCGCCTCCGCGAGCCACCGGCTCTGCTGCGCTGAGGTGATGGCATCGCCGGTCCCGTGCAACAGCATCATCGGCGGACTTTCGGGGTGGACGTGCGTGACCGGGCTCAGCGCGCGGACGTGCTCTTCGGTGAGGTCGGCCTCGGGCACGCCCGCCAGCAGCGCATGGCGCAGGCGGGCACGGGGCGGGTGCGGCAGGTCGGTCGGCCAGACCGCCGAACGCACTTCGTGGGGCACCGGCAGGGCGGGATCCGGACGGGCTTCGGCGGCGCGGGCCGTGAGGTCGTAGCTGCCGAAGTAGCCCACCATCGCCTGGACCGAGCTTTCCGGCCCATCGACGGCGAGGGCGAGGTGGGCGGCGATGTGGGCGCCGGCGGACGCGCCCCAGACCCCGATCCGTTCTGCGGCCAGACCGTGTGCCGGACCTTCACGCCGCAGCCAGCGGACGGCGGCTTGGGCGTCGTGCAGCTGAGCCGGGAAGGCGGCAGCGTTCGCGAACCGGTAATCGGCGCTGGCGACGGCGACGCCGTGCTCGGCGAGGCGAACCAGTCGGTCGAGGTGATCCTCGCGGCTGCCGATCAGCCAGGCACCGCCGTGCAGGTACAGGACGACGGGCACGCCTGTCGGAGCCGGGACGTCCGGGACGTGGAGGTCGAGCAGCAGGTCCGCGGAGGCGTAGCGCAGCCCCTTCCGCGTGCGGACGACATGGTGTCGGGTCATGGCGTGATCGTCCTCGTGTCCAGTCGGTGTTGCGCGAAGCCGGTGCGCCGCAGCGGCCTGCATCAGCGCATCGCGGCGATGGCCGCGAGCACCCGCTGCTGGGAGCGCCGGGCCAGCTCCAGCGCCCGGTGCGGGTCGGCGGTCAGGAGCTTTCCGCCGCGCTTGACGATCCGGCCGCCGACCAGCACGGTGTCGACGTTGCCGGGATGGGCTCCGAGCACCAGTGCTCCGGCCGGATCCGACACCGGGGCCAGATTCAGGTCGCCGGCCCGGACCAAGATCACGTCGGCCTGCTTGCCGGGGGTGAGCGAGCCGGTCCTGCGGTCGAGTCCGGCCGCCTTGGCGCCGGCCAGGGTGGCGAACTCCAGGACGTCGCGGACCCGGAGGGACTCGGGCGCCCCCGGTGCGCGGGAGTGGCCGCCGCCCATCCACGTGCGGAAGTACGCCATCAGGGTCCGCATCTGGGTGAACATGTCGCCGGAGCACTTGGTCTCGGTGTCGCCGCTGAGGCTCGGCCGGATGCCCGCGGCGAGCAAGCGGTCGAGGGGAACGTCGCCCATGCCGGGGGAATTGAGCTCGCAATGCACCCCCAGCGACACCGATGCGCCCGCGTCCGCGATCATCGCGAACTCGTCGTCGCCGCAGCGGCAGCAGTGGACGAAGGTGATGTCCGGACCGAGCACGCCGGCGTCCCGCAGCTGCGCGACGGCCCGGTGGTGGGCGTTGTGCGCGTACGCGCCAACGTGGACAGTCGTGCGGACGCCCAGCTCCCGGGCCAGTCGCAGGTCGTCGAGCCAGACGTCGCGCTGGGCCATCTCCGGTCCGCGGGCCGCCATCGCCAGGGTCAACAGCTGGTCATCGGAGGCGAAGTACCGCTCGCGAAGGCGGCGGATGTCCTGCGGGTGTCCGAGGGCGCTGTCGCGGGTCCACTCGGGCGCCAACGGCCACCCGTGCGCGAAGACACCGCGGATGCCCGACTCGGTCAGGGCCTGAATGGCGGCGTCGGAGTGCTCGGGGGTGTTCTGGACGTGGGACCAGTCCACCAGCGTGGTCACACCGGAGTCCAGCGCCGAAAGTGCGCCCAGGAGGTTGCCCGCGTACACGTCGTCCGGGCGGTATCCGACGCCGACCGGGCCGAGCATCTCGGCGAAGTACTGCAGCGGATCGGTGTCGGCGTAGTGGTGCCGCACGGCGGTCTGCCAGGTGTGCCGGTGGGTGTCGACGAACCCCGGCATGACGATCATCGACGTGGCGTCGACGACCCCGGCGCCGAGGGCGTCGATGGTCGGAGCCACCTCGCGGATGACACCGTCCTCGATCAGGACGTCACCCACCGGCAGCTCGCCGACCGCGCCGTCCATGCTCAGGACGTGGCCGTTGGTGATGAGGGTCGTGGTCATCGCCGGGCTCCGATCCAGTGCTTGATCTGGTCGGCCGCCGCCTGCGGGTCGGGAGCTTGCTCGTCGGCCCAGGCGATGTAGGCGTCGGGGCGGATCAGCAGGCTGCGGACGGCCCGCAGTTCGGGGGTGGTCACGACGGGCACCCCGCTGACCACCCGCAATGGCAACCCGGACGCGTCGAGTCCGGCGTAGCTGTCGTCACCGGTGCAGTCGATCAGCAGGAACCGTTGGTCGCGCAGCAGTTCTCCGACCCGCTTGATGCCGTCGGCAGTGACCAGTTCGAGGTCTGGGGCGCGGTGACCGGTGAGGAGGTGGCTGCCCGGCAGGCTCGGGTAGGGCGCGGTCAGGCCGTTGAGTTCCAGTGCGATGCGCCGGTTGACCTCCGGCAGGGGGAGCAGGTGCTCCTGGAACATCCGTTTGAACACCACGCCCTCCGGGGTGAAGTTGAACTGCACGGCGCACTGCGCCTCCACGCTGCGCAGCAGTTCCTCGGCGACCGGCCGGCGCTCCTGTTCGTAGGTGTCCAGCAGGGTGTCGTCGGCGTGGCCGTTGAGGACGGCGGCGAGCTTCCAGCCGAGGTTGAACGCGTCCTGGATGCAGAAGTTCATCCCGACGCCGCTGGCCGGGTAGTGGATCCGGGTCGACTCCCCCACCAGCAGGATGCGGCCGTTGCGGAACGTCGTGGCGATGCGCAGGGCGTCGGTGAAGCGGGACGCCCACCGCAGCCCGTCGAACTCCACCTCCCTCTCCAGGACGTCGCGCAGACAGGCGCGGACCTCCTCCTCGGTCACCGCCTCGGATTGCGGGGCATGGCGCCGTTGCGCGTGCACGATGTTGAAACGCGTCACCGCGGTGCCGTCCTCGTCGTGGCCGAAGGGGAAGGACGTGACCCAGCCGTGTTCGTTGTCGGTCATCAACCGCCCGTCCGGCCCCAACCCGCCCGTCCGCAGATCGGCGACCATGCCCGTGAAGGTCGCACCATGTCCTTCGAAGCCGATTCCGGCCTGCCCGCGCACCAGGCTGCGACCGCCATCGGCTCCCACCGCGTAACGGGCCGTGAGTTCGAGGCGGCCCGCCCCGTGCGCTGCGGTGACCAGAACTCCCTCGGCGTCCTGGGTGATCTTCTCGACCAGTGCGCCGTGCCGCACGTCCACATCCAGCTCGCGGGCGCGTTCGAGGAGCAGCTCCTCGGTCATGTTCTGCGGCATGATCAGCCGGAAGCCGAACCGCGAGTTCAGGTGGTGCCAGTGCACTGGTTGCATCCCGGCCCAGATGTGCACCGGGATCAACGGGTTGTCCCTGATCGACCTGGCGCGCTCGAAGAAGCGGTCGGCGATCCCGCGGGCGTCGAAGAGTTCTAGGACACGCGGCAGCACCGTGCCGGCGCGGGACTCGACCGGCTTCGTACGGCGCTCGAGCACCGTCACCCGCACACCCGCCAAGGCCAGCTCACTCGCGACGGTGAGTCCGGACGGGCCGCCTCCGACTACCACGACGTCTGTGTCTGTCATTCTTCAGACTCCCGTCTGCTTCAGGGTCCGGGCGTCGATCCCGGCTCGTTGGAGTGCGGTGGCGGCGTGGGCGGCCAGGCGGCTGCGGTCGCCGCTCGGGTCGACGAAGAACGCGGCGCACACGCCGCCCGCGATGGCGATCAGCCCGGTGATGGTGAAGCCCAAGCCGAAACCGCTCGCGGCATCGGAGGAGGCGTCCAGGATCAGGCCCATCGCGAACGGCCCGGCGATGCTGCCCAGCGAGTAGAGGCCGTTGAGGGTGCCCATGACGGCTCCCCGCCGGCCGGGTGGGCAGAGCCGGCCGACGGCGTTGAAGGCCGAGGTCATGGCGACCATCGGCAGCCCGGCGGCGAGGGTGACGCCGCAGATCAGCAGGAAGGCGTTGCCCAGGTGGGGCACCAGCACGGCGCAGGCACCGCCGACCGTCACGGTCACGCCGGTGAGGACGCCGAGCGGGAAGCGTTCGGAGACGCCGCGGGCCATGAGCCGACCGGACAGGGCACCGAGAACGATGATGGCGACGATGCTGACGATGTTCGGCGGGATGACCATGTTGCCCGCCGCTGAGGCGCTGAAGCCGGCGACTTTGATGAAGAACGGGACCAGCCACGCGATGACGACGGCGAGGCTCCAGGCAGCCGCGAAGGTCATCGCGACCGCGCCGACGAACGTGCGGCTGAGGAGGATGCGCCGGTAGGAGATGCGCTCGCCGTCCAGGTCGGCGGTTCCTCCGGTGGCTTCCGAGCCTTCAGCCACAGGGGCGGAGGGAGTCTCGGCAGGCCGGTCTTTGCCGAAGACAGCCCAGACCAGCGCCCACAAAGCACTGAGCGAGGCAGTGGTGAGAAAGCCCCACCGCCAACCGTGTTCGACGATGACCCACGTCAGGATGGGCGCTGCGGTCAGCGCACCGATGCCGTGGGCGATCTGGGTGAGGGCCGTCGGCAAGCTGCGGCGCTCCGCAGGGAACCAGCCGTGCACGGTGTGGACGGCCAGCGGATTGGCCGGCCCCTCGGCAGCGCCGATGAGGATTCGGCTGGCGAACAGCGCCGCCGCGGTGGAGGTCAGCAGCACCGAGCCCTGCGCTATGGCCCACAGGAGCGCCAGCACGACGAACACCCACTTGCTGCGGACCTTGTTCACCATCAGCCCGACGAGGACTGCGGCGACGCTGAACAGCAGGTAGAAGCTGCTGCTCGCGGCGCCGTAGGTGGCGTTGCTGAGGTTCAGCTCGTCCATGGTCGGGACGGCCGCGAGCCCGAGAACGGCCTTGTCCCAGAACGAGAGCGCCATGGCGGCCATCAACAGGACGGTCATGAGCCACGCGCGCCTCAGATCATGCGACCTCTCCATGGTGATCTCCTTGCATCAGGGTGAATCGTGTGGTCAGGCGTGCCGGCGCCGCGGCTGCAAGACGAGGCCATCGGTGGCCGCTCGGTTCGGGTAGCCCGAACAGGCGTGCATCACGGCGCCACATGGGGGCCGGGCTCTCCCCCACGCGCGTCGGCCTTTCCCCTTCCGGCCGGCTCGCACTCCGGTTCGCCGACCGGTCCGGCCGGCGACGCCCCCCGTCAGGAGTGGTGGAGACGTCGTGGCCACGGGTTCATCCGGCTGCGCTGTGCGTGCCGGTCATGAGGGCGGCCAGGTCCTCGGGGTGCAGGAACGACGGGGGCGGCGGCGGGCCCCAGTTGAAAAGTCCTTTGGCGCCTTCGAGGACTTCGGGCGTCCACAGCTGGTCGTCGACGACGCAGTCCATGTCGGAGTAGTACTCGGAGAAGTTGCCTGCGGGATCCTTGAGGTACCAGAAGAAGTTGGACCCGGCGTGGTGCCGGCCCAGGCCCCATACGTGCCGTTCCGGGTGGTCCTCCAGCATCGCCGTGGCGCCGCGACCGACCTCGTCGACGTCGTCTACCTGCCAGGAGGTGTGGTGCAGGAACGCGACGGGGGCCGCGAGGACCAAGAGGTTGTGGTGGTCCGTGGAACAGCGCAGGAACACGCCGTGGTCCTTGATGAAGTCGCTGGCCTTGAAACCCAGGCCCTCGCGGAAGAAGGCGGTGGTCGCTTCGAAGTCGGTGGTGCCGACGACGGCGTGGCCGAGCTTGCGGGGCCGCACAGGGGTGGTGCGCAGGATGCCGGGGGCTCGGGAGCCCCTGCGCTCGATCCGGCCGGGCCCGTTGTAGACCGTCGCTGGGACGGTGGGCTGGCCGAGGCGCGGGGCGACTTCCAGCACGGCTCGTACCGCAGTGGCCCTGTCGTAGGCGGTCAGGGTGGAGCCCGTGGGCCGGCTCTCGATGCCCAGACGCTTCAGCCGTGCTGCCGCGGCGTAGAGGTCGTCAGGCGTGTCGGCGCCAACGCGGACTTCGACCAGCCGACGGGCTGGCGTGTGAACGATGTGGAGCTGACGGCCAGCGTCACGCGTGCTGAACCAGCCGTCGCCGTCCGGGGAGAGGCCGAAATCGGCGTAATACGCCGCCGTCTCGGCGACGTTGGGAACCCCCATGGTGATCGAGACCAGGCGGTGCAGCGCCATGGCGGAGACTCCTTCGTCCGTCTTGTTCGTCAGAGGGCAGGTCGGGCGGGCGGCCGGGTCAGGCGGTGAAGGTCTGGCGCAGTTCACCGATGCCCTCGACGGTGCTGACGAGCACGTCGCCGGATGCCAGCCAGCGCTGCGGATCACGGCCGAGGCCGACGCCGGAGGGGGTTCCGGTGAAGATGACGTCACCGGGCAGCAGCGGCAGGACCGCGGACAGCCCGGCGATCAGAGCGGGCACGGAGAAGATCAGTTCGCGGGTACGGCACTTCTGGACCTCTTCGCCATTGATCGTGCAGCTCAGTTCGAGGTCGTCCGGGTTCTCGAACTCGTCGGGAGTGACCAGCCACGGCCCGACCGGTGCGAAGCCCGGGTAGGACTTGCCGAGGCTGAACTGCGGCGCAGGCCCGGCGAGCTGGGTGATCCGCTCGGAAATGTCCTGCCCCACCGCGAGACCTGCCACGTGCTCCCAGGCAGCGTCCTCGGCCACCCCTTCGGCACGGGCGCCGATCACCGCGACCAGCTCCACTTCCCAGTCGGTGTGCCCGCCCGGCGGAAGCGTGACCTCCGAAACCGGGCCGGTGATGCTGGTGACGTACTTGGTGAACACCGGCGGCAGGCCCGATGGGGACGCGAAGCCCGATTCGGAGGCGTGGTCCCGGTAATTCAGGCCGATGGCCAGGACCTGACGAGGAGCGGGGACGGGTGAGCCGAGGGCGGCCGGCTCGAAGGCCACCCCGACCGGGAGGTCCGCCGCCGCCTCCACCCAGGCCCGGAACTCCTCCCAGCAGTCGTAAACGGCCTGCGGGTCGGCGGTGAAACGACCGCCGGTGGCCTGCTCGACATCGATCGCGCGACCGTCGGCGATCAGGACGAGGCGACCGGAGAGATTGGCGATGCGCAAGGCAAACTCCTGTGGAGGGGATCGCGGAAGTGATGTTCAGGCGCGCGGAGTCGTTCCACAGCACCCGGAGAATCGGGCACGCCGTGGGGAATCGGTGTCCGGATTCGGTGTGCCTCGAGACTAGAACGCCAGCCAACAGCAACGTTAATGATTCGTGCCGATGGGATGCATCACTGGCGTTGATGCTGCCGGCCATGGGACAACTCGTCGGCCACGGCTTTCCAGACGCCGACGATCAGCGCGCCGAGCCGGATCCATCATGCTTGCGGCGTTCACGGCGACCGTGAGTCAGGCGGGGCCATCTCCCGGCAAGTCGAGTTCCCGGGCGAGCTCGACGAGCCTCTTCCGCAGCCACTCGTGTGCCGGGTCCTGGGCGTGTTGCGGGTTCCAGTAGAGCGCCTCGTGGAACGGCGGCAGCTGAACAGGGGGTTCGAGGATGCGCAGCCTGGCGGGCTCGGCGACCAGCCGCGCCAGCCGTTCGTGCACCAAGCCCACGACGGGCGTGTCACGAAGCAGCAGAGGCGCGGTGACGAAGGACTGGGTGCTGATCACGTTGCGCCGGGTGATCCCCAACTCCTCGAGCTGCGCCTCGATCACGGGCACCCCGGTGCCACCGGCGTAAGCCGCGTAGGGCAAGGCCACGAACTCCTCGACGGTGATCGTGTCGCCGACCGCCTGGTTGTGCCGGTCGACCGCGAGCACGTACCGGTCGGTGAACAACGGTTCGCTCGGGAACCCGAAGCGCTTCCCCGTGATCTCCGTCGGCATGATCAGGAAATCGGCCTGCCGGCGGCGAAGCTGGTCGACGTAGCCGGCCGTGATGGGCTTCACGCAGACCTGAATCCGAGGAGCTTCCACGGCGAGCACCGCGATCAGTCGGCGCAGCAGCACCAGCAGGACGTAATCGCTGGCGACGATCGTGAAGGTCCGGGCCTCCCGCGCCGGTTCGAAGTCGGCCGGGCGGCCGAGTACGGCCTCGACAGCGCCGATGGCCGAACGAACGGGTTCCACCAAGGATTCCGCCAGCGGGGTGAGCGTCGACGAGCGGCCTTCGCGCACCAGCAAGGGATCGTCGAAGTGCTTGCGCAGGCGTGCCAGCGATGCGCTCATCGCGGGCTGCCCCACCGACAGGCGCTCGCCCGCCCTCGTGACGTTTCGTTCGGTCAGCAGCGCATCGAGCGCCACGAGGAGATTGAGGTCGACGCCGCTCAACCGCATGACCGAAGAGTAACCGGCGAGGCCGCGGCGCAGCCGCCAGCCAGTCCACGGCTGCGCCCCGATCGGCACAGCGCTGTCCGCCCTGGCCGGTACAGGACGTCGCGCGCGCAACCGGTGGGTCGAGCTGGGGCGGGCTCGCCGCCGATGCGCTTGGGCTCGTCGTTGGCTTGTACCGCAGGAGCACGCCGATGGCGATCGGCATGGCGTTGGCCGCGGATGCGTTGCGTGGTCATTCGTTCGAGACTGGGTCGATGGGCGAATTGGTCCGGAAGCGTGTTCGGGTCGAGGGAATCGTGCAGGGCGTGGGTTTTCGGCCCTTCGTCTACTCGCTGGCGACCGGCCTGGGGCTGGCCGGGCACGTCGGCAACGACGTGCACGGCGTGTTCGTCGAGGTGGAAGGGCCGGCGTCGGGCATCCGGCGGTTCCTCGGCATGCTCCGGGAGCAGGCTCCGCCGTTGGCGGTGGTGGCCCGGATCTCCGTCGCCGATGTCGCGGCCGTGGCCGAAACCGGGTTCCGGGTCGTCGACAGCGACTCGACCGGTTCGCGGGCGGCCCTCGTCTCCAGCGATAGCGCCACCTGCGCCGACTGCCTGGGCGAAATCACCGATCCGGACGACCGGCGGTCCGCTTACCCGTTCACCAACTGCACCAACTGCGGGCCGCGGTTCACCATCGTCCGGGACGTTCCGTACGACCGCCCGAACACGACGATGGCGGGATTCGCCCTGTGCGCCCGGTGCGAGGCGGAGTACCGCGATCCGGCGAACCGCCGGTTCCACGCCCAGCCGGTGTGCTGCCCGGACTGCGGGCCGCGGCTGCTGCTGACCGACCGCGGCGGCGCGCCCCTTCAGGGCGACCCCCTCGCCGAAGCGGTGGCGGTCTTGGCACGCGGCGAAGTGCTGGCCGTGAAGGGCTTGGGCGGGTACCACTTGGCCGTGGACGCGACCAACAGCGATGCGGCGGCCACCCTGCGCAAGCGCAAGCACCGGGAGGACAAGCCCTTCGCGGTCATGGTGGCCTCGGTGGAGCAGGCCCGGTCGCTGTGCGCGATCGACGATGCGGAGCAAGCCGCGCTCACGTCCCGGCGACGCCCCATCGTGCTGCTGGACCGGCTGCCCGCCGCCCCGGTCGCGCCGAGCGTCGCGCCCGGGAACCACCAGCTGGGCCTCATGCTTCCCTACACCCCGCTGCACCACCTGCTCCTGCGCCGCTTTCCCCGGCCGATCGTGCTCACCAGCGGCAACGTCTCCGACGAGCCGATCGCCTACCGCGATGACGACGCGCTCGCGCGGCTGGGCGGCATCGCCGATGCGTTCCTGGTCCACGACCGGCCCATCCACGTCCGCACCGATGACTCCGTCGTCCGCGTGGTCGGCGGCCGCACGATGCGGGTCCGGCGGTCCCGCGGCTACGTGCCGGAACCGGTGACGCTGCCGTGGCCGTTCCCGCAGCCGGTGCTGGCCTGCGGTGCCGAGCTGAAGAACACCTTCGGCGTCGCCAAGGGCGAGCACGTCTTCCTCTCCCACCACATCGGCGACCTGGAGAACTACGAGACGCTGCGGTCCTTCACCGCCGGGATCGAGCACTTCTGCCGGCTCTTCGACGCCGAACCGCGGGTCGTCGCCCACGACCTGCACCCCGAGTACCTGTCGACGAAGTACGCGGCGGAGCTGGACGGCATCGAGCTGGTCGGGGTGCAGCACCACCACGCGCACATCGCATCCTGCCTGGCCGACAACGGCGAATCCGGCCCCGTGCTCGGAGTGGCGTTCGACGGGACCGGGTACGGTGGCGACGGCTCGATCTGGGGCGGGGAGTTCCTGGTCGCCGACCTGACCGGCTTCCGCCGGCAGGGCCATCTGGAGCCGGTTCCGCTGCCCGGGGGAACGACCGCCATCAAGCAGCCGTGGCGGGCCGCGGTCGCCCACCTCGCCGAGTGCGGGAACCTGTCCCCGGATCTCGATGTGCTGCAGCGCAACGCGAACTGGGCCGAAGTCGCCGCGCTGTCTCGATGGGCTCGCCACGCGCCGCCGGCTTCCAGCGCCGGGCGGCTCTTCGACGCCGTGGCGGCGATCCTCGGCGTGCGGGACCTGATCAACTACGAAGGCCAGGCCGCCATCGAGCTCGAACAACTCGCCGACACAACGGAGGCGGGCGAATACCCGGTGTCGATCAGTGGCGGGCCGGTGTTGCGCATTCGCGGCGCGGACCTGGTTCGTTCGGTCGTCGCCGATCTCCGCGCCGCAACGCCACTGCCGGTGATCGCCGCGCGGTTCCACAACGGGTTGGCGGCAGCGGTCGTGGACGTTTGCGGCCGGCTGCGGGATTCCACCGGGATCGGCACCGTGGCCCTTTCCGGCGGTGTCTTCCAGAACGCCCTGCTGTTGCAGCGCGTCACGATGCTGTTGGACCGCAACGGGTTCCGCACGTTGCTGCATTCGCAGGTTCCGGCCAACGACGGCGGGATCAGCCTGGGGCAAGCCGCCGTCGCCGGGGCGCTGTGCCGCGCACGACGCTAGGGGTCGTTTCGGAATGCGGCGTCAGCCGCATGCGGTGTGGGACTCAGCTCGCACCGCCGCGGGTTCTCAGGCAGTGCCCACCCCGTCGGGGTTCTCGGCGAGGACAGCCCCAGCGCCGCGTATTGGTCATGCACAAGTCGGGGATCCCGGAGTCCAGGCGACGGCCGTAATTCCCCCAGGGGGGCCGCTACCGGCACCGCCACGCAAACCCATTCTGGGATGTGCTCTCAGGCAAGCACCTGCTTGTCCAGCCAGGCGTACCAGGCGTCGAGGCCTTCCCCCGTCGAGACCGACAGGGGCTGCACCCGGGCGCCGGGATTGGCGGTGGACGCGGCGTCGGTGAAGCGGGCCACGTCGAAATCGACGTGGGGCAGCAGGTCGATCTTGTTGAGCAGCACCAGGTCCGCCGAGCGGAACATGTGCGGGTACTTCAGGGGTTTGTCCTCCCCCTCGGTCACCGACGCGAGGACCACCCTGGCGCGCTCACCGAGGTCGAACAGCGCCGGGCACACCAGGTTCCCGACGTTCTCGACGAACACCACCGAACGGTCCGGCGGTTGCAGGGCGCGCAGGGCGTCGGACAGCATGGCCGCGTCCAGGTGGCATCCCGTTCCGGTGTTGATCTGCACCACCGGGCATCCGCTCTCCCGCAATCGTGCCGCGTCGAGGCCCGTTTCCTGATCGCCTTCGACGACCGATAGCGGGGCGCCGTCGAATTCCCGCACGGTGCGGGCCAGCAGGCTGGTCTTGCCGGAACCGGGCGAGCTCATCAGGTTGATCAAGGCGATCCCCCGGGACTGCGCGCGGTCCCGGTTCCCGGCGGCGAGCCCGTCGTTCTTGGCCAACACCTGCTGCTCCAGGACCACCGTCCGCGATGATTCCTCGTCACAGCCGCACGTGCCGCACATCTACCCCACCTCCACGGCCTTGATCCGAAGTTCTTGTCCGGCGAGGATCGCGATGTCGACGCCGCCGCACGGGCAGCGCGCGAACAGCTCGTCCATCGCGATCTCCTGTCCGCACGAGCGGCATTCGCCGCGCCCGGCCGGTTCTGCGATGTCCAGGTCGGCCGTCGACAGCCGGGTGCCATCCGCCACGAGCTCGAAGCAGAACCGGATCGCATCCGGCACCACGCCGGAAAGCCGCCCGATCTCCAGGTGCACGCGCTCGATGACCGGCTCGTCCACCGCCTCCAGGACGGCGTCCACGATGCTCTGGGTGATGCCGAGCTCGTGCAAGGCTCAGCAGATCCGCGGTAGTGGATCGCCGACCAGCAGATCGACGATCCGGGTGCCGCCGAAGGTCGTGTTCAGCAGCACCAGCCCGGGTGGATCGTCACCGATGCGCCCGATCAAGGCGGCCTGCTCCCCCAGCGGATGCGCGCGCATCGCCTCCAGCGCCGTCTCGGCCTGCCCGCCCGGGACGACCGCGACGATGCGTCCCTCGCAGGCCACGTAGAGCGGGTCGATGCCCAGCAGTTCCGAGGCGCCCCGGACCTCGGTGCGCACCGGTACCGCCGCTTCGTCGACGACGACGGCCACCTGAGCGGCCTGGGCGATCTCGTTGAGGATCGTCGCGACACCGCCGCGCGTGGCGTCGCGCAGCGCTCGGACCTCCGGCACCGCGGTGAGCAGGTCCGCGACGAGCCCGTGCACCGGAGCGGTGTCGGAGACCACGTCGGAGTCGATGTCCAGTTCGCCGCGGGCGAGCATCACCGTCACGCCGTGATCACCGATCGGTCCCGAGACCAGCACGGCATCGCCCGGACGCGCCGTGCGGACGCCGAGCCGGTGATCGGTGTGCAGAACGCCGACGCCCGAGGTGTTGATGTAGCAGCCGTCGGCCTTGCCCTTCTCCACGACCTTGGTGTCGCCGGTGACGACCTCGACGCCGGCCGCCCGCGCCGCGGTCGCCATCGACTCGACGATGCGGCGCAGGTCGGCGACCGGAAACCCCTCCTCGATCAGGAAGCCCGCCGAGAGGTACCGCGGCGTCGCACCGGAGACCGCGAGGTCGTTGACCGTGCCGTTGACCGCCAGGTCGCCGATGTTCCCACCGGGGAAGAACAGCGGTGACACCACGAACGAGTCGGTGGTGAACGCCAGCCGCCCCCCGTCGACCGCGAGTTCCGCGCCGTCTTCCAGCTGCTCCAGCACTTCGTTGCGGAACGCCTCCAGGAACACGGCCTCGACGAGCGTCTGCGTCGCCTTCCCGCCGGATCCGTGCGCGAGCGTGATCCGCTCCTCCTTCACCTTCGGCTTGCGGCGGCGGGCCTTCTCGATCCGGTCGAGCACCTGCTGCTCGGCGTCGAGTTCGGCCAGATCGCCGCGGCGCTCGGTGCTCACGTCCGGCTCGCCTCCTTGACCCGGTCCCGGCTGAACCGCCCGAAGTTGTAGTACGCGGCGCACGCGCCCTCCGGCGAGACCATGCAGGTGCCGATCGGTGTTTCCGGCGTGCACGCGGTGCCGAACACCTTGCATTCCCACGGCTTGAGGACTCCCTTGAGCACCTCGCCGCACTGGCATGCCTTGGGATCGGCCACCCGCACGCCCGGCAGCTCGAAGCGCCGCTCGGCGTCGAACCGCGCATAGGCGTCGCGGAGCCGCAGCGCCGAGTGCGAGATGAAACCGAGGCCGCGCCACTCGAAGTACGGGCGCAGCTCCATCGTCTTGGCGATCGCTTCCAAGGCGGTCGTGTTGCCGTCCCACGGCACCACGCGCTTGTACTGGTTCTCCACCTCGCAACGGTCCTCGGCCAGTTGCTTGAGCAGCAGGTAGATCGACTGCATGATGTCCAGCGGCTCGAAGCCCGAGACCACCACCGGCTTGCCGTAGTCCCGGGCGATGAACTCGTACGGCCGGCAGCCGATCACCGTCGACACGTGCCCCGGGCCGAGGAACCCGTCCAGCCGCAGGTCCGGGGAGTCCAGGATCGCCTTGATCGCCGGGATGATCGTCACGTGGTTGCCGAAGACGGAGAAGTTCTCCAGCCCTTCCTGCTCGGCCCGCAGCAGCGTCATCGCCGTCGACGGGGCGGTGGTCTCGAACCCGATGGCCATGAACACCACGTGCCGGTCGGGGTCCTGCCGGGCGAGCTTCAACGAGTCCAGCGGCGAGTACACCATCCGGATGTTGGTGTCCTCGGCGTTGGAGTCGAAGAAGTTCCCGTTGCTGCCGGGCACGCGCATCATGTCGCCGAAGGAGGTCATGAGGACCCCGGGCCGGCGCGCGATGTGGATGGCGTCGTCGACCCGGCCCATCGGGATCACGCACACCGGACATCCGGGTCCGTGCACCAGCTGCACGTTCTCCGGCAGGTAGTCCTCGATGCCGTGCTTGTAGATGGTGTGGGTGTGCCCGCCGCAGACCTCCATGAACTTGTACTGTCGCCCCGGCTCACACAGCGCGGCGATCTCGGCGGCCAGCGCTCTCGCCTTGTCCGCGTCCCGGTACTCGTCGACGAATCGCATCGGTCCCCCCACTCACTCGATGCGCGAATCCTGCAGCGCGTCGATCTCGTCGGTGTAGGTCTGCCCCAGGCCCTCCAAGAACTCCAGCACCGCGCGGGCCTCCGCTTCGTCTATTGTGGACAGCGCGAAGCCGACGTGGATCAGGATCCACTGCCCCGGTTCCGGTGGTTCCCCGAGGAGCCCGATGTTGATGTTGCGGCGGACTCCGCTCACCTCGACCTTGGCGAGGTCCGGCCGGTCCGGGAGGATCGCCAGGACCTCACCGGGTATCGCCAGGCACATCGGCGGCTCCTCCCGTTTCGTCCAACGCCAGCAAGGTCATCTCCCAAAGCGCGTGGTAGAGCGTGGTCTGCGCCTCCTGGATGCGGTGCACCGAGGCGGACGGCACCACGAAGAGGTGGTCGATGTGCTCGGATTCGGCCATCCGGCCGCCCTTGTCGCCGGCGATGCCCACGGTGAGCAGCCCGCGCCGCGCGGCTTCCTCGAAAGCCCGCAGCAGGTTCGCGGAGTTCCCGCTGGTGGACAGGCCCACCGCGATGTCCTGGCGGCGGCCGAAGGCACCGATCTGGCGGGCGAACACCACGTCGAACCCGATGTCGTTGGACAGCGCCGTGACCACCGCGATGTCGCTGGTCAACCCGATCGCCGGGAGGGCGCGCCCCGCTCGGCCCGGGCTCAGGAACAGGCTGGCGAGGTCTTGGGCGTCGGTGGAGCTGCCGCCGTTGCCGAAGGTGAGCAACCGCCCGCCGCGGGCGAAGCGGTCCGCCATCGCCGTTGCGCACGCGATGATCTCACCGCGGTACCGGTCCAGGACCGCGCCGCGGAGGTGCACGATCTCCCGCGCCTTGTCCTGTGTGGACACCTGGACTTCGTCGAGCACCGCATCGACATCGCCCTCCGCCCTCGACAAGAACGGGTACAGCGAGTCCACGGCATCAGTACCGGTATCCACGCGCGGTCACCCCTTCACGATCCCGATCGACTCACCCGCGTGGACCAGCACCGTGTCCCCGGGACGAGCCGACACCAGCGCGACGCTGACCACTTCCTCACCCGATTCGGTGGCCACGGCCGCGAGCCCGTCGTCCAGCAGCCGCAGGACCTCGACCGCGACGACCTCGTCCGAGCAGGTCACGCACGAATCCCCGCGGCAGGTCTCCGCGGGTTCCCCAGCCGTCATGCGATCGCCCCCCGCCGCAACGCGCCCGGGTGTTCGAAGAACACGTGAACCAGTTCCCAGAGGATGTGGTACGTCGTCACGTGCACTTCCTTGACCACTCGCGGGTCCTGCGCGGCAGCGATCAGCACGTGGTCGAGCCCGGCGCGGGCGATGCGTCCGCCGTCGCCACCCAGCAGGCCGACGGTCAGCAGTCCCTGCCGGCGTGCTTCGGCCAGGCCGCGCAGAACGTTGCCGCAGCCGCCGTCGGTGGAGATGCCCAGCGCGATGTCGCCGGGGTCGGCGAGGTGGCGGATCTGGTGGGCGAAGACCTCGTCCAGGCCTGCTCCGGTGGCGACGCCGGTCACCGTTGCCACGTCCGCGGTCAACGAGATCGCCGGCAGCGCCCGCTTGCCCACGATCACGGGATGCACGAACTCGACGGCCACGTGCTGGGCGTCCGTGCTCGGCCCGCCGTTCCCGAACACGATGAGCTTGCCGCCCTCGTGGAACCGGGTGGCCATCGCATGGCACGCGCGTGCGACCTGCTCGGCGTCCCCCACCAACGCCTGCAGCGGTGCCACCCGTCGTTCGAAGATCTCGTCGACGGCTCGCCCGGCGGCCTCCTCGGACCACGGCATCAGGTCACATCCTCACTCACGATCATGCGGCGCCCCCCGAAGCAGCTTGCGCGGCGGAGCGAGTTCAACTCCTGCGCCGCGCCTGAGACGCTAAAGGCGGTGCTCCGCCGGGACAACTCGATCTGCTTTGCCCTCAACGACATTCGAGTCGCTTTCACATGCCGCGCCGGCCACCCCCAGACCGGGCATCGATGGCGATTTCGCGCGAAATCGCCGCCCTGCGTCCCCGGCGGTCATGTCACGGGTGCCCGCGTACTCGATCTGAAACGACCCCTTCGCCGGCGCTGGACCCCCGGATCGGGCGACCGGCGAGCACGTCGTCCACAACGGACAGGACCACACCGGCGATGCGCGTTCCACCGTCCGGTTCACCGCGTTCCGCGTCGCCGCAGCCGACCACGATGACCTGCCCGCACCGGTGAGCCGGGGTCAACGGCAGATCCGCGAGCCCGGTGGAGCGGACTTCCCCTACCGGCCCGGCGCGCAGCACGACAGCGGCGTCGAACTCCTCGATCGCCCGCGCCAGGTCCTGCCCGCGAACACCGAAATCAGCGACCCGCACCCCGGGCGGGAGGTCGCACCCCCGCAGGTGCTCGACAACCGTGCGCACCTCGCATTCGCCCGGCTTGACGGCGTCGCCGCCGAGGGCTGCGACGAGGACCCGGCGCTCACCCGCATCGGAAACCGGTTCGAGCTCGTCCGGGTCGAAGAAGAACCGGTGGCCCAGTTGGCTCATGCGACCGAGGTCCGCCGCGGTGTCGCCGACCAGCGACACGAGCACGTAAACCCGGCCGTCCGCCCCGTACTCGACGCCGTCCACTTCGGCGAGCCTCCCCGCCAGCGCGATGTCCACGATGTCGGCGCGCCGGGAAGGCCGCAGCCGGACCCGCATCCCGACGGCCGGAAGTGGTTCAGCGGTCACGCCGTCCCCCCTCATGGTGTCCGTGCCGGCCAGGTCGGCGACGAGCTCGCGAACGACGGCCGCGGCCGCATCGACCGACTCCGCCACCGGCTCGGTGAGCCCCCACCGGTAGGAGCAGTCCGCGGGCTCGCAGCCGACGACCAGAGCCCTGCGCAGCGGCACGCCGAAACCCGCGCAGCAGCCGAGCACTGAGTCCGGGTTCATGCCGTGGCCGTCCACGCCGGCCGCAGGTTCGATCGCCGCCAGGTCGGGTTCGAGCACCGAGACGGTTCCCGGCACCTCGCCACGCGCCACCGCGTCGACCAGGACTAGCACGTCGTAACCGTTCATCAGCTCGTACGCGAGGTGCATGCCCCGGATGCCGAAGTCCGCGACCGTCGCGCTCGCCGGCGGGTCTTCCGCCAACCGGGCGGCGACCGCGACGCCGAACCCGTCGTCGCCCAGGAAGACATTTCCCACGCCTGCGACCAGGATCCGCGACCCCGTCATGCTCGCCCGACCGGCAGAACGTCCTTCGCGCAGCACGGCATCCGGCACCACACTCCCCATTCCATGAGCCATTCCGCCCGCCGAACCAGCATCGGAGTGTCGACCGGAGGCGCGAAGCACCTCCGGTCCCTTCGACAGATCGATCGCCGCTAGGTCGTGTTCTTCCGGCGTGCGCCTCCGCGGACGCCGATGGCCATCCGCCACATCCTGATTTCCCGCACCAACCCGGGGAGTTCTCTCAGCAGCAGCGCCGCCAACCCCGCGCCGACCAAGACACCTTGCAGGATAAGAACTTTCCTCGCCATTCGGACTCCCTCCCGATCAACCCGGCGAGACGTTCGGCATGTTCTCGAGAATCGCGTTGTGGTGCTTCCAGTGGATCCCGGTCGAACGGCGCGCGTCGGCCGTGCCGTCGGCGTGGTGCCCCGCCTGCCGCCGGGACGGGCCCCGGTTCCCCTGGTGCAGCCCCGGGACGTGACTGGGCGTATCCACCTTCACGTCCTGCTTGCCTACCCTGATCTCACCCATCGCAACTCCTCCGGTCTTCGGCCAGCGCCGCGAAGAACCGCTCGATCGCCGGCCACACGGTCGAACCGCCGGACAGCCCGCTCCACTCCTGGCGCACCACGGCGACCAGCCGGAAGCAGTCCTCGATGGGAACGATCCAGTGCTCCCGCTGCCCGCGTGCGGTGTTCACCAGCAGCGCCTCGACCTCCCGGGCCATCGTCCCGAGCGGTGCGTGCCGGTCCACGACCTCCTGCCAGACGTGCGGATCGACCTCCCACTCCGTGGCTCCCACGGGGCTGGGGTAATGGGCGACTGCCGTGCCGTCCGACCTCACCGTGACGAAGGCCAAGCCGACCGGGACTCCCAGGCTCCCCGTCGGCACGGGATCCAGTCGCTGCCGCCGTTGCGGCACGAGCCGGTAGTGGTCGCCGCCGGCGGCATCCCGGTCGAACAGCACCGAACATGCCCGGCAGGCGCACATGAGCTCCCGTCGCCCCAGATCCAGCACGTGGCGGTGCTCGTCAGGAACCGGCGCGCCGCAGACATCGCAGGGCTGCCCTTCCGCACGCCGGCGGGCTTGCCGAACCAGGCGGTCCAATGCCGCGGACCTCACGTCTGCCTCCGGGCGCTGCCCCGGGCACGGCTCAGCACGGCATCCACCGGGATCATCGATGGCGAGGCCGGCTGCGCCACGTCGACCTCGGCTACCTCGGGTACCAGGGCCAACACCGTTTCGGTGATCGCCTGTGCCACGTCGGCGGACGTCGACGAACAACTCCCGTGCACTCCGGTCAGCCGCACCCGCGCGATGTTCCCCGCCACCTCGGTCAGCTCCACCTGTCCGCCGCGCGACTCAACGTGCGGGCGGACATCGTCGATGGCCTGCCGCACGCGCTCGGCCACCGGATCCGGATGGATCTCGTGCAGGACCATCAGGTGCTTCAGCAACTCGTCCTGGGCGAGCGTTCGGGCGAGCGGCCCGCCGAGGTCCACGACCCTGCCCAATGCCTCGCCGTAGACCTCGATCAGAATGTGCACCGATTCCATCGCCGCGTCGGCGGTCGGCCCCGGCGCCTGCTCGACGGTCGCGAGCAGGTCGTCGACTCGGGCGAGCCGCTCCTGGACCGCCGAGTCGTCGAGCCTGCTCCGGTCAGGCATGCGCTCCTCCGAAGGTCGGCGAATGCACCTTCCGGAGCTCTCGGCCGCCTCCCAGGTACATGTGCACGCCGCAGGGCAAGCACGGGTCGAAGCTGCGCACCGTGCGCATGATGTCGATGCCCTTGAAGTCGTCGGGTCCGTTCTCCTCGAAGATCGGTGTTCCGCCCACCGCGTCCTCGTACGGGCCGGGCACGCCGAAGCTGTCCCGCGGACTGGCGTTCCACGGGGTCGGCGGGTACGGGTGGTAGTTCGCGATCTTCTTGTCCTTGATCACCAGGTGGTGCGAGAGCACTCCGCGGACCGCCTCGTGGAACCCGCATCCGATGGCCTCGTCGGGCACCTCGAAATCCGTGAAGATCCGGCTGTCGCCGGCCCGCACCTGCTCCAAGGCCTGCTCGGTGAAGTGCAGCGCCATGGCCGCGGCGTAGGCGACGAAGTACACCCGTGCCCGGTCCCGCTCGATCGCGTTCGACAGCGGCTTTCCCGCCTTGTCGTGCGGAATGCGCCATTCGAGCGTCGTCTCGGGAAGCTTGTCGCTGCGTGGCAGGGAGATCTGCACGCTCGACCCGGTCGCCCGGACGTAGGGGGTGTCGACGAGACCGTTCAGCGCGGTGGACCACAGCCGTGCCAGCGGGCCGCCGCCGGTGTCCAGGGCCAGGTGGTTCTGCCCGTCGAACCACCGCGGGCTCATCACCCAGCTGTAGTTCGCGTCGAAGTCGCGCTTCTGCGGGACGGGCACGGTCGTCTGGTTCCACGGGTGGCGCATGTCCACCGGGTTCCCCAGGGGATCACGGGTCACGAACGGTTCCTCGTTCACCCAGTCCTCGTAGAACGAGCTCCCGAGCAGGATCCGGATGCCCAGGTTGATGTCGACGAGGTCGTTCGTGACGAGTTCGCCGTCCACGATGACGCCGGGCGTCACGAACATCGCCTTGCCCCACTCGCTCATCGTCTCGTACCGGTAGTCGCAGACGTCGGCGTTCTGCCACGCGCCCCAGCACCCCAGCAGCACCCGGCGCCTGCCGACCTCCTCGTATCCCGGCAGCGCCTCGTAGAAGAAGTCGAAGACGTCGTCGTTGAGCGCGACGGCCTTCTTCACGAAGTCCAGGACCCGCACCAGCCGGGACAGGTAGTCGGTGAAGGTCGTCGGCTCGGGCATCGTCCCCACCCCGCCCGGGTACATCGTGGACGGGTGCACGTGCCTGCCTTCCATCAGGCAGAACATCTCCCGGGTCACCCGGCTGATCTTCAGGGCCTCCTTGTAGATCTCGCCCTCGAAGGGGTTGAACCCCCGCATGATGTCGGCGATCGTGCGGTAGCCGTGCACATCCCGGTTCTTGGCCTCGGCGGACTCCGCCCGTCGCAGCAGGGCCGGGTTGGTCTCCTTGACGATCGCCTCGCAGAAGTCCACGAAGACCATGTTGTCCTGGAAGATCGTGTGGTCGAACATGTACTCGGCCGCTTCGCCGAGGTTCACGATCGTTTCCGCCAGCGGCGGCGGTTTGGCCCCGTAGGCCATCTGCTGCGCGTAGTTGGAGCACGCCGTGTGGTTGTCCCCGCAGATGCCGCAGATCCGGCTGGTGATGAACCCCGCGTCACGCGGGTCCTTTCCCTTCATGAACACCGAGTAGCCGCGGAACAACGATGACGTGCTGTGGCATTCGGCGACCTCGCCGTTGGCGAAGTCGATCTTGGTGTACACGCCGAGGTTGCCGATGATCCGGGTGATCGGATCCCAGTTCATCTCGACGAGCTTGCCCTGCTTCGGTTCAGCGCTCGTTCCGCGATCGGCCATGGTCCGGTTCTCCTGCTCTCGTCGTCAGCCACTGCCTACGGACGCCAACGTGGGTTGTACCCACTCGTCAGCACCGGCTGCTTGTGATGCCACTTCGGTTCCTTGTTGGCGACCATGTTGGTGATGCCGCGCATCCGCCGGATGAACGATCCGTAGGGTTTGACGAGGATGCCGGACAGGCTCGCCCCCGTCGGTTCGTCCATGAACGGCATGAACATGTCCGGGAATCCCGGCATGGTGCAGCCGATGCAGATGCCGCCCACGTTCGGACAGCCGCCGACCCCGGACATCCAGCCGCGCTTGGGCACGTTGCAGTTGACCACCGGGCCCCAGCAGCCGACCTTCACCTGGCACTTCGGCGAGTTGTAGTCCTTGGCGAAGTCGGCCTGCTCGTAGTAGCCCGCCCGGTCGCAGCCCTCGTGCACGGTCTTGCCGAACAGCCACTGCGGCCGCAGCTTCTCGTCCAGCGGCGGCGCCGGCGCGGCTCCCGCTGCGTGGTACAGCAACCACGTCAGGGTCTCCATGAAGTTCTCCGGTTGCACCGGGCACCCCGGGATGTTGATGATCGGGAGGCCGCCGCGGGACTTGAAGTCCCAGTCCAGGTAGTCGGCGAGCCCCATGCACCCGGTGGGGTTGCCGGCCATCGCGTGGATCCCGCCGTAGGTCGCGCAGGTGCCGGCCGCGACCACTGCCCACGCCTTCGGCGCGAGGCGGTCGAGCCACCAGTTCAGCGGCAGCGGCTCACCGGTCTCCGGATCGTTGCCGAACGACGTCCAGTACCCGTCACCTTCGATGATGTTCTGGTTCGGGATGGAGCCCTCGATCACCAGGATGAACGGCTCCAGCTCACCGCGCGCCGCGGCGCGGAACGGCTGGAGGAAGTCCTCCCCACCGGGCGTGGGCGAGAGGACCTTGTTGTGCAGATTGACCTTCGGCAGCCCCGGAATGAGGCCGAGCACCACGTCCTCGATCGCGGGTTGTCCGGACGCCGTCACCGACACGGTGTCGCCGTCGCAGCTCATCCCCTCGGAGATCCACAGGATGTCGATCTCCTCGAACCCACTTCGTCGCGCGGCGCGGCTCATCTCTTGCTTCCGCGTCTCCAGCTCGTCGTCGGCAGTCATGTCGCGGGCCTCCCCTGCAACCGATCTCGTATCCGGTCGTACCCGAGCAGTTCCTTCTGGCGCAGTTCGTCCAGCAACGCGCCGGCACGCTCGTCCCCTCCGCACAACCTGTCGAGCGAGTCGTGGTCCCCGCACAGCTGCTCGACCATGCGGTGGTCGTGTGCGATCGGGTCGACCGCGTCGTGCTGCTGCATCAGGTGCCGTCCCCTCGTGCCCCGGTGGCGTCGCGCAGCGAGCGCATCGTGCCGTGCAATCGCGCAAGGACCTCCGGCGGCATGCCGTCCACACGGTCGAGGATTTCGGCGGCACGAGGATCGGTGGCCCGCGCTTCGCGCTTCTCCGCGTCGGTCAGCGCGAGCGTCAGCAGGGACAACATTTCGTCGATCTCGGTCGCGTCGTGCAGATCACCCGGGCTTTCCGGGGCGACCTCGGGTTGATCGGGCAGCAGGATGGGCGAGGACAGCACCAGGTCGGCGTCATCGCCGATGAGGACTGGGAACGCGTGGATGTTGCGACTGGCGGCCACTGCTGCCGAGAGCTCGCCGGGCGGGTCCATCATGGAGCAGAACTCCATTCCGCGTCCGCTGATCAGCAAGTGGGTGGCCACCAGCGAACGCCGCAGCGCCGCCGGACGAGACGCCTCGGCAACCACATCGCGATCGCGATTCTCGACTCGCACGCGCAGGCGGTAGGCCCCGTCTCCTACCCTCTCGGCGACGGCGGACAGCGACGCGGCGATGCCCTCCGAGCGCCGCAGAATCCGCCCGCTTTCGCCGAGCGGCTCGGCCTCCATGGCATCGGGAAGTTCGATTTCGCGGGTAAGTCCACCATCGAGGAGCTCTGACAGCTTCGCGTGCAGATCGAACTGCTGGGGCGCGGCTTCCTCCGTCGACAGGTGCCGCGTGCCGTCGACGTCCAACGAATCCACCGGGACGAATTCGCCGTCGACAGCGCGTTCGGCGGTTCGCGCCACGACCCGCAGGAAACGGAGCCGGATGTCGGCCTCGGCCTCTTCGGGCTTGCCCCGAACCTGGAACAGGCATTCCGTCTGCTGCTGCCACGATTCCACCGAACCCGCCACCACCGGCGGCACCGGGCCATCCGCCTCTACCCACCGGCGCGGCGCGAGGATGCCGAACTGCCATCGCACGCGGTTCTTCCCCGACGAACGCCGATACGGGTAGAGCAGGTAGCCCTCGTAGAGCACCGCGTCGGCAACCGCTTGAGCCCGTGCGAACTCCGTGCCGGGCTCAACGGGCCCGGGTGGGCTGTCCTTCGGTGCGAAGCTCATCGGTTTCCGCCCCCAGCTTGGCTGCTGCCGTGCAGAAGCAGGATCGTGCGCTTCCCGCTGATCAACGGTTGCCCCACGGCAGTCCTGATATTGATCCGGTTGTCACCCGCGTGCCCGCGGGCCTGACGACCGGCCCGGAACGCATCGACGCGGAGGTGCTGCGCGATCCGTCCAAGCTACGGCGGCCGCCACAACGTCCACAAGTCGATCTGCCCGCGCCCGAACAGGACCTGCAACCGCACCGCGACGACGAACGCGTTGCCGGCAGATGTGCCGCGCGACTGGCGGCCGGGTATCCACGTGCCGAGTCCGCAGGTCGCCGGTGCGATGCGCCGCCCGTCGACCTGAGAAGGGATCATGTCCGACAGATCCACTGGCGACGCCGAAACGGATCTGCCGGCTGCGGTGGAGCGCGAGCCGGAGGAGCAACTGTAGTCCAATGTGGACGATGATGGACCCGCGCCGCGACACGCTCTGAGCGCGTCCCCTGCCAAGATCCGCGTCGACGTTTGGGGTGACTGCGCGGCGGGAACGTCATGGTTGAAACAGGAAGCTGATCGTTGGAGCGCAGATCATGGCCGACAAGCCGGGCAGCCCTGTCAAGGACAAGAACTACAACCTGATCACGGTCCTCCAGGAATCACTGCAGCACGTCTGGACCATGGAGACCTACATCAAGGACGCCGAACAGCAGGGCGACGAAGAACTCGCGGAATGGTTCCGCAAGATCCAGCACAACAACCAGAAGGCCGGCGAGCAGGGCAAGGAGCTGCTGCAGAAGCGGCTCAAGACCGAGGATGCCTGAAGCCTTCGGCAACACCCGCCCTCAGCGCTGGCTGACAAGCCGTCGAACGAAGCGAGCCGGCTCCCTACGCATTTGCTGGGGAGCCGGAACGCTTGCCCGCAGGACGCGGTGATCAATCGGAGAAGGTCCACGGCAACCGGATGCGGGGCCAAGCCAGCCCCTCGTGCCTACCCCGGACGACGAGCGCGGAAACCACCCGCAGCGGAAGCCCCCGGAGTGGCTCGCCCGCCGCTCACGCGGGACCGAACCTGACCGGCTCGTCGGCCTCGGCGAGCTCCATTTCCGCTGTGGCTTGGATGAGCTCCATCAGCCCCGGGTCCAGGCCCGGGCTGAACTCCTCAGGACGTTCCGCAGCGATGCCGAAAGGCACTCCCTCGGGCGCCTGAGCCATGCGCAGCACTTCACCATCGTGCGACGAAGGAGAGCTGCCCCGGAACACCTTGGCCGCCTCCGACTGGTGATCGAGGCTGAAGGTGTACTGCTTGTTGTGCAGCCCCTGCTCGAGCAGGGTAGCGACCTCCGGGAAGCGCTCGGCGTTCGTCTTGGGGATCGGCAACGTCTTACCCCAGTTCACCCCGAGGCTCTCCAGCGCCTTGGCGTAGGCGTTCTCGTGCGCTTGATCACGCACGATCAGGTAGGACACCGTCGAGCGCAGCGTTTTGTTGGAACTCATCTCGTAGATGCGGCACTTCTGCAGCCTGCCAGTGGACTCCAGCATCAGGTTGTACAGCAGGTCGAGCACGAGGTTGCCGCTGTTGTAGACGTACGAACCCGACCAGGGGTTGCCGACGGCGTCGACGGGGAGCGCACCTTGCGCCCCAACGAGCATGTGGTGGATGTTGCCCTGGTGCAGGGCGTTCGACAACGGCGTCGCCCCGGCCGCGGCTGGTTGATCGAGCGGCTCGTCCTTCGCCCCCTGGTACCGCGGCGAGCCGTCGGTCAACCTCGCGATCGTCGTACCGATGAGCTCCACGTGGCTGATCTCCTCGGTCCCGATCCCGTACAGCAGATCTCGGTAGGGCTTGGCATCGGGACCTCGGAAGTTGAAGCTCTGGAAAAGGTACTGCATCATCGTCCGCATCTCACCGAACTGACCGCCCAGGCCTTCCTGCAAGGCGTTGGCAGCGCCGGGATCCGGCTCGTCAGGAACGATCTCGTTGATCATCCGCTGGACGTGGAAGAACATGACACCTCCCGCCCCGCCGAGTGCAACGGGGTAGCTGAGATCAAGGCTCGGAATATGACGCCATTTCAGACGTGCTCGCTCTGCCGGAGGCAACGACGCCGGAACCACGTTCGGCGGAAAAGCCCGCCAAAGAGCGAGCACCATCCACGGTAAGAGGGACCGAGCCGCTCAGCCAACGCGGCAGGCTCAAACCAACCTGCTGTATGAACTCGATGGCAGAGGGCATCGGGAGAACGGTTCGTCCAGTTGTTTGGCCGGTGGCGTCGAGCGGTAAACCGCATGGGTGCACGGACTTCACGACTTGGGTTCGGGTAAAGAGACCGATAAGATGGCACCGCAGGGCGAACAGCATCCCGGGCAGTCGCTGGCCACGCAGGACCACTCGGTGACACCAGGTCGCCGGCACGGAGCACGGAGATCACCACGGTGTTCCGGAGATCGGCTTTCCCGGGTACGGCGGGGAGAAGTTGAAGCACGTGTCCTGGGAGGAATGGTTCGCGCCCTTCGAACACGACCACGCCGCTGCGGCGGTGCAAAGCCGGGACGGCGTCCAGTGCCTGCGGAGCCCGCCGCCTTGGAATGGGTACCTAGGGACCGATGTCCGGCTTCCAGGGAGGAAACGATGTCGAGAGCATCGAAGATCGCAGTCGATCGCTGGCGCGGTGATCCGGGCGAACCCGAGCGGCCCGAAAAGCCCACGGCGCCCGAAAAGCCCACCACACCGAGCAAACCTCAGGCGCCGGGCAAACCCGAAAGCCCGGACGCGCCCGACGCACCCGGTCCCGAGAAGCCCAAGCCCCCCGAGCCCCCGGACGCGCCTGAAGGGCCCGAAGGGCGAAGCACCGCAGGCGCTTCGATCTAGCCTCGACGCGCCGGGCGGGCCTCACGGCTACGACGAGCAGCGGGCATTGGTGGCGCCGGCGGAACCGGGGCTCCGGGCGGGGCGGTCAGCGTTCTGGGCGGCTTCCCGCCGGGCGACAGCGGGCAGTCGGAGCGGGCGACGTCCAAGACATCCAGCGGGACGTCCAGGCGCGGCGCGGAGGGTGCCTCCGCGCCGCGCTTCGTCCTCGGGTCAGGTCAGCTGCTGAAGTCCCACTTGTGGCCCCAGTAGCTGTCGGCCGTGATCTCCTCCGCCGAGTAGGCCGATTCGTCGACCAGCATGCCCTCGCAACCGACTTCGAGGTCCCAGCCGCCCGGGGTGCGGACGTAGAACGACACCATCTTGTCGTTCGTGTGACGCCCCAACGTGGACGACACGTGGTAGCCGCCCTCCATGACCCGGTCCAGCGCCCGGCCGACCTCGTCGAGGGTCTCGCACTCGACCATGATGTGGACCAGGGCCGGGGACTTGAGATCCGGCGACGGCAGCAGCGCGAGGCTGTGGTGCCGCGCGTTCACACCCATGAACCGGAGGCGGACCGGGCCGTATTCCGGAGGCGCCGGCAGCCGGAAGGCTCCTCTCGGCAGGAAGCCGAGCGTCTCGGCGTAGAAGCGGTACGCCCCGTCCAGGTCGCTCACCGGCACCACGACGTGGCCCAGCCCCAGCGCCCCGGTGACGAAGCGGTTGCCGAACCGCGTCGCGACCGGGCTGTGGTCCAGCGCCGGGCCGTGGAAGATCTCCAGCGGGGTTCCGCCCGGTGCTTCGAAGGCGATTCCCGCCTCCACCCGGCGGGTGTCGGCCTCCTCCAGGGTCAGCGGCTTCGGGGCGAGCCCGGCCGCCTCGACCGCGGCTTGGACCCGCTGGAGGCCCAGGTGGTCGCGGACCTCCCAGCCCACGGCCTCCACCCGGTCCACATCGCCGGGCAGGACGACGATCCGGCCGATCCGCTCGTCCACGCGCAGGTACAGCGCGTCCTCTTCCGGCCCGCTGCCCTCGGCGAAACCGATGGTCTCGAAGGCGAACTTCCGCCAGGCGTCCATATCCGTGGCGCGGATCCGGACGTAGCCCAGTGAGCTGATGTCGGTCATGCTCTTCCTCTCCTCATGTCGTAGGTGCCGGACGTCGCCGGCGTCAGATCAGCGCCCGCAGCGGCCCGTCCGGTTCGATGCCCAACGACGTCAGGGCATTCGAGTGGTAGATCGAGCCGGGGATGTGGATGGCGTGCTGCAGGCCGACGTGCGCGTCGCGCCAGAAGCGCTGCATCGCGTTGTTGCGGCGCACCGCGTTCCCGCCGGACCGGGCGAAGATCTCGTCGACCGCGGACACCGCGCGCCACGCGCAGCGCACCTGGTTCCGGCGCACCACCGACCGGTCCTCGAAGCTGATCGGCCGGCCCGCGTCGACCATGTCGTAGAGCCGGCTGACGCCGTCGAGCAGCTGGGCGCGCGATCCAGCGATCTCCGCGGCTGCCTCGGAGATCGCGTACATCGTGTGCGGGTCGTCGCGGACCCGGGTCCCGGCCGCCATGACCCGGTCCCGCTGGTAGTCGAGGTGGCAGGCGAGCGCGCCTTCCGCGATGCCGATGACCGCCGCCGTGATGCCCAGCGGGAACATCGTCCAGAACGGCAGCCGGTACACCGTGTCGGTCCGGCCGGCGCGCTCGGCGGCCAGCTCGCCCTGGGCGACCTCATCGGCGTCGATCGTCCGGTACGCCGGGATGAACGCGCCGTCGACGACGACGTCCTTGCTCCCCGTGCCGCACAACCCGATGACGTCCCAGGAGTCCTCGACGATCGTGTAGTCCTTCCTCGGCAGGACCACGTGCATCGTCTTCACCGGCTGCGCCGGCTTGCCGTCGGCGTCGCCGAGCATCGCACCGAGGAAGATCCAGTCGCAGTGGTCGGTTCCGGAGGAGAACTGCCACCGGCCCCGGAGGACGTAGCCACCGTCGGTCGGCGTGGCCACGCCGCTGGGCATGTACGGGGAAGCGATCCAGGTGTCCCCGTTCTCCCCCCAGACCTCCTCCTGGAGCCGGCGGTCCATGAGCGCCATCTCCCACGGGTGGACGCCGCCCACCCCGCACACCCATCCCGTCGATCCGCACACCTTCGCGACCGCCATCACGGCTTCGGCGAAATCGCGCGGGTGGGCTGCGTATCCGCCGAAGTCGGTCGGCTGCAGCAGCCGCATAACCCCGGCCTCGCGCACCAACTTGACGCTCTCATCCGCCAATTTGCCGAGGCGTTCGGTCTCTTCCGCGGTCGCTGCGAGCCGGGCGGCGACCTCCTCCACTCGGCGAACCACATCGTGCGCCATGCAGGCACCTCCGGAAATGATCAAGACGGCCGCTCCCGCCACCGATGTGCCAGGGCTCGCTAGACGCTAGGTTCGGCTTCCGGGCCGCTCCCAGCACTGCTCCCGCTGACCGAGACCGACCTGCGCGCCCGGACTTCCGCGGCTGCGGCGCGGGTCCGCACCAGCGCAACTTCCCAAGCAAACGCTTGGCCAGTTATGCTCCCGGTGCCGAGATGGATCAGGCCGGTGCCGCGGGCACGGCGGAAGGGCAGGAACAGGTGGCCGAGGAATCCGGGGGCGCAGCCCCGTTCACCGTCGACGGGCTCGACGAGCTCCGCGCGGCCGTCGGCACCACGCTGGGACCCACCGCGTGGCTCCCGATCGACCAGGCGCGGATCGACGGCTTCGCCGACGTCACCGGCGATCACCAGTGGATCCACGTCGATCCGGTGCGGGCGCGCGAGTCCGCGTTCGGGTCGACGATCGCCCACGGCTACCTCACGCTGTCGCTGTGCAACTACTTCCTGCCCCAGCTGCTGTCGGTGCGCGGCGTCAGCATGGGGGTCAACTACGGCGCCGACCGCGTCCGCTTCCCGGCGCCGGTGCCTGCCGGATCCCGCATCCGCGGCCGTGGCGAGGTCCTCGCCTGCGCCGACGTGCCCGGCGGGGTCCAGGCGACTATCCGGATCACCGCGGAGGTCGAGGGCCAGGCCAAGCCGGCGTGCGTCGTCGAGACGCTCAACCGCTGGCTGGCCTGACCCCGGAAACCCGTGCCCCGCAACGGACGCGTGCCGTCACGAGGCGGACTGCACGTCCTCGGGGCTCCAGAACGCCCGCATGCTCGTGATCCGCCCGTCCTCGTCGAAGGTCATGACGTCGATCGGCTCGACCTCGACCGCCCCGTCCGGCGTCTCGGTGCGCACGCGGAAGTGGAAAGCGGCGCTGTCCCCGGCCGCCCGCACCGCGAGCAGCTCGCTCTCCCGGCGCAGGTTCTCGATGGCCGAGTAGAACTCGGCGATCGCGTCCCGGCCGCGCAACGGCTCACTTCCCACCGGATCTTCGAGCGTGGCGTCCTCCGCGTACAGCGCCGCGATCTCCGCCGCTCCCCCGGTCCCGATGGCCTTCACATAGCTCGCGACGACGTCGCGGATGACGGACGGCTCCGGCATGTCCGATGTCCTCTTCTCCTGGTCGGCCCGCGCCCCGGCGGGCTGATGGCGATGATCAGGATCGGCCGACTCCTCGGCTGCGAGGAGTCGGCCGTCCCGGGATCACGGCTGCGAAACGCGGATTCGCCCATCGCGCACCGCGGTTTCGATGCTGTCGCGCAACTTCAGGCACGTCAGCACCGTTGCGCGGTCGGCGGTCGGGCTCTGCGCGAGCTCGACGCACTGCTCGGTGTCGCTCGTCCACTGCACGAGCGTGTGGGCCAGGCTGTTCTTCTTGACCAGCACGCACGTGCCACAGCTGCGGCAGGACACGGGCTGGAGCGGAATCTCCTCGTCGGTCATGGATCGCGCCGATCAGGCGGTGGGGGCGGTGTCGTCGACGATGATCCGGCCGTTGGCCAGGTTGTCATCGACCTCGGCCTGCCAGAACTGGATCGCCCGCTCGGTGTCGATCTCGAACTCGAACCGCTGGGTCATCTCCGGCTGGACGTCCTCGACGTCGACGTAGAACTGCTCGTACCAGCGCCGGAGCTGGTAGACCGGGCCGTCCTCCTCGCACAGCAGCGGGTTGTCGATCTTCGCCTTGTTCTGCCAGATCTCGACGTCCTGCAGGAAGCCCTTCTCCACTCCCGTGGCGAACGCCTGGGCCATCTGCTCGGCCTCCTCGTCGGACATGCCGTCCGGCTTCTTGACCATCGCGCCCCACTGCAGCACGAAACTCGTGGGCGACACCGGGTAGTGGCAGTTGATCAGCACGGTCTCGATCGTCTGGTCTCCCACGTCGCTCCACAGGTAGTCGATCATGTAGGAGGGTCCGTAGTAGGAGGCGCTCGAACGCAGGCTGCTGTCGTCGGAGTAGTTCGTGCCGATCTTCACGTCCGGCCGGGCCTTGCTGTGCATCGTCTGGGTGGCGACGTGCCCCTCGAACACGTTCTTGAAGTACGTCGGGAACGAGTAGTGGATGTAGAAGAAGTGCGCCATGTCCACGACGTTGTCGACGATCTCCCGGCAGTTCGATCCGTCGATCCGCAGCGAGTTCCACGTCCACGACGTCCACTCGTCCGAATCCGTGCCGGGGGTCTCCGGGATCGTCACGTCCGGCGGAGGCTGCTTCCCCTGCGGGTCGTTCCACACGAACAGCTGCCCGTTGCGCTCCAGCACGGTCCACGCCTTCGTGCGGGCCCGCGGCGGCACCCGCCGCGCGTACGGGATGCTCGCGCAGCGCCCGCTGCCCGACCAGCGCCAGTCGTGGAACGGGCAGGCGACCTCGTCGCCCTTCACCTCGCCCTGGCTCAGGTCGCCACCCATGTGCGGGCAGTACGAGTTGAGCACGTTCAACTTCCCGCTGCTGTCGGCGAACACGACCAGCTTGGTGCCGAACGCCTCGATCGCGTGCGGCTTTCCGTCCCGGTAGTGGTCGGCAAGGCCGAGGCAGTGCCAGCCGCGCGCGTAGCGAACCGGCGGAGCCGCCGCCTCGATCACCCGCACCTCGTTCTCGCCCGCCGCTTGCAGTGACGTCATGAGGACTCCTTTGCCTCCGTCTTGCCAAAGCTCATCAATAGTGGGAAGTCCGGGCGGGGGGAAAACAGTCGGCCTCCCGCTCACCGAGACCGATCTCGGCCGGCGCGGGCCCGCCCGCAGCTTCCGGCGGTCGCCGTGGACCGCGACCGGATATGACCCGGTACTCGGCCGGTCATCGCGACGCCAGCCCTCGTCCGACGGGCCACCGCGCTGATAACGTAGCAAGCGCTTGGTCGTTACAGCGCGCGCCGGGCCGCTGGGCCACCGTGCCGCCGAGGACGGAACCGTTCAGGAGGAAACCCATGAGGCTGTCCGGGAAAGTCGCTTTCATCACCGGCGCCGCGCAGAGCCAGGGCCGCAGCCATGCCGTACGGCTGGCCGAGGAGGGCGCGGACATCATCGCCGTGGACATCTGCCGGCAACTCGACGTCGTCAAGTACCCGATGGGCACCGAAGAGGGGCTGGCCGAGACCGTCCGCCTGGTCGAGAAGCAGGGTCGGCGCATCCACACCGCCGTTGCGGACGTGCGGGACGCGGATCAACTCGCGGCCGTCCTCGACGCGGGTGTCGCCGAGCTGGGCGGCCTCGACATCGTGGCGGCCAACGCGTCGATCTGCACCACGCAGCCGTCCGAGGACCTGACCCCCGAGATCTGGCAGACCACGCTGGACATCAACCTCACCGGGGTGTGGAACACCTGCGCGGCCGCCATCCCGCACCTGCTCGCCTCGGGCGGCGGCAGCATCGTGATCACCGGTTCCACCGCGTCCCTCAAGGGACTTCCCTTCTTCCTGCCCTACGTGGCGGCGAAGCACGCGGTGGTCGGCATCGCGCGATCGCTCGCGCTGGAGTTCGCCGACCGGGGCATCAGGGTGAACACGATCCACCCCACCGGCGTCGACACGCCGCAGGGGCATTCGCCGGTCCTGCCGACGCTCCTGGAGAAGCGGCCGGACCTCGGACCGCTGTTCATGAACACCCTCCCGGTGGAGCGCGTTCAGTCGATCGACATCAGCAACGCGCTGGTGTACCTGGCCTCCGACGAGGCCCGGTACGTGACCGGCGCGAACTTCCCGGTGGACGCGGGCAACACGATCCGCTGAGCGGCCACGCCGCGATCGGGAGGACTGCGTTCGATGGACGCCGGGATCGCCGCGATCCCGGCGTCCGCACCGGCTCCCGGGAGCCGGACGATGCTGTGACCGCCCGGGTGCGCTGCCGAAGAGAAGCGGTCACGACTCGAAAAGTGCGCAGGCCGCCCGCTGCCCCATCCTGATCAGGAGGGACGACGGGCGGCCATGATTCAGCCTTTCGGCGTCAGTCGGCGAGTGAGCCGAGGCGGTCGCTCGCCGTGACGCCGCCGTCGACGAACATCGTGCTGCCGGTGACGAAGCTGGCTTCGTCGCTGAGCAGGAATCGGACGACGGACGCGACCTCTTCCGGTTGCCCGACGCGACCGAGCATCGCATCGCCGCGCATGCGGGCCGTGCGCCGGGTGTCGGCGAAGCTTCGCTCCAGCATCGGCGTTTCGATGTACCCGGGGCAGACCGCGTTGACCCGGACTCCCGCCGGGCCGAACTGCGCGGCCAGCGACCGGGTCAGCCCGAGGACTCCCGCTTTGGAAGCGCTGTAGGACGGGATGTTCGCCTGACCGAGGGTCGCGTTGATCGACGAGATCGCGACTATGGCCGAGCCCGGCTGCGCCTCCAGGTCCTCGGCGAGCGCCGCGGCCGCGTAGGCGTACGCCGTGAGGTTGACGTCGAGGACCCGTTGCCACGCCTCGCGCGACAACTCCGTCACCGGTGTCGAGTCGACAACACCCGCGGCATGGACGAAACCGCCGATCCTGCCGACGGCCCGTCGGGCTTCGCCGAGGACGTCGTCGTACCGGGCCACGTCGGCGACATCGATCCCGGACACGGCGACCGGCGTCCCGTGGTCGTGCTCGATCTGCTTCGCGACGGCGGTCGCGCCCTGCTCGTCGCGATCCCACAGCACCACCGGCCGGCCGGCGGCCGCCAGGGTGCGGGCGCAGGCCGCGCCGATCCCGGATGCCGCGCCGGTGACCAGCACCGGCGTCTTCGGAGATGTCACGGCACTCATCGCGTTTCCTCCATCGTCGCAGCGGAATCCGATCGGCCCGCGACGGCCGGACCGTCGTCGGTGAGGTCGCGGCCCCTGGTCTCGGCGATGAGCCAGATCGACACGATCGTGATCGCCGCCGACACGGCCGCGATGGCGCTCAGCGACAGGCTCGAACCCCCGCTGGCGGCGACGAGGCTGGTGGCGATCAGCGGGGTGAAGCCGGCGCCGAGCAGGCTGGCGAGCTGGTAGCCGAGCGAGACACCCGTGTACCGGACGCGGGTGCCGAACATCTCCGAGAGCATCGGCGCCAGCGGCGAGTACATCAGGTTCTGCAGCACCTGGGCGATCATCAGCCCGACCGTCATGACCACCGCGGACCCGCTGTCGACCATGGCGTAGAGCGGCAGCGCGAAGAGCACCGTGCCGACCGCGCCCACCATGACCACGCGGCGCCGCCCGAACCGGTCGGACAAGGCGGAGAACAACGGGATGCAGACCACCGAGACGGACACCGTGAACAGCAGTGCCCGCATGACATCGGACGTCTGGTACCCGATACCGGTGGCGTAGGCGATGATGTGCGAGCTGGTCAGGGCCGTGAGCGCGAAGGGCCCGATCCCGGCGGCGCACGCCAGGACGAGCGCGCGCGGCTGCCGCAGCAACTGCAGCGCGGGCACCTTGGGCTGCGCCTGGGATTCCGCGGCGGCAGCGGCCTCGCGGAACACCGGGCTTTCGACGACGCTCAGCCGGACGTACAGCCCGATCATCAGCAGCACCGCGCTCAGCAGGAAGGGCACCCGCCATCCCCAGGCGAGGAAGGCCTCGTTCGGCAGGAGGGTCACCAGCGTGACCGCGGCGGTGGAGAGCAGGAAGCCGAACGGCGAGCCGAGCTGCATGATCCCGACCCACGCCCCTCGGCGCCGGGAGTCGGCGTGCTCGATGACCATCAGCGCCGCGCCGCCGTACTCCCCGCCGACCGCCACGCCCTGCACGATGCGCAGCAGGACGAGCAACACCGGGGCCGCGAAGCCGATCTTGTCGTAGGTGGGCAGGACGCCGATGAGGAAGCTGGCGCCGCCCATCAGCATCATCGTCACCACGAGCATCGACTTGCGCCCGAGCCGGTCGCCGAAATGCCCGAACAGGAGCCCGCCCAGGGGACGTGCCACGTAGCCGGCCGCCAACGTCCCGAAGGCGGCGACGGTCGAGACGCCCGGGGTGAGCGCCGGGAAGTAGAGCTTCCCGAACACCAGGGCCGCCATCGTGCTGTAGAGCAGGAAGTCGTAGTACTCGATGACGGTCCCCAGCAGGCTGGAAAGCGCCACCTTGCGCAATTGTGCTGACCCGACGGAAGACGGGCCGGCACCCGTCGGGGTTGGTTCCTGCGAGTTCATCGGGGGCCTCCAGCCGATACCCGACCAATGGGGAATTTCCTCTGTGGACCGTTCACCGGTCGCACCGCACGGCGATCGAGGAGGAACGCCGCGTGTCGTACGGCAGAGCGCCCGCTACAGCCGGCCGCGGAGGTAGGAGAAGAACCCGGGCGTCTTGGTGACGCGGAGGCGGGTGAGCTTGCGGTAGCTGATCCGCCACCGCCCCTCCACCTTCCGGTATTCCTCGTGGTAGTGGCCGTAGCCGTGCATGTGCTCGGTGACGTCACCGTGCTGCCACCAAAGCTCGTCCTCCATCGCCCAGATCCCGCGCGCCGTGGTCGGGGAGGTGAGCTCGATCTCCGGCATGTGCCCGTGGTGCGCCGTGGTGACCTTCGTGTCGCCGTCGAGGAGCCCGGAGATCGCCTTGGTCAGCGCCTCGGCGCCGACCACATTGTTCCCCTTGCCGTCCGCCTGCGGCCGGTTCGCGTCCGGAACGTCGGCGTAGGACTCGCTGACCACGTCGTCGGTGTGGCACTCCGCGTAGCGGTCCCACTGCTTGGTGTCCATCACGCGTAGGCGCTTGGCGAACAGGGCCTGGATCTCCGAGATCGCCAGCAGCTCCTCTGCCGCCGACGGCGTCGCATCCACGGGAACGCTCGACATGCCTTTCCTCCTGCGTCGTCCTTGACGTTGACCGGCAGTCGCGGTGGCGACGACCTCCGCCCGAATTGCACCGGGCGGCGCGCGGACCCGGCGGGCGTTCAGCGTTCAGCCCGCTTCGTTTGTCCGCGAATTGCCCAAGCGCTTGCTTGATGGCGGGAAGGTTAGCCACGCGCCGGGGAGGCGTCAAGGCGAAGGCCGCGTTTCCGTCGAGCGAGGTCGCGGCGGGCAAGCAGAACGCCGCGAGGCGGGTGGCCGGAAACCGGCCCGCAGCTCGCGGCGATCGTCGAATTCGAGCGGGCGCTCCCCATGCCGATCGCCTGGAACGCGATGGCCGGCGGGTCGGTGCGCCAGGCGGGCAACGCGGCGGTCGTCAGCGCGCCCCGCCGGTCGCCGCGGTCATCGTGCGAGCATGTCGAGCGCGGCGAGATGGCTGAACACCATGCACGATCCGATCGGATTGCCCCCGCCCGGATACACCGTGCCGCTGACCGCCGCCATCGAGTTGCCCGCGGCGTAGAGGCCCGGGATCGCGCTTCCCGACGTGTCCAGCACCCGGGCCCGCGCGTCGGTGCGCAGGCCGCCCTTGGTGCCGAGATCGGAGATCCCGAACGCAGCGGCGTGGAACGGTCCCTTCTCGATGGGGACCAGCGGGGAGCCGTCGCCGGCGAACGCCCGGTCGTACGGCTCGGCACCGCGGTGGAAGTCGTCATCGGTTCCGGCGGCCGCGAACGCGTTGAACCGCGCCACCGTCCGCACCAGGTTCTCGGCCGGGACACCGATCTGCTCGGCGAGCTCGCCCAGGGTGCCGGCGCTGAACCACAGGCCGGCGTCGACGTAGTCCTCGGTCTCCCCCACCGGGACGCTGGTCGAGCGCACCGGCGGCCGCGCGCCCTCGCGGTCGTCGTAGATCATCCAGAACGGCAGCGTCACGCCGCCATCGCTGATGCGGTCGATGACGACGCGACCGATCCGGTCGTACGGCCAGGACTCGTTGACGAAGCGCTCCGCGTTGTCGTCGACGAAGATCCCGCCGGTGAACCACAGCGAGAACGTCGACGTCCCGTCGGGATGGGTGATGCCGGGCGACCACCACGCCTCCGACATCAGGTCGGTGTCCGCGCCGGCGTCGATGCCGGCCTGGATCGCCTTGCCCAGATTGCCCGGCGGCCCCATGGCATCGCGCGCCGCCCCCGGGACCTGGTGCTCGGTCCGCATCGACTGGTTCCGCTCGAATCCACCGGAGGCGATCAGCACGCCCCTGCGGGCGCGGATCCGGCGCCGCCGTCCACCCTCGTCGACCACGGCACCGACCACGACGTCGCCCTCGCGCACCAGCTCGTCGCAGACGGCACCCCGGCGCATCCGAACCGCGTCCTGCTTGGACAGCGCGAGGAGCAGCCTGCCGATCAGCGCCTGCCCGCCGATGAGCAGGTCGGCCGGCGGATTGCCCGCCCGGTCGACGTCCAGCGGCGGCCGGAGGGAGTCCCGCAACGCGCCGAGCCGCGCGGGCTCCAGCGGCGTCGGCATGATGTGCCGACCGGTCGCACTCGCCTTCGGGGCGGACCCGAAGTAGTCCGGCCACGGGTAGACCAGGAACTCGAAGTCGTCGTCGGCTTCCAGGTAGTCGACCAGCCGTCCGCCGTTGTCCAGGAACGCGTCCTGCAGCTCCGGGGGCGTGCGATCCCCCACCACGGCGCGGAAGTAGGTCTTGGCGTCCGCCAGGGTGTCCTGGTCACCGGCCCGCCGGAGCACCGCGTTGCCCGGGAACCACAGGCCGCCGCCGGAATACGCCGTGGTGCCGCCGAACTTGTCGGTCGCCTCGGCCACGATCACCGAGAGCCCCTCCCGGGCCGCGGTGTAGGCCCCGGTCAGCGCTCCGCCGCCGGAACCGATCACCAGCACGTCGCACTCGTCGTCCCAGCGGTTCGAAGTCTCTTCCGTCGCCATGGGATCATGATGCTCCCGGGCGGCTCAGCCGTGCCGATTCGATCCCACTGACCAAGACGGACATTTCCCGCTCGCGCGGCTGAGCAAGCGCTCGGGCGGGAGCGTCCGGAGCCCGCCGCGGGCCCGGTGCGGTGCGGATTCCCGATGAGCGGGAGGCCTGCGGGCATTCGGCGGGCAAGGCTGGAAGCCTGGTGCTTTCGGGTGGCGCAGGAACCGGCGATCCTGCCCAATTCGGGCCATTCCGCCGCTGAAAGGGAATCCGATGGGACGACTCGATGGCAAGGTGGCCATCATCACCGGCGCCGCGCAGGGCTTGGGAGCCGCCACCGCGCGGCTGTTCGCCGCCGAAGGAGCGGCCGTGGTGCTCGGTGACGTGCTCGGCGACGCGGGGCAGCAGGTCGCGGACGAGATCGGTTCGCGCGCGATGTTCCACCAGATCGACGTCCGGGACGAGGCGGACTGGCGCGCGTTGGTCGCCGCGTCCGCCGACCGGTTCGGCGGCATCGACATCCTCGTCAACAACGCGGGAATCCTGCATTGGGCGGAGATCGAAGAGCTGTCGGTCGCGGACGCCCAGCAGGTGCTCGACATCAACGTGCTCGGCGTCCTGCTCGGCGTCAAGGCCGTGGTGCCGGCGATGAAGGCGGCGGGGCGGGGCGTGATCGTCAACACCTCGTCGGTGGACGGGCTCCGCGGCGTCAACGGCCTGGCCGCGTACTCGGCCAGCAAGTGGGCGGTGCGCGGGTTGTCCCGGTCGCTGGCGTACGAGCTGGGACCGTCCGGAATCCGCGTGTGCACCATCCATCCCGGCGGGATGAACACCGCGATGGGAAATCCCGCCGGCGAGTCCGGCGAGGCGCTGCAGCAGCACTACGTCGACGTGCCGTTGCAGCGCATCGGCGAGCCGGACGAGATCGCCCAGGTGACGCTGTTCGCGGCCAGCGACGCGGCGAGCTACCTGTCCGGAGCGGAGATCGCGGTCGACGGCGGCTGGTCGGCCGGAACGTACTACCCGGCGCTGCCCGGCGCGCCGGACGGATCGCGAGCGGGGCGGCGATCGGGACCTCGTTTCGCGCAGCGGTGCATCCTCGCTAGCCGGTGAGCAGTGAACGGCCTGTTCGCCTCGATAGGCGAAGTGAACGGTCCGTTCGCTCCATCCGCCCAGCATCGGCGGGCATCGCTGGAAGTGGAGTGAACGGACCGTTCGTCCCGATAGACGAGGCGAACAGGCCGTTCACTCCACCGCTCTCCCGGGCTGGCGGATGCTTCACCGAGCACGGAAGAACCCCGCCCCGCGAAGTCGGCATCGTCGTCAGCTGGAGGAAGCAGGCGCAACCGGAGCTTCCTTGCCGGCGGCGTGGCGCGCCACCACGGCGCCGTAGACGAGCCCCTGACCGATGGTCGCCCCGGCTCCCGGATACGTGGTGCCGAACGCGTTCGCCGCGGTGTTGCCGATCGCGTAGAGCCCGTCGATCGGGGAACGGTCCGACCGCAGCACCCGCCCGTGCTCGTCCGCTCGCAGCCCTCCGCAGGTGCCGAGGTCGCCGAGGACGATCCGCACCGCGTACAGCTGTCCCCGCAGGGGGCGCAGGTTCGGGTTCGGCGCGACGGTCGGATCGCCGTAGTAGCGGTCGTAGGCGCTGGCGCCGCGGCCGAAGTCCTCGTCGACGCCGGCGGCCGCGAGTTCGTTGAACCGGCGCAGGGATGCGACGAGGCCCTCGACCGGCAGCCCGGTCCGGCGGGCCAGATCGGCGGGGTCGTCCGCCCGGTGCGCGATGCCGGCGGCGTACCAGCTCTCCGGCAGCGGCATCCGCGGGAACAGCCCGGCCGCGTACACGTAGCTGTTGCGGTAGAGCTGGTCGAACACCATCCACATCGATCCGACGGCGTCGCCGGCCCGCTCCCGCGCCAGGACCCGCTGGCCGAAGCTCATGTAGTCGGTCGCCTCGTTGACGAACCGGCGACCGTGCCGGTCGACGATGAGCGACCCCGGCAGCGACCGCTCGGCGAGCAGGACCAGGGGCGCCGCCCCGGGCAACGGCGCGACGGCCGGGAACCACCACGCCTGGTCCATCAGGCCGACGTCGGCTCCCGCCTCCTGCCCGATCCGGATGGCATCCCCGGTGTTCCCCTCGTTCCCCAGGCTCCAGCCGGGTTCGAGCGCCTCCGACTGGAACTCGTGGCGCAGCGCGATGTTGTGGTCGAAACCGCCGGCCGCGAGCACGACACCGCGCCGCGCCCGCACCGTCACCTCGCGCCCGTCCTGCTCCAGCACCACGCCGGTCACCCGGTCGCCCTCCGTGGTCAACCGCTGCACCGAGGTCCGGGTCCACACCGGAATCCCGGCCCGCAGGACACCCGCGTACAAGCCGGCGGCGAGCGCCTGACCGCCCGCGACGTACTCCCGGCCGACCAGCTTTCCGCCGATGCCCTGGGAAACCCGCCGCACCACGCGCGGAACCGCGCGTCGCGGAACCCGGGTCATGAGGTTCATCCACTTGTAGTCGAAACCGGTGATCGGCATCGGCACCGGGGATTTCATGCCCGAAGGGCGCAGCCGGGCCCGCTCGGCGCCCAGGACCGAGAGGTCGAACGGCTTGCACTCGCAGCTGCGGCCGGCCGCGGTGCCGCCGGGCAGTTCCGGGTGGTAGTCGGAGTAGCCCTTGCTCCACATGAAGCGCATCGGCGTGGTCCGCTGCAGCATCCGGACGGTCTCGTCGCCGTGGCGCAGGAAGCTCTCCCACCGCTGGTCCGGTGAGCTGCCGTCGACGACGGAGCGCAGGTAGAGCTCGGCGCGCTCGGGCGAGTCGACCGCGCCCTCCGCCGCCAGCAGGGAGCTCGCCGGGATCCAGAACGCACCGCCGGACAGGGCCGTCGACCCGCCGACGTAGTCGGTCTTCTCGACGATGAGCACGTCGAGCCCCATTTCTCGCGCCGCGAGCGCCGCGGCCATCCCGGTGCCGGAGCCGGCCACGACGAGGTCGACGATCGTGTCGTGGGCGGGCGCGGGAGCGGGCGGTGTGCTCGTGGGCATCGGGGTCTCCTCGTTCTGGTGCGGTACTGCGATGCCGCAGCCCACCACCGCTGCGCACCGGCGGTGAAGAGCTGCTCCCGCTCAACGGGATGCGCTCGATCCACCGATCAATCGCGCCGGCCGAACCGGCTCCGGTGGGGCTCAGGGGCGCGACGGTGCGTGAGCCGGCCGGCACGCGCCGCCATGGCCGCGTGCACGGTCTCGGGGTGGGTGACGATGTAGAACTCGCCTTGCGCCGCCTGCTCCATGATCGTCGCCGCCGCTTCGTCGGCGCTGATGGCCTGTTCGAGCATGGCCAGCATGGCCTGCCGGTGCTCCTCCGCGGCTGCGACGTCACCGGTTTGGACGCCGCCCGCGGCGCTGAAGATGTTGGACGCCACCGGCCCCGGCAGCACGGCCGCGACGAAGACGTCGGCGCCGACCTGGGCGATCTCCTGGTGCAGGCACTCGACCATGCCCAGCACGGCGTGCTTGCTCATGATGTACGGGGCTTGCAGGGGCAACGTCGTGACGGCACCGACCGACGCGATCGTGAGCACGTGGCTGCGCCGCTCGTCTTCGATCATGGCAGGCAGGAATGCCCGGATCCCGTGGAAGACCCCGCTGATGTTGATGTCCACGACCCGCCGCCAGCTCTCCGGCGGAACGTCCCACAGGTAGCCGACCTGCTCGACCCCGGCGTTGTTGATCAGCAGCCGGACCGGGCCGAACTCGTCGCGCACCTGGCGGGCGAGCCGCATCATCGCGTCGGGATCCCGGACGTCGACGACGTGCGCGACCACGCGGCCACCACTGCCGTGCTCCTCGTCGGCGATGCCGCGCACGGCCGGCTCGTCGACGTCCGCCGCGATCACCGTCATGCCGAGGTTCCCGGCGAGGTGCCGGGCCAATCCGGCACCGAGCCCGGAACCGGCACCGGTCACCACGGCGAGACCCCCGCCGAACACCTCCTGCTGAGTGGGCACGGAATTCCCTCCTGCGGCATCGTTCGGGTCGCGTCCCCGGAAGTCCACGGCACCACCGGATGTGGTCGCCGCTGGAACAGCACCGGCCGCGACATCGTCCACGATGGACGCGGGCCGCCGCGGCCGCGATCACGGTCGGCGCCAGGATCCCCGGTTCCTCCGTGGAATTCGCCACCGGCCCCTCGCGACGGTAGACAACCGAGCGGTTCCACACCAGTATGTGGTCCTGTTGAGCGGGACATCCCAATCAAGCGCTTGGTGGATACTCGCTCCGCCGCCGCGGCCGAGGACTTCGCGGCGATCCGGGGCTGTCGCCACGGCCGCCGGTGCCCACGGGGTCGCGGCCGGCGTCCGGCGATCCGCGCGTCCCCAGGCCCACCGCCGCCCATCACGACGACCGGAGGTTTCCCATGGTCACACGTGTCACCTACGCGCGGAGCGTGCACGACGAGACGGAGATCAACGCCGTGCTGGAGGTGCTGCGCGGCGGCCCGCTCGCGCTGAAGATCGGCAAGAACGTCGCCGAGATGGAGCGCCGGGTTGCCGAGCTGTACGGCAAGCGGCTCGGGCTGATGTGCAACTCGGGCTCCTCGGCGATCTACCTCGCCGTCGAGCTCTTCCGCCTGCAGGACTCCCTGGAGGCCGCGGGAATCGACACCCGAACGGTCTGGAGCGGCAACGTCACCCGGCATCCGATGATGCGGGGGGCGAGTTCCGGCAGCCGCGCGACGGGTTGCCGGTCGCCGACGAGGTCTTCGAGCGGGGCATGTCCCTGGGCATGAGCCACGGCACGACCCAGGAGGAGCTGGACCACGTCGTGGGCCGGCATCCACGCCTTCGCATCGCGACACGCTCCGGCCGGGACCCGCGCCGCGCGCTGACAGGCCGGGCAGCCATCCCGCCCGCGCAACGGGACCATTCGGGCGGGATGGCCGCCGCGGCCACCGTTCAGGCACTTTTCGCCGGCCCGAGTCGCTGCTAGCTTGTTTTAGAATCAATTCCATTTTGCCGGTCGCGGGAGGTGTGGCATGACCTCAACGTTGAGGATGAATGCCGAGTCGGCAGTCGAGGAGCCCGTACCGCCGTCCATGGTGGAGCGGATGACGCTGATCCTGGACCTGTTCGAGCACCCGCACACCCGTCGGAACCTGGAGGAGGTGACCCGGCGGACCCGTCTGCCCCGCTCGACCGCCCACCGCATCCTCGACCAGCTGGTCCGGTTGCGCTGGCTCGACCACACGACGTCCGGATACCGGCTCGGCAAACGAGCGCTCGGGCTCGGCGGCCGCGAAATAGGGCAGAACGCCCTGCGCAGCGCTGCGGCGCCGGTGCTCCACGACCTGGCGATCCGCACCAAGCTGGTCGTGCACTTGGCGGTCCTCTCCGGCACCGAGGTGTACTACCTCGACAAGGTGGGCGGCCGGTCCGCGGTCGACGTGCCCTCGCGCGTCGGCGGCCGGGCCCCGGCGCACTGCACGGCGCTGGGCAAGGCGATGCTCGCCTGGCTGCCCCCGGAACGGATCGACGCCGAATACGCCGACGCGGTCCGCCGGACCCCGCGCAGCATCGGCGATCTGGGCATCCTCCACCAGGAACTGGATCGCATCAGGCGCCGTCGCGGGCTGGCCTTCGAACGCGGCGAGTGCTTCGCCCACGTCAGCTGCATCGGCATCGCGCTGCGCGGCCAGGAAGGTCCCGCGGCGGCGATCTCCGTGGTGGGCGACGCGCAAACGCCCATGGAACGGGTCGCGCCCCTCCTCATGCAGGCTGCGCACGCCGTGTCGAACGAGTTCTTCGCCGGCCCCGCCCTGCCGCGGCCCGACCTGGCGGCTCCCCAGCAGACGTGGTCGAGCGAGGCGATGACCCGCTTCCTCACCGTCGGCGACGGCGGCGACTGGCTCTAGAACCTGTTTCCGAACTTGCTGTGCTTGGCGGCGCGGGTGGCGGAACCTCAGGAGCCTTCTCGCTGTGGGATCCCCGACTCATGAATGCCGATTCACCACGCCGGGGCTGTCCTCGCGAGGAGACACCTGAGAACCCGCGGCGGTGCCGGTTGCGAGGGTGAGCTAAGCGGCTGCGCCGCGTCAAAGACAACAACCCCGCGCTACCACGCCTCACACCACAACACTCAAAACAGCCTCCAGCCACCAGATCCGACGTCCGGCGCGGGAACTCGCGCCTCTATCCTGAGAAACCGGAGAATCCGGACGTGCGGCCAGAACAGGGGGAACAGTGGCCAGAATCGCCGATGTGCGGCCTCCCGCATCGCCGGTCTCGAAAGGCCAGGTCGCGCGCCGCGATCGCATCCTCGACGCCGCCGCGGAACTCGGCGCCACGGCGGACTTCGACCGCGTGCAGATGCACGAGGTCGCCAAGGACGCCGGTGTCGCGATCGGGACGGTCTACCGCTACTTCCCGTCCAAGACGCACCTGTTCACCGCGGTGTTCGAGGCGCAGCTCGGCAAGTTCGTCGAACAGCTGTGGCCGGTCGGCGGCGAAGACATCGTCACCGACATCGGCGAGGTCCTGGTGGCGCTGAGCCGCGAGCTGCTCCGCCGGCCGCTGCTGTGCTCGGCGATGGTCCAGAGCACCGCCGCCAGCTACACCACGGACCCGAGCGGGTATCCGGACAACGACTCGGCGCTCTCCCACGCCATCCTCCGCACCCTCGGGAAGTCCTCCCCCAGCGAGGAAGACCGCAGCACCGTCCGCCTGCTCGTGTTCAGCTGGTGGGGGGTACTCGTCTCCAGCCTCAGCCGCAAGACGACGGCCGAGCAGGCGGAGGCCGACATGCGGCTGGCGGCCCGGCTGCTCCTCGCGCGATACCTGGCGTAGCCGATCCTGGCGGAACACCTGCGGCCGGAACGACTGGAACCGCAACGAGGAAGCGCCGTCATGCCTCTTTCGCGGAGAACGTCGTGGTGACCTCGCCGAGCGGATCGATGACGGCGCGGAACCGCATGCCCGGTGCGACCGGGACCAGCGGGCCCAGTGCTCCCGAAAGCACGATCTGCCCGGCGCGCAGCGGATCGCCGAAGGACAACGCCGTCCGCGCCAGCCAGGCGAGCGCGGCGAGCGGATCACCGAGGCACGCGGCCCCGTCGCCCTCCGAGACCAGCTCGTCGTCGGCGTACAGCCGCATGGTCACCTCTCGCGGCTCGAACTCGTCGAGCGCGAGCCGGTGCTCGGCCAGCACGAACAGCCCGCTGGAGGCGTTGTCCGCGATCGTGTCGGTGATCGCGATGTCCCATCCGGCGATCCGGCTGTCGACGATCTCCAGCGCCGGCACGGCGTAGTCGACCGCCGCGCGGACCTGCGTCTCGTCGAGCTCGCCGTCGGCCAGATCCGCCTTCAGCACGAAGGCGATCTCCGCCTCGACCCTCGGCTGCAGCAGCCGGTGGAACGGGATCACGGCCCGGCGCGAGACGTCCATGTCGGCGAAGAGCACTCCGAAGTCGGGCTGTTCGACGCCCATCTGCCGCTGGACGGCGGGCGAGGTCAGCCCGATCTTCCTGCCCACCGCCACCGCGCCCCTGGCTTCACGCCGCCGCGCGAGCTCCTGCTGCACCGCGTAGGCGAGCGCGATGTCCGTGTCGCCGAGAACATCCCGCACCGGCTCGGCGGGGATTCCCGTCCGCTGGGCCCTGCTGAGGCGGTCGACCGCATCGGCGATCGAAAGATCGTTGGAATTCCCGGAATTGGCCATCGATGCAAGCACACCGCTACGTTTGCGCGATTCGCCGCGCAGGCCCAGCGCCGGTCCCGCTGTCCGGGACCCCCGTTCACAGCCGTGCGGCCAGCTGCCGCCGCAACGCCGGGCCGGACCCGGCGAGCAGTTGATTCGCCTTGCCCCGCTTGAAGTACAGGTGCAGATCGTGCTCGAAGGTGAACCCGACGCCGCCGTGCAGTTGCAGGCAATCCGCGGCCACCCGCATCAGGGTGTCCGCGCCGACCACCTTCGCCACCGCGGCGAGGGTCGCCAGGTCGTCGCCCAGCTCGTCGGTCGCCTCGCCGGTGGCGGCGAACCGCACCGCGTACTGCGCGGTGGCGACGGCGCCGTGGACCGCGACCGCGAGATCGGCGCACCGGTGCTTGAGAGCCTGGAACGAGCCGATCGGCCGCCCGAACTGCTCCCGCACCTTGAGGTAGCCCACGGTTTCGTCGAGGCACGCCTGCGCCGCGGCGGCGGACTCGGCGGCCAACGCTATCCGGGCGAGAGCGACCAGCCGGTGTGCCAGGGCTCCGCCATCGCCGTCGGGCGACAGGCGATCCGCGCGAGCACCGGCGAATTCGACGTCCGCGAGCCGGCGCGTGTGGTCCAGCGCCCGGCGCGGTGTGCGGGTCACGCCCGGCTGCTCCGGGGACACGAGATGGACAGCGGCGTCGTCCCCTTCGCCGCTGATCACCAGCAACACGTCCGCCGTCGCCCCGTGCGGGACCGCACCGACCACGCCCGACAGCTGTCCGCCGGCCGCCACGACCGGCCCGCGACCGGGTGTCTCGGTGAGGCCGGCCACAGCGATCGCGACCGGCTCCTCGGCGAGCCTCTGGAGCAAGGCCTCGCCTGGTTCACCGAGCGATCCCGCGTCGGCCGACTCGCCCAGCAGGGTCCCGGCGATCAGCGTGTCCGGCACCGGTGAGGGCGTGACGGCGCGCCCGAATTCCTCGATCACCACAGCGGCCTCGGCGAAGCCGAGCCCCAGCCCGCCGAACCGCTCCGGCACCGGGAGCCCACCGAGCCCCAGGTCCGCGACGCCGCGCCTGAAAAGCGCCCTGTCGTAGCCGTCGTCGCCGTCCATCGCCGCCCGCCGGTCCGATTCGGCGCGGAGGAAGTCGGCGACCGCCTTGCGCATCTCGTCGCGCAGGTCTTCGTTCTCGCTCACCGGGTACTCCGTTTCATCCGCGAGGCAGCCCGAGAACGCGCTCGGCGATGATGTTGCGCTGGATCTCGTTCGAGCCGCCGTAGATCGTGTCCGACCGGCTGAACAGGAATGACGTCTGCTCTGGCGAGAGGTCGTAGGGATCGCCGACGGTGAGCGCCGCCGACCCGACGACATCGACGGCCAGTTCCCCGAGGTCCCGGTGCCACGTGGCCCACTGCAGCTTGGACAGCGACGCCTCGAACCCGGACACCGAACTGCCGGCCGACCGCAACGTCGACACCGCGGTGTAGCGCATCACCCGCAGGTCGATCCACGACTGCACGATGCGCCCGCGCAGCTCCGGATCGGCCAGCGCGCCGCCCGCCCTGGCGAGCTCGACGACGTGGTCGAACTCGCGCTGGAAACCGATCTGCTGGCCGAGCGTGGCGACGCCGCGCTCGAAGCCGAGCGTGCCCATCGCGACCCGCCAGCCGTCGCCCTCGTCGCCGACCCGGTTGGCCACCGGCGTCCGGGCATCGTCGAAGAACACCTCGTTGAACTCGCTGGTGCCGGTGATCTGCTGGATCGGCCGGACCTCGACGCCGGGCTGGTCCATCGGGACCAGCAGGTAGGAGAGGCCCGCGTGCCGGCTCGACCCCGGGTCGGTGCGCGCGAGCACGAAGCACCAGTCCGCGACGTGCGCGAGCGAGGTCCACACCTTCTGCCCGTTCAGGACGTACTCGTCCCCCTCGCGCACCGCGCGCGTGCGGACTCCTGCGAGGTCGGATCCCGCGCCCGGCTCGGAGTAGCCCTGGCACCAGAGCGCCTCTCCCGACAGGATTCCGGGCAGGAAGCGCCGCTTCTGCTCGTCGGAGCCGAACGCGAGGATGGTCGGGCCGACGAGCTGCTCGCTCATGTGCAGCAAGCGCCCCGGCCCGCCTGCCCTCGCGTACTCCTCGTGGAAGATCACCTGCTGCGCCAGGGAGGCACCGCGGCCGCCGTGCTCGACGGGCCAGCCGAGGCCGATCCAGCCGCCCGAGCCGAGCCGGCGTTCCCACGCCAGCCTGCGGTCGAGCGCCTCGTCCTCCCGGCCCGAACCGCCGAGGCCGACGACGTCGGCGAACTCGCCGGTCAGCTCGTCGGCCAGCCATTCGCGCACCTCGGCGCGGAATTCCTCATCACCGGTGGTCATCGTCAGGCCCCGTACACGGGTGTCGGCGGTTCGGCCTTCGCGACCAGGTCGGCGATGACCGCCGTCAGCTCCCGCGGCTCCCACCGCCCGTCCTTCACCGCGGGCGGGCCATGCCGCCACCCGTCGGCGAGGGAGACCTCGCCGCCTTCGATCTCGAAGACGCGGCCGGTCGTGGTGGCCTCGGCGCTGCCCAACCACACCACGAGACTGGACACGTTCGCCGGGTCCATCGCGTCGAAGCCGTCGGCGGGCTTGGCCATCCGCTCCGCGAAGACCGCCTCCGTCATCGGGGTCCGCGCCGACGGGGCGATGGCGTTGACGACCACGCCGTAGCGGGCGAACTCGACCGCGGCGACCTGGGTCAGCGCGGCGATGCCTGCCTTGCTCGCGCCGTAGTTCCCCTGGCCGACGCTGCCCATCAGCCCGGCCCCGGACGACGTGTTGACCACCCGGGCGGCGATCCGGTTGCCCGCCTTGGCCTGGTCCCGCCACCACGCGACCGCGTGGCGCAGCGGGGCGAAGTGCCCCTTGAGGTTGACGGTCATGACCTGGTCCCACTCGGACTCGCTCATGTTGACCAGCATCCGGTCCCGGTTGATGCCCGCGTTGTTGACGAGGGTGTCGAGCCTGCCGAACGTGCTCACGGCGAGGTCGATCACGCCCTCGGCGGCCGCCCAGTCGGCGATGTCGGCCACGACCGCGACCGCCTCACCTCCCGCGGCCCGCACCTCCGCGGCGACGTCCTCGACGGACGAGGACATGTCGTTGAGGACGACCTTGGCGCCGTGGCGCGCGAATTCGAGGGCGTGCGCCCGGCCGAGACCCTGCCCGGCACCGGTGATGATGGCGACCCGTCCCGCGCAGATGCCGGCCGTCGGCCCGTCGTGCTCCGTCATGAGCCCAGATAACCACACGATACCAATAACAAGCAAGCGCTTGGTTCACCCACCCAGCGCAACCCACCCAGCGAGCCCCGTCCGGGCGCAGCCCCTCCCAGCGAGCCCCGTCCGGCGCAGCACGCCCAGCGCCGCCCCCACCCGACGCAGCCCCGCCCGGCGCGCAACGCGATGCCGCGCGACCGAGAAGGCGCCCACCGGTATCGATCCGATCTAAACCGACCACAGCTACGGCTCCAAGCGGTCACGTTCGAGCCGGCAGCCGCAACCCCACATCCCCCTCACCGGGGTGGTCCGCAATTTCAATGGAAATCAGAGCTCTGATTTCCATTGAAATTGCGGAAGTTGTCCACAGGAACCCGGGGTTGACCACATCCTCCGGCGTGTCGGGGGTGCGACCTCCGGCGTGTCGGGGTGCGACACACCAATGGTCCGCAATTTCCATTGAAATTGCGGAGGGCAGGCCATCGGCCGCCGAACCAGCGGGCGCGGGCGGCACAGGGCCGCGGGCCGCCGGGATCGGGAGACCGCGGCTCAGGCGATCCCCACGGGAGACATGCGCCGATGCGGAGAGCGAGTTCTCGAAACAGGTTCTAGAGGCGTTCGATGATCGTGACGTTGGCTTGGCCGCCGCCCTCGCACATCGTCTGCAACGCGAACCGCCCGCCGCGGCGCTCCAGCTCGTGCAGCATCGTCGTCATCAGCCGGGCGCCCGTCGCCCCGATCGGGTGGCCGAGCGCGATCCCACCGCCGCTGACGTTCGTCCTGGCCAGGTCCGCGCCGGTCTCCTTCGCCCACGCCAGCACGACGGACGCGAACGCCTCGTTTACCTCGAACAGGTCGAAGTCGTCGATCGCCATCCCGGTCCGCTCCAGCGCGTGCCTGGTCGCCGGGATGGGGCCGGTCAGCATCCAGACCGGGTCGGCGCCGCGCACCGAGATGTGGTGGATGCGCGCACGCGGGGTCAGGCCGTGCTCTTCGACCGCGCGCGGCGAGGCGATCAGGACCGCGGCCGAGGCGTCGCTGATCTGCGACGCGACTGCCGCCGTGATCCGCTCACCGCCCGCGACGGGCTGCAGGCCCGCCATCTTCTCCAGGCTGGTGTCTCGCCGGGGCCCCTCGTCGGTGTCGAAGTCGTCGACCGGCGCGATCTCCGCGGCGAACCGGCCCCCGTCGATCGCGGCGATGGCCCGCTGGTGGCTCTCGTAGGCGTAGGCCTCCATGTCGGCCCGCGAGATGTTCCAGTGCTCGGCGATCATCTCGGCCGAGCGGAACTGCGACACTTCCTGGTCGCCGTAGCGCTTGAGCCAGCCGGGCGACTCGGCGAAGGGCGTGCTGAAGCCGTACTGCTGGCCGACGATCATCGCGGCCGAGATCGGGATGGCGGACATGTTCTGCACCCCACCCGCCACGATGAGGTCGGCGGTGCCGGAGAGCACGCCCTGCGCCGCGAAGTGAACGGCCTGCTGGCTCGACCCGCACTGCCGGTCGACGGTCACGCCCGGCACGTGGTCGGGCAGGCCGGCCACCAGCCACGCGGTCCGCGCGACGTCCCCGGCCTGGGAACCGATCGTGTCGCAGCAGCCGAAGATGACGTCGTCGACCGCGCCGGGATCCACCCCGGTGCGATCCACGAGCGCGCAGATGGCGTGCGCGCCGAGGTCCGCCGAGTGCATCCCGGCGAGCGCGCCCCCGCGCCGGCCGACGGGAGTGCGGACGGCGTCGACGATGTAGGCCTCGGTCACGGAGTTCTCCTCTATTTCGGTGCGTCCCGGCGCCTGCGGATCCGCAATTTCCATTGAAATGAGCGTTTTTCATCCTGGTCGGCCCGCAGCCGCGGGCCGCAAAGCCACACGTCGATGGGTGTCGCATGCGCCGCAGGCGCATAACCCACCTACGACACTCGCACCGCCGCGGGTTCTCAGAGGCTTCCTGGCGAGGACGGCCCTGACGCCGTGTATTGGACATACATCAGAAGGGGCACCCACAGTCCAGGGAGCCTCTGAGGTTCCGCCACCCGCACCGCCACGCAAAACGAGGTTGGAAAAACCTCAATCGAAGGTTCGATTTCAATGGAAATTGCGGAGGACGGAGGCCAGACGGCGGCTGCAGCTGCCGTAGGGGGCCGCTGCCGCTGCACCGCCGCGCAAAAAGGCGTGCGGCGACTGGAATTTCAGGCGTGCTGACTGCTGGCGGACAGGACCTCGCCGGTGAGGTACGACGCGTAGTCGCTGGCGAGGAAGACCATCACGTTGGCGATCTCCCACGGTTCGGCCGCGCGGCCGAACGCCTCCCGGCCCTTGAGCTCGGCGAGCAGCTCGTCGCTGGTGACCTTCGCCAGAAACGGGTGCATGGCCAGGCTGGGCGAGACCGCGTTGACCCGGATGCCGTGCGGAGCCAGGTCCATCGCGGCGCATCGGGTCAGCGCCATCACGCCGGCCTTCGCCGCCGCGTAGTGCGCCTGCCCCTCCTGCGCGCGCCAGCCCACCACCGAGGCGTTGTTGACGATGACGCCCTTCTTGCCGGCGTCGACCATGCGCTTGCCTGCCGCCCGGACGCAGCGGAAGGTACCGGTCAGCGTCACGTCGAGGACCTTGTGCCACTGCTCGTCGGTCATCTCCAGCACGGACGCCGTGCCGCCGAGACCGGCATTGTTGATCACCACGTCCGCGCCACCGAACGCCTCGGTCGCGTCGAACAACGCGTCGATCTGCGCCTCATCGGTCACGTCGCACACGACCGCGGCGACCCGGTCGCCGCCGAACTCACCGGCCAGCGCCTTCTCCGACTCGGCGAGGCGCCGCTCGTGCGTGTCGCCGATGACGACGGCCTTGGCGCCCTCTTCGAGGCAGCGGCGGGCGGCGGCGGCCCCGATCCCGGCCCCCGCGGCGGCGGTGACCACGACGGTCCTGCCTTCGAGCAGGCGGTGGGCCGGCGGGCATTCCGGCGTGGGCTGTTCCTTCTTCGACGACGTCACTGCGGCTCCCAAACCGATCGCTGTGAGCGGATGACCGCGGGTCCTGGCCAAGTACCGGCGATCTCCCGTAGGGTAGCAAACCAAGCACTTGTTTGGGAAAGGACGTGAAGGAGCATGCCCAGTACCAGCGACGACTCGGTGGTCACCTACGAACGCCGAGGCGCGGTCGCCCTCGTGACCCTGAACCGGCCCGAGTACCGCAACGCGCAGAACTCGAAGATGACCTACGCGCTCGATGCCGCGTTCAGCCGCGCCGTGGACGACGACGAGGTCAAGGTGATCGTGCTCGCTGGCAACGGCAAGCACTTCTGCGCAGGGCACGACATCGGCACGCCGGAGCGCGACGCCGACCAGAGCTTCGACCGCAAGGCCGTGATCTGGTGGGACCACACCGGCCGGGAGGGCGTGGACCGCCGCTTCGCGCGCGAGTCGGAGGTCTACCTCGGCATGTGCCGCCGGTGGCGGGAGATCCCGAAGCCGGTGATCGCGATGGTGCACGGCGCGTGCGTGGCCGGCGGGCTGATGCTCGCCTGGTCGTGCGACTTCATCGTCGCCTCCGACGACGCGTTCTTCGCCGACCCGGTGGTGAAGATGGGCATCCCCGGCGTCGAGTACTTCGCCCATCCGTGGGTCATGAACCCGCGCGCCGCCAAGGAGTTCCTCTACACCGGCGACCGTATGCCCGCGCAGCGCGCGCACGAGCTGGGCATGGTCAACCACGTCGTGGAGCGGGCCGAGCTGGAATCCTTCACCCTCGACCTCGCCGGCCGCATCGGCGCGATGCCGGGCTTCGGGCTCGCCCTGACCAAGAAGGCGATCAACCAGGCGGAGGACCTGCAGGGCATGCGGGCCGGCATGGACTCGGTGTTCGGCCTGCACCACGCCGCGCACGCGCACAACGCGGAGGTCGGCGGCGACTCCCTGGCCGGGATGGACGCGCGCAAGATGCGCGACGCGGCCGAGCGGAAAGACAAGGACGCATGAACATCGACTTCACCGCGCAGGAGCTGGCCTTCCGCGACGAAGCCCGGGCCTGGCTGCACGACCACGTCCCGGCGAAGCCGCTGCCCCCGCTGGATTCCGCCGAGGGATTCGCGGCCCGCCGGGAATGGGAAGCCACCCTCGCCGAGGCCCGCTGGTCGGTCGTCTCGTGGCCGGCGGAGTACCGCGGCCGGGACGCCTCGATGATCGAGTGGGTCCTGTTCGAAGAGGAGTACTACCGCAGCGGCGCGCCGGTGCGCGTCGCGCAGAACGGGATCTCGTTGCTCGCCCCGATCATCTTCGGGCACGGCACCCGGGAACAGCGGGACCGGTACCTGTCGTCGATGGCGGACGGCACCGAGATCTGGGCCCAGGCGTGGTCGGAGCCCGAGGCCGGCAGCGACCTCGCGTCGATCCGCAGCACGGCCACACGCGACGACGCACGCGGCGGCTGGGTGCTCAACGGGCAGAAGACGTGGAGCTCGCGGGCGCCCTTCGCCGACCGCGGGTTCGGCCTGTTCCGCTCGGACCCGGACGCCGAAAGGCACCGCGGGCTGACCTACTTCCTGTTCCCGTTGAACGCCGATGGCATCACCATCCGGCCGATCCCCCAGCTGGACGGGCACCCCGGCTTCGCGGAGATCTTCTTCGACGACGTGTTCGTGCCCGACGCCGACGTGCTCGGCGCGCCGGGCGACGGCTGGCGGGTGGCCATGAGCACCGCGGGCAACGAGCGCGGCCTGTCGTTGCGCTCGCCTGGCCGGTTCTGCGCGGCGGCCGACCGGCTGGTGGCGCTGTGGCGCGAACGCGGCGCGGATCAGCCGCACCTGCGCGACCGCGTGGTCGACTCGTGGATCGCTGCGCAGGCATACCGGCTCTACACGTGGGGCACGGTCACGCGGCTTTCCGGCGGCGGCGACATCGGCGCGCACGGCAGCGTGAACAAGCTGTTCTGGCCCCAACTCGACGTCGCGCTGCACGAGACCGCGCTGGATCTCCTCGGGCCGGAGTCCGAACTGCGCGGCCCGGACGCGGCGGCCGACGGCGCGTGGCTGGACGGCTACCTGTTCTCGCTGTCGGGCCCCATCTACGCGGGGACGAACGAGATCCAGCGCAACATCGTGGCCGAGCGCTTGCTCGGCCTGCCGAAGGAGGGCCGCGCCCGATGAGGTTCGCATTGAACGACGAACAGCTCGCCTTCTCCCGGTCGCTGGACGACTTCCTCGGCACCGCGGGAGTGCCGGCCGCGGCCCGCGCGTGGGGCGAGGGCGATGCGGCGTCCGGGCGGAAGATCTGGCAGCGCCTGGCCGACCTCGGCGTGCACGCCCTGTGCGTGCCGGAGGATGCCGGCGGACTCGGAGCGTCGCCGATCGACGTGGTCGTCGCGTTCGAGCAGATCGGCCGCCACCTCGTGCCCGGGCCGTACATCGAGTCCGTCGTCGTCGCGCCCGCGCTGCTGCAGGCGACCGACCCGGAATCGCTCGCGGAGCTGGCCGCCGGAAGCCGGGTGGTCACGCTCGCCGCGCCGCCCGGCACGCCCTTCGCGCTCGACGCCGATGTCGCCGACCGCGTCCTGCTGGTCGACGGCGACGAGCTGCACCTCGCGGAGGCGGGGTCGCTGCGGCGTTCCGTGGACAGCACCCGCAGGCTCTTCGAGGTGACCGTGAAGGACCGGCTCGCCACGATGCCGACCGGCGCGGCCGCCGCCGCGCTCGACGCTGCTGCGCTCGCCTGCTCGGCCCAGCTGCTCGGCGCCGGCGAGCGCCTGCTCGACGAGGCCGTGGAGTACGCCAAGAACCGGCGTCAGTTCGGCCGGGCGATCGGCGAGTTCCAGGCCCTCAAGCACGCGCTCGCCGATGTCCGCGTGGCGCTCGACTTCGCCCGGCCGCTGCTGCACGGCGCGGCGGTGTCGGTGGGGTCGGCCGATGCCGCGCGGGACGTGTCGGCGGCCAAGGTCGCCGCCTCCGACGCGGCCTACCTCGCTGCCCGCACGGCGCTGCAGGTGCACGGCGCGATCGGCTACACGCTGGAGCACGATCTCGGCCTGTGGATCACGAAGGTGCGCGCCCTGGTCGCGGCCTGGGGCACCACGGCGGCCCACCGCGCCCGCGTCCTCGCGGCGATCACCGCGGCCTGAAACGAAGATCGGTGCTCGCCGCGACATCAGCGGCGAGCACCGATTCGCATGCCGGCGCGAAAACCCGTTCAGCAACTATGAAATCGCCCGGCGAGACACGCATGGTCGTCCAGCGAAACGTGCATGATCGTCCGGCGAGACGCGCACGGCGAAGCCGAGTTGCCCCGTCCCCGCAGACCCCGAACGCCGGAACCAACAGGAAGACGACCCTGCCCGGCCCGGCCCTGCCCGGCACCGCCGACCTTCCAGACCCGCAATTTCAATGGAAATCAGGGCTCTGATTTCCATTTGAGGTGATCTCAGTGGATTCGGCCGTGTTCGTGGTGGGTGAGGGTGAGGGCGGCGTGGACGATGGCGTCGATTTTGCGTGGGCTGGCGGTGATGCGTTTGAGTGTGCGCCAGCGTTCGGTGAGGAGCGCGAAGCCGCGTTCACCTGGGGCTCGTAGCCTCTGAGCAGGGTGTTGTAGGTGCGGTTGTCGACCTCGAGTGGCCGGCCTTTGCCGGTTTTGTTGTGTTTGATCGGGGTGTGGACGCCGATGCC
>NZ_JBWKKU010000057.1:0-64876 GCF_056431445.1 Saccharopolyspora sp. NPDC045941
GGAACGCCGCGACGACATCCACGAAGCGTTCCTCGGCCTGGCCACATGCATCATCTGCTACCGACACACCAAAACCCTCTGTTAGGAACTCTTAGTTCGCAAAACCACGATCCGGGCTCTGCGCCACGGCCAGCAGCGCTGCCGCGGACCGCCGCTTCGACCAGGACCACCGGCGCGAACAGCCCACATCGAAATACTCGGCCACGATCACCCGCGGCCGGCAATCGTCTCCTCAGCAACCTCGAGCTGCCAGCGCCAGAGCGGACAGTCGTGGCCGGCCAGGGAGCTTCGGCGGGGAAACGGCCGCATGGCGACGTGCGACCAGCTCGCGGTGCCAGCGCAGCACCGTGTCCGGACGCACCAGCAAGCGCAACCTGCGCAGCACGTTCCGTGGCAGCCGGTGCAGCAGCGCAGACAGAAACGCTCGATCGCTTGGGAGAAACCGCACCCGTTCTTACCGAGTTGCCCCTCCAGCACCGTGATCTGGTGGCGCAAGGCGAGGCCCCGGTCGCTCATGAGCAGCAGGCGCAACATCGCGAACGCGTTCGTCACACCCAGGTAGGCCAGTCGCAATAGCACAGCCGATCATCATGCCTGGCACTAAACCGGAAGGCCGAACAGCGTGCGTTCTGCGAGCGTGATCAGTCCGATGTGGACTAAATTTGCCTGTGGGCAGAAGGTGTCCACGTCAACATCGGTCTGGAGGAGCACAAGCTGTGCCTGCTGGTGGTGATCGGGGTGCGCGCCGACGGGCGCAAGGAGTTGGTCGCCCTGACCGACGGCTACCGCGAGTCCACCGAGTCGTGGGCGGACCTGCTGCGTGACTGCAAGCGGCGTGGAATGGGCGCCCCCGTACTGGTCGCCGGCGATGGCGCGCTGCGGTTCTGGAGCGCGTTGCGCGAGGTGTTCCGCGAGACACGAGAGCAGCGGTGCTGGTTCCACAAAATTGCCAATGTCTTTGCCGCGCTAGCGAATCCGCCCATCCCGGCGCAAAGAAGGCTCTGGCGGAGAGTTCCCCAAATCCGTCGCGAAGATCACCGACGACGTCGATGTCCTGCTTGCGTTCTGCGACTACCCCGCCCAGCACTGGATCCATCTCCGCACGGCAAATCCCATCGAGTCGACGTTCGCGACAGTGCGACACCGGACGAAGGTCGCCAAGGGGCCCGGTTCCCGCGCAGCCGGTCTGGCGATGGCATTCAAGCTGATTGAAGCGGCCCAGGCCCGCTGGCACGCGGCGAACGCGCCCCACCTCGTCGCCCTGGTCCGAGCCGGCGCCCGGTTCGTCAACGGCCTGCCGGTCGAACGCCCCGACGACCAGTCCCATTATCAGCCGCCTGAACAAACTTAATCACAGGTCTTGACAATAGCCAGCCAGGGGCAAGGTTACAGTCGGTCAATGTATGTCTTCCTGCTCCTGGTCGTGGCACTGGCGCTTCTGCTGTTGCTCGCGCTGGTGATTTACGGACGGCTCGTGGTCCGCAACCAACGCAGGGCCTTGGTAGTGCTGCGTCAGAACGGTCTCGCGTTTCTGTGTCGTCCAACGCTGGGCATGCAGAGCTTGGCTGGATTCATCCTCAGCGTTGACCAAGACGCGGTTTCGCTGTGGAAAGTTGGCCTCGGCCAACCGGTGCGGAAGCAAACCTTTCCCAGCCCTGGTGCCAGAGTTGCCCCAGCCACGGTGAAGATCAACGTTGCGCGCAGGTCGTCCGGGCTGTCTGTGATCTCCTCCGCCGCAGAACAAGTGGACGTTGTCATCTACCCGGATCCGACGATGTCGTACTCGGCCCCCGCCAACGGTGCTTTTCTCGACCTCGTGTGCGAAAAGATCCGGGAGAACCTTGCGCACACTCCCCGGGCCTCCGAATAACCATCGGATGCGCCCACCGCACGAAGGTCACCAAGGGACTGGGCTCACGCGCCGCCGGGCTGGCGATGGCGTTCAAGCTGATCGAGTCCACCCAAGCCCACTGGCGCGCGGTCAACGCACCCCACCTCGTCGCTCTCGCCCGAGCCGGTGCCGTGTTCGTCAATGCTGTCCTTCCTACCGGCCGAGCAGTATCGCGAACTAATGGCTGCGACTGGTTTCGCTCCCGCAAGCCTTCCGGCAGTGGCCCAGACTGACGGGGACCCCTTGCTACAGCCCTGGCGACGTACGTCGCATCCTTCCGTGATCGACGACCAGCAACGCCAAGCGCTTGGTATTTGCCTGGACGTCACCGAGCTGGACTCCATGGGAGACAGGTGGGGGCCTACCCGCCAGCCGGATCGTCGACGCACGCTCTACGAAGACGACGGCGGCCAACGCCCTGCGGAGCGCCACGACCCGGTCTTGCTCAACGCCTTCACCGAATTGCGGAACTTCTACCTTCGCCGGGGAGGGGTTCTCAGATGTTCTGGATACCAGTGGTGAGGTCTTCGCCCACTGTTCCCGGACCGGGCAGGCCCTCGGGGTCGACCAGCCACTGGAGCATGAGTCCGCTGAGGATGGCGTAACACACCGCGCCCGTTCGGTTCGTGCGCTCCTCATCGACGTCTGGATCGAGGTCGAACAGGAGGCGGGCGAGGTCTTCGCGCGCGTGCTGGACCGACTCACGGAAGCGACGGCGGACATCCTCGTTGGCGTCGCCGCCCGCTGAACCCCTTACCCTCGGCCAACTGCCTCGTTGCGGAGACCGGGGGCCACCCGCTGCTTCATTCGATCAGCCGCAAGCCGAGTCTGAGGAAGTCACCCTCATCGGCAATCAGGTGGAATCCCAGGTGCCGGTAGAAGCCAATCGCGTTGGTGTTCCCGGTGCCGACTCCGAAGTGCACCCCTACCACCCCCTATCGCGCAGCGCAGCGAGCAGGGCTTTGATGAGTCGGCCGCCGTTCCCGCCCCCTTGCGCCTCAGGCAGCAGGTCGATGTGCAGATGGGCGGGATACGCCTGGGTGACCTCGCGTGGCGTCGCGGGAGGGTGCTCGATGACCTGCCACACTCGCGCGTCTCCCCACGCTCGACCACCCGTCTCGGACTCCGCGGCTCGAGACAGCCGACCGGCGCGCAATGCGGGCCACCACTCGTTCTCGAGAGTGGACTCGAATCGTTCTGTGTCCGCGGCGCCGAGAACGAAGCCGGCCGGGAGCCTCCCAGGCTTTGCCACCACCCAGGCCAAGCCGGGCTCGAATCTCAGATACGGCCCGACGAACGCATCCCCGAGGATCCGCGGATCCTGGAACATCGAAGTCGCGTCGCCTCCGTTGGCACCGGTGCGAAGGCAAACCTCGTACAGTCGCGCGACCTCGGCCTCATCATCGACCCGAGCGGGACGAATCTCCCACAGGTCGGCGGCTTCGGAACTCACCCGACCTTCCTTCTCGCCCACCTCACTGTCCGCCCGGCTCGAACGCGGCACCCCATCCGGTGCGCTCCCAGACCGCGCGATGCGGCGCGATCCTCACCGCGAACTCCTCCCAGCCGGTCGGATCCGCCTGCCAGGAGCGCTCGGCTGCGGAGCCCAGACGTGGCAGCAGCAGGAAGGCGAGATCGTCGAAGCTTTCGATCGTCTCGGCCCACAGCGCGGCCTCCACGCCCGCGATCTGGACGTCGTGACCGGCGAGGAGGTCCTCCGGCATCCACTCATGCATCTCGCACAGCGTCTTGGCCGGGTAGTCGGAAAACCCGAGGTGTTCGCGCCGGCGCTCTCCCTCGGGGGTGGCTGCGGGCTCGGCGTACCGGCGGTCCAGGTACAGCACGTCGCTCGACGAGATCAGCACCGGCACCTCCGAGCTGGCTGCGAGGGGGAGATCGGCAGGCGCCTGTGCGAACAGTTCGACCATCTCGTCCACGAAGCGGTGGGCTTCGGGCGGTAGATCTGCCTTCTTGGCATCGGCGTCGATCACGGTCTCCGAGCCGATCCAGAACTGCATGATGTCGGCTTCTGTCAGCGCACCGGCACGCACCGCTTCCTGCCAGGCGACGACGCGCTTGCCCGCTGCATGCGCGGCGCCCACCGCCAAACAGACAGCCTCGACGTAGGCGGGCGTCGGCATCCCGAACGGCTCGTCGCCGCCCAAGTGCACGAACGCGGCCGGTGAGCATTCGGCGACCTCGGTCGCTTCGGCTTCGATGAAGTCGCGGGCCGAGGGAACAGCGGGATCGAGATAACCCAGTCGGGCGGCTCTCGTATCCGCCGCGAGCTCCGGATACGCACGCACGGCCGCCGCGGAGTGGCCGGGAAGATCGACCTCGCGCACGATCGTGACCCCGCGCGCCGCCGCGCGTTCGTCAAGTCCGGCGAGGTCGTCAACAGTGATCGGCATTCCCCCTGCGACGCTGTCCAGGCGCGGGTGCCGGGTGGAGGCCAGCCGCCAGGCTTCGGAGTCGGTCAAGTGAAGGTGCAAGACGTTCAGCTTGTAGCGGGCGATCAGGTCGATGACCCGCTCGATCTCCTGGACCGCAAACGGATGCCGCACCACGTCCAACGACAGCCCACGCCAGGCGAAGCGGGGACCGTCCTCGATCCGGCACACGGGAAGCCGCGCGCCTGGCGCCGCTAGGAGCTGCAGGAGGGTGGCGACGCCACGCATCACCGCTCTCGCGCTGGGCCCGATGATCCGCACGCGGTCCACATGCACATCGATGGTGTGGCGCTCGTCGTGCGGCACCCCGGACGGGTCCAGCCCATCCGCTGGAGCGATGCTGTCCGGTGGCGGGCCGAGTTCGAGCTCGATGACGAGGTCTGAGGCATCCGGCCGCGCACCGTGCTCGACTTCGAGCTGGGCGAGCTCGACCGCGAGCCACTCCCGTGCGTGCTGGAGGCCGACGGCGCTGACGGTGTGGACGCGCCCCGGATCGAAGGCCAGCCAGTCTCCGTCCGCGCGAACAGCGTGCGGCCACGGAACGACCGGAAGGCTCGCATCAGGCTTCGACATGTTCACCTCGCTACCCCAGCGCTCATGCCGGTGCGCAGCGCCGCGACGTGGCGGCCGTACCAGTCTCCGCTGGCTTTGACCGTGCGTATGAACGTGGTGCGGTCCACCGCGACAAGACCGAAGGTGGGGTTCCAAGACCCCCATTCGTAGTTGTCCAGCAGCGACCAGTGGAGGTAGCCGCGGACGTCGATGCCGTCGGCGATCGCTCGTTGCAGCCCGGCGAGGGCCTGCTCCGTGTACTCGATGCGCTCGTCGTCGCTGTCGGTGGCGATCCCGTTCTCGGTGACGAGGATGGTCGCACCGGGGACGCGGGAGGCGGTGTGCCGCACGGCCGACTCGAGGGCCTGGGGGTAGAACTCCCAGCCGATCTTGGTGCGACGGTCCTTCTCACTGGGCAGGTCGATGCCGTCGGGTCCGACGCGCAGTCGGCTGTAGGCCTGTACGCCGATGAAGTCGTCGTCGCGTGCTATGTCGAGGTACTGGTCCTCGACGGCATAGGAGATCGCCGCGACCCGGTCCGGGTCGGCGTTGCTGCCCTGAACGTTCAGATTCGCGATCGTCCACCCCGACTTCAGCCCCGGGAGGTCGTGGAGGATCTCGCGGGCCGTCTCGTGCGCCCGGGCGAGCGCTGCGGTGACGCCCTCGTCCGGCGGCGACATCGTCGTGCCGGCCGGTGCCTTCCTGCGGGCGGCCATGAGCGCGACCATGTTCGGCTCGTTGATCGTGCACAACCATTCCACACCGTCGAGGATCGGGACGACCTCGCGCACGTACCGGGCGAAGTGCTCGATGGCGTGCTCCGAGGTCCAGCCCCCGAGGTCGCGCAGCCACCCGGGGTTGGTGAAGTGGTGCAGGGTCACGACCGGTGTGATGCCGCGCGAGGCACATCCCTCGATGACGCGCCGGTAATGAGCCAGCGCGGCCAGGGACACGTGGTCAGGCGTCGGCATGACGCGCGCCCACTCGATGCTGAAGCGGTACGCGTCCAGGCCGAGGTCGCGCACGATGTCGAGGTCCTCTTCCCAGCGGTGGTAACTGTCGCAGGCATCTCCTGACCGCTCCTCGAGCCCCCACTCGCCCCGATTCTCTGCGGCCCAGAAGTCGCTGAGGACGTTGTTGCCCTCGATCTGGTGCGCCGAGGTGGAAGTGCCCCAGAGGAAGCGGTCGGGGAAGCCAACTGCGTCGGTCGTCATAGCGCCCATTTCCGTAGTCGAGGGAGGTGTCACTTCAGGCACGCCGTCGCAAGACCCGACACGAAGTCCCGCCGCAAGAAGACGAACAGCGGCCGCCACCTGTGCTGTGCGCGGCAACGGCCAGGTGCCACTTCGTCGGCGATCGGGGCGGGTACGAGTGCGCTCAAAGCTGCCTCCACCGGTTGTGCCGGAGCAGACCGTACCACCAAAACCGATCAATATATGGTTTTCGGGGATCACCCGAAAACCGTTCCGGGCCTTGGCGGAAACGAGGGCGCACACATGCCGTCCGACGAGTTCACGCTTCCCCCAACGAGCCCGGCATGCTGACGTCGACGCACACCGCCCTGCTCCGTTCCGCACCGGTTCCTTAGGGTGTTGACATGCCGAAACGTGGTTCTTACCGGAAGGGTGAGGCCAAGCGCGTCGAGATCCTGCAAGCAGCGCTCGACGTCTTCGCCACCGAGGGCTACCGGGGGACGTCCTTGCGCAAGGTCGCCGAGCGGTGCGGGTTGAGCCTGCCGGGAATCATGCACTACTTCGATTCCAAGGAAGCGCTGCTCACCGAGGTGCTCCGGATGCGCGACACCGTCCAGCAGACCAACCTGCCGGACACCGACCATGCCGAGGCCGCGTTGCAGATCGTGCGGGCGGCCAAGGAAACCCCGGGGCTCATCGAGCTGTTCGTGTCGATGGCCGCCGCGGCGAGCGACACCACGCATCCCGCGCACGAGTTCTTCGCGCACCGGTACGAGAGCTTCCGCACGGCGGTGACCGGCCAGATCCAGAAGGCGATGGACGCCGGGCAGATGGATTCGACGATTCCCGCCGAGCGCGTTGCCGTTCTGCTCCTGTCCGTCGTGGACGGCGTGCAGCTGCAGTGGCTCACCGACCGCTCGATCGACATGGAGCAGGCGCTGTCAGACGCCCTCCACCTGTTGCGCCGCACCTGAGCCCCCGCGGGCTCGGCGAAGGATCCGTTGACACCAAAAACCGATCACCTTATGGTTTCTGCGCAGCGATCAGTGCAGCTTGCCGCAGCGGTGTCGTCCGTGCCGGTGCACGGGCGACACCCAGGGTGAAAAGAGTTGACATGGACAGGATCCACGGCGCCGTCGAGCCTGGTTTCGAGCACGTCCGGGAAGCCTTCGCCAGCGGGCATCGCGACGACAACGGAGCCACCCAACTCGTCGTGGACCTACATCCCCCCGGAACCGCGTGCCAGTACCACCACGCCCTCGCCTACGGCTTCCTTCCGGGCGAGGTCCCGCTCCGCACAACCGGCCGATCCCGCGGGCGGCTCGTCGCCGTCGGCGACGTGCGCACCGAGATGTCCTGGAACCTCGCCGCGGGCGTCGATCCCCGCTGGCTCCCTGAACCTCGGCGCTGAACGAGGCGGCCGAACGCGCCGCGCGCTGACACCTCGCGAACCAGTCCGGTTCGAAATCCTTCGCACTCCGGCACTTCCCGCGTGCCGACCGACCACGTCCGGAGTTCCGCATGCCCTTTAACAGGAAGCTGTCCCGCCGATTGCTCGCGCTCGCCGCCGGAGCGCTGCTGGTCGCCTCGCCTGCCCGCGCGGCAGCCACCGGCAGCGGGCACCCGACCACCTCGCTGCGGTTCACCGTCGAGGTGGGCCCCGACCACCGCACTCGGTGCACGATCGACGCCGATCTCCACGAGCCGGCCGGTGCTGACCAGGGCCGCCCTGTCCCCGCGATCTTGATGACCAACGGCTTCGGCGGCCGCAAGGACGACCACGGGATTTCCGCCGCGGCAGCGGCTTTCGCGCAACGCGGTTACCTCGTGCTCACCTACTCCGGTCTCGGGTTCGGCAGGTCAAGCTGCCCCATCTCGCTCAACGATCCGCAGATCGATGGCGAAGCGGCCAGCAGGCTGGTCGACTTCCTGGCCGGGGCCCGCTCGGCCGACGACGGCACGCGGATCCACGACGTGGTGCTCGACGGGCCCGGCGACCCCCGGGTGGGCATGTTCGGCGGTTCCTACGGCGGTGCGGTCCAACTGGCCACCGCATCGGTGGACCAGCGGTTGGACGCGATCGTGCCGATGAACACCTGGCACGACCTCGCCTACTCGCTCGCGCCCAACGGCGCCGACCCGCGCAGCGGACTGCGCTCCGAGACCCCGGGCGTCTACAAGTACCGGTGGACCAATGCGTTCTTCGCCGTCGGCCAGCTCGACCTCACGCCGGAACCCGGGCTGCCGAATCCTGCCTGCCACAACTTCACGGCGCAGGCATGCGCGGCCAAGGCGCTGATGGACTCCGGCCGCTTCCCGCCCGGACCAACCCGGGAAGCTCTGGCCTACCTCGAATCCGTCTCCCCCACCTCCTACCTCGACCGGGTCACCACACCCACGCTGCTGATCCAGGGCGAGCACGACAACCTGTTCAACCTCAACGAAGCCACCGCCACCTACCGCGCGCTGCGCGACCAGGGCACGCCGGTGAAGATGATCTGGCAGTCCGCCGGTCACAGCGGCGGCACCAGCTCCCCCGATGACGGCGAGCTCAACTTCGAAGCCGGGAACCTCGATACCTCCTACGTGGGACGGCGCATCCTCGCCTGGTTCGACCGGTACCTGCACCACCAGGACACCGACACCGGTCCGGACTTCGCCTACTACCGCAACTGGATGCCGGTCGAGCAGCGCTACGGCACCGCCACGCCCTCGACGACCAGCAGCTACTTCCTCTCCGGCGACGGAGCACTGGTCACCTCGCGCGAAGAGGTGCTGCGCGGCAGCCAGGAGTACCGCAACTGGGCCGTGCCGGGCCTGCATCGCGACCACGTCTCCTACACCTCTGACCAGCTTCCCCGCGACGTCGACGTCGTCGGGATCCCCACCGCAACCCTCCAGGTCACCTCACCGGCAGCGGAGCGCACGCAGAGCGACACCGACCCGGCGGGCAATCTCGTGCTCTTCGTCGGGATCCACGACGTCGCTCCAGATGGTTCGCAAGCGCTGATCAACGACTTGATCGCGCCGGTCCGCGTACCGGACGCCAGGCTGCCGTTCACCATCGCGTTGCCCGGCATCGCGCACCGCTTCGAGTCGGGCCACCGCATCCGCTTCACCGTCACTGCAAGGGATGACTCCTACTACGGCAATTCCGGGATCAAGCCGGTGATCGTCACCAGCGGTCCGCAGTCCCCCAACGTCCTCGAACTCCCCGTGGTCAGCTGACCGACCCACGACGGATTGGAGTCCTCGCCGTGAACGCAACCTCCGGATCCCCGACCGACACCACCGCCACCGCGAGCCAGTCCACCGGCACCTCCCTGCTCCGGCTCGGATCGGCCTGGGTTCCCGGGAACGCAGCGTTCCCGATGATGTGGAGCGCGGTCACGAGCGTCCTCATGGCGCTCCAGCTCGCGCGGATCGACCCTGCGCAGAAGGTGCAGAACCTCGCGCTGTTGACCGGGATCGGCGCGCTGATCACGCTTCTCGTGCAGCCGATCGCGGGCCGCCTCTCGGACGGCACTCGGACCCGTTGGGGACGCCGCTCCCCGTGGATCCTGGGCGGCACGCTCGGCGGGGCTGTCGGCGTGGCCTTGATGGGCACGGCCGACTCGATCGGCATGCTGCTGTTGGCCTACCTGCTGGTCGTGGTCGCCGTGAACGCCGCGCAGCTGCCGATGAACGCGCTGCTGCCGGACCGCGTGCCGCGAGCACGTCGCGGTCTGTTCGCCTCGCTGGCCTCCATCGGGGTCACCCTCGGAGCGCTGCTGGGGCAACTGCTGGCCGCCTGGAACGCCGATCGGATCTCCACCGGCTACTGGATCATCGCCGCGATCATGCTCACCATCATGGTGGCGTTCGTCGTCCTCTCGCGCGAACCGTCCAGCAAGGGTCTCCCCCGTGCGCCGCTGGGGTGGCGGGAACTGGTCACCAGCTACTGGCTCGACCCCAGTCGGCACCCGGACTTCGCCTGGGTCTTCGCCAGCCGGTTCCTGCTGGTCACCGGCTACTTCCTGACGCACAGCTACAGCCTCTACATCCTCCAGGACTACATCGGCCTCGGCCACCAGGCGGTACGGTACGTGCCGCTGATCAGCACCGTGTCGTTCCTGTCAGTGCTGGTGCTGTCCGCGTTGGGCGGGCCGCTTTCCGACCGGGTGGGCAAGCGCAAAATCTTCATCCAGATCTCCGCGGCCGTCTTCGCCGTCGGTCTGGTGCTGCCCCTGCTGGTCCCGAGCGTCCCGGGGATGATCGCCAGCGCGCTGATCGGCGGGCTCGGGTACGGGCTGTTCGGGTCGGTCGACTCGGCGCTGATGACCGAGGTGCTCCCCTCCGAAGCCGGCCACGGCAAGGACCTCGGGATCATCAACCTCTCCTGGGGTCTGCCGCAGGCGTTAAGCCCCTTCCTGGCGAGCGCGCTGGTCTCGCTGACCGGCGGCTACACCTGGCTGTTCCCGATCGGTGCGGTGCTGGCCGTGGCAGGCGGTGCGGCGATCACCTTCGTCAAGCAGGACCGTGTGCGCTGATGACCTCCGGGGCACAGCATTCAGGGTGCAGCGCTGACCGGAGGACGTGCTGCCGTGGGAAGATCACCTCACCGCTTGCGGAACCGGCGGAGCAGGACCGCGCCCATGATCAGGATGAGCGTGGCGGCAGGCACGGCTGCCCGGCGGGCCAGGGCCGGTAGCGCGGTCGTGCCCAGGTCGAGCGGTTCCGGTTCACGAGCGGTGGTCGTCTGCGGTGCCGGTGTCGCGGCGGAGGCAGAGAGCTCGGCGGCGAGGTTGTCCGCGAACTGCTGGATGATCTTGGCACTCACCTCGGACAGAAGCGCGGCCAGTGACACCGCGACGCCGACGGTGGCGAAGTCGCCATGGGTCCGGCACAGTTCGGCGAACGCCCAACCCTTTCCGGACGCGGGCGGGAAGACCACTTCCACCAGCAGTTCGTCCGGTTCGACCGCGGTCTGGAAAGTCGCGACGAAGAACTCGGCGGCCCGAACCCGTCGACGTCCCCGCGCGCCGTCCAGCACGAACTCGGCGTCCAGCACGAACTCGGCGTCCAGCACGATCGCGGTCGCCGGGAGCTCTGCGGCCGGGTCGTGGTGCACGAGACTGCCGCAGACCGTCCCGCGGTTGCGGATCTGCGGGTGGCCGATGTGCCCGATCGCGGCGGCCAGCAGCGGCCAGCCCTCCTGCAGCTCGCGCGAAGCTGCTGCGGCGGACTGCCGAACCACGGCACCGATGCGGAGTCGGCCGAACTCGTCGACCCGGGATTTCACACAACCTCGCGCTGGGCGACTTCCTGTCGATCCGGTTGCTGCGGCAGGAGGCCGAAGAGGCGAAGAACGACCCGTTGTGACTACGCCTTGGGCTTCCTCCGTGGGTGTGGACACTCTGATACTGGATCTTGAGGTCCAGGGGAAGGCGTGTCCCGGCTGGGGGTCACGGCCGGGATTCTCTGCGCGATGGCCAGCACTTGGTCGGCGAACTCGCGGTCAGCGGCGAAGTTGTGCGAGCCCCCGAGAAAGTGGCACCCGCGCCTGCGGCAGCACGGTGAGAAGCAACCCCAGGCTGGCCGGGGTCAGGACCTTCGGGTTGCGGCGGCAGCCCTGCGGACGGCTCGGTCGCCGCGAGCGCCGTTGCCGGAGGGAGCAGCGGACGAGAGCAGGGACGCCGGGCCAATAGAGGAGCGGCGTGGCACTGCGGCGTAGTGGGCGCCAGCCCGACGGTCGACTCGCCCGTGGTCAATCGCCCCTCCTCGGGGAAGGTGCGATCGCGCATGATGTCCGAAGTTATGCACAGGTACTCGGCCGACATACGCTTCTCGGTCCGGTCAACCGCAGGCGGGTGGCGCCGCGCAGGTGGGGGAAGTCGTGGTCCGGCTCTGCGGAAGGGAAGGCTGCCTCAGTGCGGGAATGTGACGCCGTGATCGTCACGGTGAAAACGACACTGTTGGGAGCCGCCACCTCCAGCGGATTCAAGGACATCGGCGTCGGTGCGCAACCGCCCGAGATCATCGACCCGCACTGGGACGTGGTGCGCCGCCACCTGGAAGCAGCGGACATCTCGTGCTGACCGCAAGGATCAGGTGACGCGCTTCCAAACCAGCATCGGACCGTCGTCCTGCTGGATCTCGCCCGTGTTCACGAAACCCAACTTCTCCGCGACGCGCTGGGAAGGCTTGTTGTCGAGATCGGTCAGGATCACCACTGCGCGCCCTGTTTCCGCCCGGTCCGCCCAGTCGACGGCCGCCCGCGCCATCTCCGAGGCATAGCCCCGGCCCCAGTGCTCGGGCCGGAACCGGTAGAACAGGTTGAGCATCGCTTCCTCGGCCACGACGTGGTGGCGCAGCCCGCCGAAGCCGATGACCGCACCGTTCTCCGGCAGCACCACCGCCCAGTATCCGATGCCGTCCCGCGCCCAATGCTCCTGCCACTGGGCCAGCATCTCGGCCGCCTCCGCCGGGGACGGCGGCCCGACCGGGTTGAAGCGGTTGGTATCCGGATCGGACAGGATCGCCACTACCGCCTGCAGGTCTCCCGCATCGACCCGCCTGAGCAGCAGCCGTTCGGTGCGGATCTCCTCCGGTTTTTCGGTCATGGCCGCGACGGTAGCGACGAGGACCGACAGCCGTGCGCCAACAGGCTCGCACTCGACCGGACAATCCACTGTCAGCGGCGGAACTCGTCCCAGTCGAAAATCTCCCTGAGCGGGTTGAGATCGATGGCCAGCCGGTCACCTAGATGCTGCCCTTCGACAAGTCCCGGATCTTTCTCTACGCCTACCGGCGCCGACGCGAAGCCGTTGAACGGGTCACCGCGATGCAGTTTGACCGACACGGCAACCGCATCTGGCGCCAGCCAGCGCAGAGTGCGGACGCCAGTTCTGTGGATTCTGGGGCCGAGCGCATTGGACTGAGACGGCGGAGGCACGACAGCTTGAGTTTCCAGAGTGCCGACCGTGATCTCCCTCGAGCAGCCGACACCTGCGCCGGGCGAGATGGGGGCGCTGTCGGAGGTTCTCGTTGTCGCCCTCAGCACGGGTGGTGCGGTCACCGCACTAGCGCGCTCGGTGTCGGTTTGGCTCCAGCAACGGCATTCCGACGTGACGATCGAGGTCAGCAACTCCGACCGGACCGTCACCCTGGACGCTAGACGGGTTGTCGACGCCGAGGCTCTCGTTCGCGAGGTGCTCAAGCAGCAGGATGGCCAGCCAGAAGGATCCTGAGGTGCGCCTTCCCAACGGCCCGAAATCACGTGCGCTGCTCTTCGGAGCGGTCCGGTTCAGCGACGAGCGCCTGCCTGATCTTCCGGCCGTGGAAAACAACCTCGCCGACCTCGCCGAGGTGCTGACGAGCTCGTGGGGCGCAGGACTCAGCTCCCAGCACTGCGTCGTGCTACCTGATCCCGCTAGCGTGGCTGTACTGGGCACGAACCTGGAGGCTGTCGCCCGGCAGGCGGAAGACGTTCTCCTCGTGTACCGCGCGGGACACGGTCTTCTAGACCACCGAGGCGAATTGTACCTCTCCCTGCCACAGACCAAACATGATCTGCTGGCATGGACCGGACTTCCGTTCGGCCTGCTGCGCAACGTCCTAGCCAGTTCTGCGGCCAGGAACAGAGTGCTCATCATCGACAGCTGCTTCTCTGGCAGGGCTATTGAGGCGATGTCGGACCCGGTATCAGTTGTCACTGGACAGGTGGAGATCGACGGGACCTACACGCTGACCACTTCACCGGCCAACTCCGTATCCAACGCGCCCGAAGGAGCCAGGCACACCGCGTTCACCGGCGAACTGCTCAAACTCCTCCGCAACGGCGACCCTCAAGAGCCCGAACTCCTGTCACTCGGCGCGATCTACCGGAATCTGCGCCTGGCTTTACACCACCGCGGCCTGAACCCGCCGCAACACCGAGGGACCGCCACCGCCGACTTGCTGGCACTCGCGTTGGCTTCCGCGTTGGTTCCGCCGGTTCCGGTAATGGAGCGGGTGCGGGAGTGGGAGGAACGTATGCCCCGTTCTGGGCGTGCCGGATAGCGGTGGCCGATCCACTCCGCGGGCCGGTCCCGCCGGAACCGGTACCAGCCGTGCCCGGGCTGATCGCTTCCCGAGAACAACGAACCAGCGGGCTCGGCTGGCGCGGGCGGCACGGCCATCTGGTCGAGATGACCGAGGCGCAGACCGAGCGTTGCGACGTCCCGGTGGGCCTGGTGTCGCGTCGTCGAACGGAGGCGGACCACGCGGGCAGGTGAGGCCGGGTGGGGGTGCGGCGAATCCGGTTCACCACGACCCGTTGGCCGATCCGGTCGGGAAGTCGCCGGTGAGCATCGCTGCGGCCAACTCGACGCGGGAGCGGTAGCCCGACCTCGTGAACATGCGGGAAAGCCTTCCGCCACGCTTTTCTCGCTGGTTCCGAACACGGCGGCCAGGTACACCATGGCCGAGCAGCCCGGGCACACCAGCCAGGACGTGTACGCAGCGGACGATGAAGAGGCGGCCGCAATGGCTTTACTCCTGATTCCTCCCAGCGCCGGAATCCAGGGGTGCGGGGACGTACGAACAGGCGCGGGCGGGCAGCCGGGCGCCGGCTAGGCGCAGTTGGTTCACCCGGCTCGTGAACGCCGCACCACGCATGACATGGGTAGCCAGCTCCGCCGCGTGGCGGTTCTCGACGGCGGCCAAGTAGGTTCCTTCGACCCAGTTGTTGAACGCACCCATCGCGGGACCGCACCAGACCTGGTAGTCGGCCATCCGCCCCTCGGTGCCGGAGATGCTCCAGCCTGAGGAGAGTCCCAGGTACCACCGGAAGATCAGTGCCATCCGGCGCTTCGGGTTGCCGTGTGCCCGGCTGATCTGCTCGGGGTCGCGCTCCTGGAAGAACCTGACGCAGTCCTGCCACACGTCGTCCAGCGGTCGCTGGAAGATCCGCGCCTCCATACCCGCGCGCTCCGCGGCGGGAATCGACTCGATCCCGTCGTAGGCCCGGTAGACGTCGTAGAGGCGCTTGGCCCTGGCGGCGAACATCGTGCCGCGCTTGAGGACCTGCACTTCGACGCCCATCTCGAACATGTCGGCCGAGGGCGCCATGTCGCAGTCGGTCACGCCCGCCCCGGCCAGCAGCCGCTTGGTTTCCCACGACTGCGCCGCCTCCACCGTGGCCTGGTTGATCGACCCGGTCACCACGTAGGCGGCGCCCAGGGCGAACGCGGCGGCTGCCGCGTCCGGGGTGCCGATGCCCCCGGCCGCCCCGACCCGAACCTGCTGCCCGTAGCCGAGCTCACGCTGCACGCGGTCGCGCACCGCGATGATCTCCGGGAGAAGCACGACCAACGGCCGGCGGTCGGTGTGCCCGCCGGAGTCCGCTTCGGCGGTGACGTCGTCGGCCACGGGGATCCGGCGCGACCACTCGGCCTGGTCGGCCGTGATCGCTCCCGAGGCGAGAAGTTCCCGCACCATGGCCTCCGGTGCAGGGCGCAGGAACTTCTCGGCGACCTCGGTGCGGGAGACCTTGGCGATGACCTTGTTGTGCGCGACGACCTTCCCGCCGGCCTCGCGGGTCAGGCCCGCCAGCCGGTACCGCACGATCTGCGGCGTCAGGTCGAGGAACGCGGACGCTTCGATGGTGCGGACCTCGTGCTTGAGGCAGAGGTCCACCGTCGACCGTTCCATCGCCGGCTCGTTCGGGCTGTGGATGAGGTTGCACGCGAAGGGAATGTCCCGCAGGCGGGCGCGAATGTGCGCGAGTTCCTCGTCGACCCGCTGTGCGACGACCCCGGCCGCACCGTAAGAGGCGAGGAAACCCTGCTCGGCCAGGGCGATCACCATCCTCGCCGAGGCGATGCCGTTGGCCATCGAGCCCGCCATGTACGACTGCCGGACACCGTGGGCGGTGCGGAACCGCTTGTCCCCCAACGCCGACGGTGGCAGCGGGGGCACGGCGGCGAGCACCTGGGCACCCGGCGCATGCTCGGCACTGCCCGCGGCGGCGATCCCGTGGGCGTCCCGGACCAGGTAGAACGGCCGGTCGAGGTTCAGCAGGTGCGCGTGGACCGAGCCCTCGTCGCGCCCGACCTCAGGTACCGCGCCGGTCGGCGTCACCATCATGGCTGTGCTCCTTCCTCGCGCAGTTCGACCGCGATGTCGGTGAGTTCGTAGATCCGCAGGCCCGGCTTCCACACACTGGCGTCGCCGGTCACCCGCACGCGGCCCGGCCCGCGGCGGACGTCCTTGATGTGCACTTCGAGGGTCGATTCACCGTCGGTGGGCAGGAACTGGCCGCGGTACTTCCAGGTGAACGGCGCTCCTACCGGGAGAATGAATCCCGGATCGGACATTCCCTCGCCCAGTCCCTCGTCCAGCAACCATTCCTGCATCGCCTGGATGACCGTCTCGACGCCGAGCGAACCGGGGATCACCGGGTCGTGGGGGAAGTGCCGGGCGAAGAACCAGTCGTTCGGGTCGATCCGGCGGACCGCGCGGAGGTAGCCCTTTCCGTAGCTCCCGCCCTCGTCGACGACCTGGACGTCATCCAGCAACGCGAGGTGGTCGCGAGCGCACAGCGGGGCCGAAGGGTCGGCGCGGCGGGCGGCCACGTCGATCGTGCGGGTGACCGGACGCGGTTGCTGTTGCTCCAGCCAGGTCGGCACGTTCCGGCCCGCGTCGAGGCCGGTCTGGTTGGACATGGCCGCTTCGCTGAAGTAGCCGGACAGGGTCTCGCCTTCGTAGAACGGCTCGCCGTCCACCAGCATCGTGTAGGAGCAGCTCTGCAGCGACGCACCGTTGTTGAGCGTGGTCGACTTCAGCTTGGACTGCTGTCGGATCGTCTTGTCCCGCAGGTCGACCTCGCGCAGCACGGTCGCGGTTCCGCCGAGGTTGCGGAGGCTGACGGGCGCTTCCGGATGGGACAATGTCGGCCCGAGAAAGTACCCGATCGACAACGCCGACTGCAGCGAAGTCTCCATGTAGACCATGTTCGGCATGGAAGCGTTGGCGGTGTCGGCGTAATACCAGGAATCGGCGGGCGAGTCGTACTCGGTCTCATAACTCGCGCCGTCGAGCTTGCCGCGCTGGCCGTCCAGGGACACCAGCCGGTCCACCAGCGTCAGTCCCCGGTCGGGCACCCGGGTCGCCCTGCGGCCGGAGTAGTGCTCGAACTCCGGGCCGAAGGCGATCCCGTGGCTGCCGCGGGCGAAGTGGGCGATGTGGAACTCGCTGATCACCGTCTGCTCACCGGCGGCGGAGTACCTTCCGAGGAACGCCGGGAGGATGCCACCGCGAGCCGGCCCGATCGGGACGCCGGGTTTCTCCACGAGTGCCAGGGAAAGACCGAGGACCCGCCCGGCCACCGCGCCGCCGGAGCGGACTTCCACGTTGACGCGGAGGTGCGGCCGGGGAACGAGATCGACGTCGGTGACGTCGAGCCGGATCTCCGCGGAACGCAGCGGACCGGGCCGGGCGAGTTCGACCTCGCTGCGCGCCGGATCGCCACTGCCGTCGCCGGGTGTGAAGGTCGCGTCCGCGAGACAGAGGTGCAAACCCAGGTACAGCGCGAAGATCTCGGCGACCTGACGGGCGGCCGCGATCAGCGAATCGGGTGTGCCGTCGAGCGGCTCCGCCGACGCGACCACCTGGCCGCGTCCGCTGCTTCCGCCACGCAGCTCGATCCGGGTGACTTCGTCCAGCAGCAGGGTCGTGCCCGCCGCAAGCTTCACCGACGGGTTGCAGCCGGGTTGGAGGTAGCCCGGGCCGAAGACCCCGGTCATGTCTCCTTCGGTCAGCCGGCCGAGATCGTCCCGGTCGAGCCGCGACTTCTCGCTGCGGGCCAGCGGTTTGAACCGGGCTTCGGTCGTCACGAACGGCACGGCCCGCAGCGACCGCGGAACGCTGATCGGGCGGATATGCCCGTCGACGACCTCGAAGAGCTGCGTCCCGGTGGCGGGTACCGCGAGAGCCGCACCGCACTGGCTGAGCGTCCTGGCCTGCAACAACATCTGCGCGTGCAGCGCGTTCCGGTGCGCGTTGGCGACTGCAGTGCGCATTTCCCGCGCCACCGCGGCGATGTGGCTGGCTCCCGCGGTCCGGCTGGCTGCCAGCGGGTGCGTCACCGGAGCCTGCCGTGCCGGCGATGTCCGCTGCAGGGTCTCCGGTGCCCCGCCGGTCGGGTCCCCGGTGGTCCCGGCGAAGGGGTTGAAGGGCTCGCCGTCGAAGCCCAGCCCCTCCAGTTCGTCGCTCATCGCTGCTTCTCCTCCGGGTGTCCCCAGTGCGCTTCGGCGTGTACTCGGCGTTGTGCGCGTGCTCATTCCGCCAGCCACCGCCGGGTGCCCTCGCGGAACTTTTCCCCCATCTCCGGTGTCGCCACCATCTCGACGTCGTGCCACCGCTGCAGCACACGTCCCTGCTGGTCGCAGGCCGTGGCGGTAACCGTGATGGCGGCCGCGGCCTGTCGCACGTCATCGACGACCAGCACGAACGGTTCGTCGCCGGGCAGGGCCGCGAAGTACTCCGCCCGTCCGAATCCCAGCGGGAGACTGGCCTGCCCGAGCAGCCGGTTGCCGTGCACCGACGGCCCCTGCAGAAGCAGGTCGCAGAGCACCGGGCTGTGCAGTTCTCCCCGGTAGGCGCCGAAGCCGACCACGGTGTCAGGAAGCCGGCACTCCAGCACCAGCCGATCGTCCGAGTGGTGGAGCACTCGCCGCAAGCCTTGCAGCTCCGGACCGTGGAAAAGGATGGCGTCGCGGTAGATGTCGAGTCCGTTCTCCGGGCCTTCGCCCAGAGGTCCGGGTGTCCAGCCGAACACCGGCGGAGCGTCCACAAGCGCCGTCGAGAGCATGAGCGTCGCCGCGTAGTGCAGCACCGGCAGCGCCGCGCCTGTGTCAGTGCGCACCGACACCTTCACGAGAGCATTGCCGTCCACGTGACCGGCTGGCTCCACGACGACGTGCTGGCTGCCCGCCAGCGAGCCATCGAACAGGATCCCCTTGTACACCTGGAAATCACGAACCTCGACGACCCGCCGTCCCGAGTGCGCGCGTTCCACGACGTGGATCATCCAGCCGAGCCCGAACGTGGCGGGCAGCACCGCGTGTTCGCCGACGACATGAGCGTCGAGCACCGGATCGGCGGCGAGCGTCGCGATGTCGCGATGCGCGGTGAACGAGGCCACCGCGCCCGGGCCGCCGGCCGACAGCGACTTGTTCTCGCCCACCAGCACGCACACGTCGTCGGCATGCTCCTTGCCGAATTGCTCGACGAACGCCTGGGCACCGACCTCGGGATCCAGCAGCCGCACGCCGCGGGCCTGGAAGTGGTCGCGGAGTCCGGGCGTGACCATCCCGCCATCCCACGCGCCCCAGTCGATCGCCGTGACGTGGCAGTCGGGGCGCTGCCGCTTCCAGCTCGCCGCGAGCCGGCACAGCGCCTCGTTCGCCGCCGCGTAGTCCGCCTGGCCCGCATTGCCGAGCAGACCGGCGACGGACGTGAACAGCACGAGGTGCCGCAGCGAATCGGCGTCGAGCACGTCGAGGACCGTGCGCAGGCCGGTGAGCTTGGTCTGGAACACGCGGTGGATCTCATCGCCGGTCTTGTCCATCAGGTACGCGTCGGCGAGCACCCCGGCGCCGTGCACCACGCCGGTGATCCGGTCCCGCAGCGGAGCCAGCGCGATGCTGACGGCATAGGGGTCGGTGACGTCGACCGCGATGTAGTCGGCCTCGGCTCCTGCCCGGCGTACCGCTTCGATCGTCGCGCGGATTTCCCGCTGAGCGATCTGGTCGCGGTAGCGCCGCTCGACCTCGCGAGGTGTGGGGCGCTCGCCGCCTGCCTTGATGTCCTCGATCACCGCGGCCTTGAGCTCGGAGTCGGCGACTCCTCGCGCCCAGGACGGCTCGTCGGCGAGTGCCGTGCGGCCCAGCAGGACGAACGCCGCCTCCGTGTGCTGCGCCAGCGCACGGACGCACAGCGCCGTGACTCCCCTGGCTCCCCCGGTGACGACCAGCGTGTCCCCGGCGTCGACGCCGATGTCCGGGACGTCGCCGCCGATCTCCTCGCGCTGCGCGACGGCGAACCGGAACTCGCCGGGCACGACCGTCCACCGGGCTCCGGCGACGTCGACGCCGACTTCGGCGGTGTCGGTGGCCGCGTCGGCGATTTCCCCGAGCAGCGCGGCGACGAAGTCGTCGCGGTCCACGTCCGGGTCGACGTCGAGTGCCCGGCAGAACACGCCGGTTGCCTCGCGGGCCAGCGTCTTGACCACACCGCCGACGCCACCGGCCAGCGTCTCCGCGGCGGGGCGCCTGCCCCGGAGTCCGAGACCGCCGTCGAGCCGGGTCACCGTGACGAAGCCCGCCCTCGACCCCGCTTCGGCGGTTTCGGTGAGCGCGGCGTGCGCGTGCTTGGCCACCAGGATCGTCTCCGCGACCTGCCGGACGCCGGCGTCCCACGTGTCGCAGTCCAGCAGGCTCACGCACAGGTCCACGCGACCCTGGAGGTGTTGTGCCAGAACACTTTCCAGTTCGGTGGTCTCGCCGTCGAACACGGCCGGCGAACCGCTGAGGTCCACGCGGCGCACGGTCCAGCCGCGTGCCTGCAGCCCGCTGACGACCGCATCGGCGTCGTCGCCGCCGCGGTCGACCACCACGGCCACGGGCTCGGCGGCGTAGGCGTCACCGAGCAGATCACGTCCGGGAAGCGGAACCAGCTCCACCTTGTGCCGAGGTGTGGGCACCGGTCCCTCGGCGGGCGCGGCCCCGTCCCTCAGCGGGCCGGCGCTTTTGGGGCCGCATCACCCGCGTCGGCCACCAGGAAACCGGAGATCTGATCCAGCGTCCGCAGCTCCCCCAGCTGCTCCGGACCCACCACAGGCAACCCAGGAAACCGCTCCTGCAACACCCCCAAGATCTGCACCCGCTTGATCGAATCCACCCCCAGATCCGACTCCAGATCCATCCCCGGATCCACCATCTCCACCGGATAACCCGTCTTCTCCGACACCACCTCCAACAACGCCGACCTCACCAACGCCACATCGACCCCACCGGAAACCGTCCCAGCAACCGGGGCAGCGTCCGGACCTGCCGCGTCGGCCACCAGGAAACCGGAGATCTGACCCAGCGTCCGCAGCTCCCCCAGCTGCTCCGGACCCACCACAGGCAACCCAGGAAACCGCTCCTGCAACACCCCCAAGATCTGCACCCGCTTGATCGAATCCACCCCCAGATCCGACTCCAGATCCATCCCCGGATCCACCATCTCCACCGGGTAACCCGTCTTCTCCGACACCACCTCCAACAACGCCGACCTCACCGAAGCCACATCGACCCCACCCGAGGCGGGAACCGCTGCCTCTACAACCGGCTCAGGATTCAATTCTTCCTGCACCGCAGGAGATCCGGGCGTGGCGGGCGCCGGAGCGGCCGGCTGCGGCTCGGGAACGGCCGGGAGCTGTTCCGGTGCCGGCCGGGTGGTCAGCGCCCGCTGGGTGGGGGCCTGCACGGTGGTGGCTTCGGCGAACACCGCCGCCCGGGCCTCGGAGGAGCGCTGCCCGCCCTGTTCGAGGGTGGTGAGCTCCGCCAGCACCTCATTGGCCCGGGCGTGTGCTTGCGAGATCGCGATGCTCTGGTTCTTCACGCTCTCCACGACCTCCGGCAGCCGCGAGTCCGGGCGGTCCCACTGCCGGTGGTCGCGCAGCAGCCCGGTCAGGGCCTCGGCGACTTGAAGCTGCCCGTCCAGGTACTGCGTGTGCAGCGCGACGTGCTGACGCACCGCGTCGTCGCCATCCGGAATGGCCGCGGGAGCCTGGTAGGCGGGCGTCGACTGGGCCTGCCCGTTGGTGATGGGTGCGGCGGCCTGCGGCTCGTTCATCTGGTCCCTCTCACGCACGAACTCGTCCACAGTGGACATGGACTGGATCTCGGTTGCGGGCGTGGTGGCCGCCCGGCTGAGTGCGGAAACCTCGAAACCGTCGGCCAAACCGGCCTCGTAGGCGGCGCGGCGCTCAGCGGGCACGTGTTCGGCGGCGGAAATCGGCACGGTCATCCCGGTCGACGTGACCTCTTCGAAGTCGGCGGCGAGGTGGCCGTTGATGCCGTTCAGCGGCACACCGAGCACCGCCAGCCGCACGGCCGCCTGCTTCAGCGAGAGGTCGCTGTCGCCCAGCGGCCCGCCGTCGGTGGGGATCGTGACGACGGGCTCGTCGGCGAGCGTGCGCCGCACCAGCTGGGTCAGCACCTGCTTCGGGCCGAACTCGACGAACACCGTGCAGCCATCGACGTACATCGACTCCACGGCTTCGGCGAACTCGACGGGCTCGAGCAGCTGACGCACCAGCGTTTCGGCGTTGCTGTCCGGGTCCGCGCCATACTTCGCAGCCGGGCTGTTGGCGTAGACCGGGGCGCTCGGCTCGCCGATCCGGACGGACGCGACGACCGGCCGGAACTTCTCGACCGCGTGTGCGACGTGCGAGGTGTGGAAGGCCGCCGCCACCGGCAGCAGGCGGGCGGGCAGCTCCCGCTTGGCGCACGCGACGACGAAGGCATCCACGTCGGCAGTGGGGCCGCCCACGACCACCTGGTCCGGCGCGTTGTTGTTGCACACCACGACGTCCGGGAAGTCCGCCAGCATCTCGGTGACCTGCTCCCGGCCGGTCTGCACCGCCGCCATCGTGCCGGGGTCGGCGCCCGGTTCGTCGGCGGGCGGAGCCATCGCCTCCCCGCGCGCCCGCGCGAGCCGGAAGAAATCGGCGTCGGCGATCGCGCCCGACGCCCACAGGGCGGTCAGCTCACCGAAGCTGTGCCCCAGGAAGCCGGAGCACTCCAGGCCCAGCGAAGACAGGTAGCGGAACTGGCCGGCCGACAGCGCACCGATCGCCGGCTGGGCGTGCTCGGTCTTGCGCAGCGCGGCTTCCTGTTCCTGCCGGAGCTCGGCGTCCAGCAGCGTGGGCGGGTAGACGACCTGCGCCAGCCGCGTGCTCGCCCCGTCGAACGAGGCGTTCGCGGCGTCGAAGGCCGCGCCGACCGCAGGGTTGTTCAGCGCGGCTTCCAGGCCCATATCGAGGTACTGGCTGCCCTGGCCCGCGAACAGCGCACCGACCTTGAGGTCCGGCTGTGCTTGCATGCGGTAGAAGACACCCCGCGGGTGCGTCCAGTGCTCCGCGTCAAGCGCGCCCGCGAGTTGCTCGGCGGCCAGGTCCCTCAGTTCCTGTGCGGTCGCCTCGTCCGCGGCGACGAAACCGATCCGGGCGTGGGCCGCCGGAATCGGACCACCGTCCTGCGACGGAGCGTCCGACCGGACCAGTTCCAGCAGCTCGTGCGGGGTCTCGGCATGCCAGAGGTATGCGCGCGCGGCGCGGTGCAGCATCCCGATCTCCGAGCGGTCCTGCGTGTGTTCCTCCAGCACGAAGTGGAAGTTGGTGCCACCGAAGCCCATCGCCGAGGCGGCGGCGCGACGCACCGGGCGGTGCGGGTCGCGGATCCACGGGCGGGTCTTGACGTTGACGTAGAACGGCGCGCCGGAGAAGTCGACCGACGGGTTGGTGCGCTCGACATTGATGGTGGGCGGCAGCGTCTTGTTGTAGAGGCTCAGCGCGAGCTTCATCAGGCTCGCGGTGCCCGCCGCGCCCTTGGTGTGGCCGATCTGGGACTTGACGCTTCCCAGCGCGGCGAAGTGCTGCTCCTCCGACGACTCGCGCAGCAGGCCGCCCAGTGCGGTCAGCTCGGTGCGGTCGCCGACCGGCGTTCCGGTGGCGTGGGCCTCGAAAAGCTCGACCGAGGCGGGTGAGCAGTCCGCGTCCACGTAGGCGCGGTCCAGCGCCACCCGCTGCCCCTTCGCCAGCGGGGCGTAGATGCTGTTCGACCGGCCGTCGCTGGAGGAACCGAGGCCGCGGATCACCGCGTAGATCCGGTTCCCGTCCCGCTCGGCGTCGGAGAGCCGCCGCAGCGCGAGCATGCCCACACCTTCGCCGAGCAGCGTCCCATCCGCGGCGTCCGAGAAGGGGCTGATCTTGCTGCTGCGCGACAGGGCCTGGGTCTTGCTGAAGCACATGAACCCGAAGATGGAGTTGTCGGTGTCCACCCCGCCGGTGATCATCATGTCCGCGCGGCCGTCCACCAGTTCGGCGATGGCCACCCGGACCGCCGACAGCGAAGCGGCGCACGCGGCGTCCACAGTGGAGTTCATCCCGCCCAGACCGAGGCGGTTCGCGACGCGCCCGGCGACGACGTTGGCGAGCAGCCCCGGGAAGGTGGTCTCTTCCCACCGGGTGAATGCCTGGGCGTACTTCTCCGCGATCTGCTCCGCGTCCTCGGTGGTCAGCCCGCAGCTGCGCACGACCTCCTTGAGCACCGGGGTGGACAGCCGGGCGGCCAGCGGGTGCACCAGCGGCACCGATCCGGTCGTGCCCAGGACGCAGCCCGTGGTGGACGCGTCGTACCACGCCGAGCCCACCGCCCCGCTGTCCCGGAGGAGGTCACGGGCGACGCCGAGGCTCAGCAGCTGCATCGTGCTGGTGATATCAAGCTGGTTGGGCGGCAGCCCCCACTCCAGCGGGCTGAAATCCACGTCCGGGACGAAACCGCCGCGGTGCGAATAGGTCTTGTCCGGCACCGACGGGTCGGGGTCGTAGTAGTCCTCAAGGCGCCAACGGGATTCCGGCACCTCCTCGGTGCAGTCCGTGCCGTCGACGATGTTCTGCCAGAACTCGCGGTAGTTGCGCGCCATCGGGAATAGACCCGCCATGCCCACGATGGCAATGGGATTGTTCGCCAGCCGCCGGTCGGTCAAGTCCCGGTCCATCGGATTCGTCCCCTCGCTCACGTTCTTCCTCACAAAGCCGTTTCGGTGGGTGGGCAGCACGAAGACAGGTGCCGCCGTCGGGCAAGGTTTAGGTTCGGGCCACCGGGACTTCGTCGGCTCGGTCGCGGAATGCGGGACAGGCAGATCTCTGGTCGCGCGGTTACCCACCGACGAGCAGGGCGGGCTGCACCAGACCCGTCTCCCGGGCGGCGAATTCGGTCAGCTGGTCGGCAAAAAGCTGGTGACCCGCGGCGTTGGGATGTATTCCGTCCGCCGCCCACACCCGCGCCTCAGCCCAACCGGGCATCGCTGTCAGGTCCAGGCAGAGCGTCCCGGTCGCGACGGTGATCTCCCGCAGGACAGAGTTCGCCTCGGCGAACCGGCCCCGCAGCAGGCTCCGGAAAGCGTCGGGAACAGCCAGGTTCTTCGGGATGTCGGGATAGGACGCGGTGAACACCGTGGTGTCCATGCCGCGAAGACTCGAATAGATCGTCCCCAGGTTACGCCGGAACCGCTCGGGATCATAGTCGCTGACGAGATCGTTGACCCCGACGTTCACGACGATCATCGGGGGCTTTCTCGCCAGCACGGCCGGAAGCTGCCCGTCGACGACGTCCTGGGTGGTCGCCTGATACACCCCCAGGTTCAGCACGCCCCGGCGCGGTATCCCGAGCTGGTCGGCCAGCCGGGGCACCCAGCCGTGGAACGGGCCATCGAGGCCGGGATCGCCACGGCCCTCGACGAAGCTGTCGCCCAGCGCTGCCAATCGGATTGCCGGCATGTCTCTTCCTTCTCCCTGGGCTGGACACAACGCTTAGAGCCTGCTGGCGGTTTTGTCTTTGAAGCAGCGCACCTCCGCGCTCGCGAATCCGCTCCAGCGTCCAGACGATCGACAACTGGCGCCGTCACGAGCTGATCGACACCGGACCGCTCCCCGGGGCCACCAGCACCGATCACACGGAGCTGGTCTCCGCCCGGTGGCGAGAGGGCGAGATGTCCCTTTGAGCTGGGATGACGACCGAGTCCCGATAGATGGGCAAACCATCGCACGGGACGTCATGCACCTCGATCGCGCCGTTGGCGATCTCAGTGACGAACATCTTGTGCCGTCCGTCTTCGGTGAACGCGATGTTCGTCGGCGCCTTGCCCTTCGTCTCGATGCGCTCCACCACCGTGCCGGCCTCGTCGAAGACGACGATGTGCCCGGCACCCATCACGGTGCAGTAAAGGCGCCCATCTGCACCGAATTTCATGCCGTCCGGGCCAATGAAACCGTCGGGCGCCACACCGTCCCAAACATTGCCGAACAACTCGCGCCGCGGATTGGTGCCGAAAACCTCGTAACGGTATATATTCCCACCAATGGTCTCGGCCACGTAGAGCCGGTCGTGGCGGTCGAAGGCAATACCGTTGGCGAACCGAATGCCGTTGTCGATCCGCGCCACGTCCAACGTCGCCCGATCAATCCGGTACACCCGGCCATCGAACGGATAGTCAGACCAACCAGGCTTGAGGGTCATCTTCACGGGGTCGAGCACTTCGTGCTCCCACGCGCCGGAGTCGGTCATGTAGATCGCACCGTCACGGCCGATGACGTGGTCGTTGGGCCAGCGGAAAAGCTCGTCCCCACAATTCGTGATGCGTGCTTCCTCGTTGCCCTCTGCGTCGTAGCGGATGAGCGCGTGCTCGTGCGCTTCGCCGACCCACAGCTTGCCTTGCGCATCACGAAGCAGTCCGTTGGGGAACCCTCCAGTCAGGGCGATAGCGTGCAGTTCCCGTGTTTCCGCATCTACACGAGTGACGGCGCTGCGGTCCCGCCGCATCTCCACCACCAAGACGTCACCGTTGTCCAAGATCACCGGGCATTCCGGGGCGAAGAGCCCTTGCGCGAAGAGTTCCATTGCTCGTCCTTCCACTTGCCCACTGACTTTCGCGCAAGTCTGGGAGCAAGGTCGCGTGGCGTGCCCGTTAGGACACCGGATGATGTGCCGTTCGGGCAACTAGGTGTGACAGAAGCTGAGATATGTAGGAGGTTTTCGTTACTCCGATCGCGACGACGCTTGTAGGCGGGAGCGACGAAGTGACAAGTACCCGCACTTGTTGGGGGCGTTTGACGCCCTGGCCGAAGCACCAAGAGACCTGGCGGCTGCCGGGTAGCGCAGAAATGAGTTCGACCATGCACCTTACTGGATGATCACGGAACCCTTGAGGTTTTTCCGTGCCGATTTTTTCCTCTTGGCCGCCCAACTGTGTGTCTTGCTGGGCCCAGCTTTCCCGCCACCGTGGGTGAACGGCCGCTAGATGGGCCCTGCCCAACTAGCACAGTCCCCTTTGAAAAATGCGCGATGCCCACGAATCGAGAGGATTTCGATCACATGGCCGCAACTTCAGTCCCTAATGGGCAACCTCTCTTAACCCATGCCCATGCCACGGAGGCGGAGCGGTTGACTGCCCTGGACGTGGCGCAGGACGCCTCCGCCTACCGGCGGACGATGCGTGACCTGCTGCGGCAGGAGTTGTTCGATCCGCGACTGCGTGACGATCTGCCCTTGCGGGAGTACATGGACCTGACCATCGACCGGATGAAGGCGATCTTCCGGGAGGGGCTCGTCGACAACGACATGTGGATGGGCCAGTCCCGGGAGCACGCGTTCCGGTCCATGTGCGAGGTGATGGGCCTGACGGGCGCCTTCGATTTCGCACTTACCTCGACCATCACCGATCACCTCATCGCAGGGAGCGCGCTGTTCAACCACGGCACCCCTGAGCAGGTCGCCCGGTACCACGACGAAATCACGCGGATGCACCAGGTCTACGCGTTCTGCTGCACGGAGATCGGCGGCGGTACCAACCTGCGGGAGATCCGCACGACGGTCTCCTGGAATCGTGAGGAGCAGAGTTTCACGCTCGACACCCCCACGGACGCCGCCTGCAAGTTCTGGATCGGAAACATCAAACACGCCGCGACCGTCGGCATGGTCCTGGCCCGCCTTGTCATCGACGGCGAAGACGTCGGCCACCACTGGTTCCGTGTCCCGCTGCGGGACGAGGAGAACGGTCCTCCCCTGCCGGGTATCACGATCCTGTCGTGCGACCCGAAGGGAGGTATCCAGGCCAACCAGGTCGGCGGTGCCCGCTTCGCCGGGGTCCGGCTCCCTCGCGAGGCGCTGATGGGGCGGTACTCGCGCATCGACGCGGACGGACGTTTTTCCAGCACGCTTCCCGATGCCGGCGCCCGCTTCGTGAAATCCATCGAGACCTTCGTCCAGGAACGCATCTTCCCGCTCAGCGCCGGAGCGCGAGCCGCCGAACTCGCAGCTCACCTCACCTGGCGGTTCGCCGGTCACCGCGAAACCCGCCGCACGCCTACCCGCAAGGTCCTCCTGGACGAGCCGCTGTTCCTGGACCGCCTGTATCCGGTCCAGCTGCGCTGCCTCGCGCTGCGCCTGCTGGAACGCGCCGTCGTCAGGGGCGTCGAACGCGACTGGCACATCGACCCCGGCCGTAAAAACATGCACCTGCTCACCGCGACCGGAAAATGCGGCTCCTGGCTGGTCCTGGACGTCCTGGCCGCGTCCCGCGAGATGTGCGGGTCGCAGGGGTTCCACTGCCACAACCAGATCGTCACCCTGCGGACCGACTTCGAGGTCAACGTGACCTTCGCGGGCGACAACTCCGTGATGGCCTACCAAGTGGCGCGCGCTGCTCTGCGTTCGGACCGGTTCGCCTCACGCCCGCCTGGGACACTGCCCGAGCGGGTCGAAAAGGAACTGACCGAGGCGTGGCGCAGCCGTCCGGGCGGATCGTTCACCCATGACGAGGCCGTTGCGCTCGTTCACGCCCGCATGCTCGACCTCATCTTGAGCGAGCACGACGCCGACCCGCAGGTGCCGCAGCAGATCATGGACGACCTGGTAGCCGATTTCGCCGCACACCGGATGGGGGAACCGCAGCGGCCTGTGTCGGCCGACCGGGAGAAGATCGGTCTCCTGGCCGAGTTGCTCGCGCCCCTGCCCGAACTCGTCACCGCCCCCCTGGTCGACGACGGCTACCTGACGGAATTCACGTCCCCAGCGCGGGCCGTAGAAGTTCCCCTCCCAGCGCCGCGGACCGCAGGAATTCCCGTCCCAGCGGACGGGAGGTAAACCGCCGTGGCGATGCATGTGCGGGAAGAGACGCGGACGGTGGACGGTTTGCGGTTCCATGTACGGCGCGCTGGAGAGGGTCCGCTGATCCTGTTCCTCCACGGATGGCCGCAGACCAGCTACGCCTGGCGCCGCGTTCTGCCCGTCCTCGCGCGGGACCATACGGTGGTCGCGCCGGATCTGCGCGGATACGGGGCTTCCAGCCGGCCCCGAGGCGGCTACGACAAGCGGACCATGTCCGCCGACATGAGCGGACTCATGCATGAGCTGGGATACACGCAGGCTGTTGTGGTCGGGCACGACCGGGGCGCACGCGTGGCCCACCGGTGGGGACTAGAGCGGCCGCACGAGATCAGCCGCCTGATGCTGCTCAGCGTCGTACCGACGCTGGAAATGTGGCGGCACATGGACGCACGGGTCGGGGCCGCGTACTGGCATTGGCTCTTCCACCTCGTCCCCGACCTCCCCGAGTTCCTCACCGAAGGAAAAGGCGGGGAGTACGTCCGGTTCATGCTGGCCGCCGGAGCATTCCGGCGCGAGGCGTTCACTGAGGCGGACCTGCGGCACTACGCGGAAGCGTACGCACAGCCCGGGGCGCTGCGCGCGAGCTTCGACGACTACCGCGCCGCTCGCCATGAGGATCTGGAAGCCGACGAGGCCGACGCGGCTGCGGGCCGCCGCCTGACAATGCCCGTGCACGTGGCGTGGGGCGCCGAAGGGCTGGTGGGGTCACTGCCCGTACTCGACCTGTGGCGGGACTACGCCACCCGGCTTGAGGGGGCGCAAATCGCCTCCTGCGGGCATTTCCCGGCCGAGGAGCAGCCGGACGTCCTGGTCGCCCGGATCCGGGCTTTCCTGGACGCTGAGAAGACTGTGGAGGAAAATTGAGGACACTGGTCATCACCGAGGAGCGCGGGCTGCGCCTCGCGGAGGTCGAGGAACGCGAGCTGGAGCCCGGCTGGGTACGCGTGGACGTAGCGTTCTGCGCCATCTGCGGTTCCGACCTGCACCTGCGGGCGATGCCGCACCTCGTCCCGGCCGGCGCGGTTCTCGGACACGAAATCTCCGGGCACGTCGCCGCACCGGGCGGGGAGCGGCTGACGGCGGGGCAGGCCGTGGTGGTGTGGCCGAAAGCGGGCTGCGGGGACTGCGACGACTGCCGGCTAGGCGACAACCACCTGTGCCCTGTACAGCCCTGGCGGCTGAGTTCCCTCGGCCTGGGCACACGCCCAGGCGGCTACGCCGAAGCCGTCGTCGTCCCCGAGCACACGGTGTACGCGGTGCCGGACGGTGTTTCGCTGGAGCACGCGGCGCTGACGGAACCGCTGTCCTGCGCTGTCCACGCGGCCGACCGCTCCGGAATTTCGGCAGCGGATACTGTCACGGTCCTCGGAGGCGGCACGGTCGGCTTCCTGCTGGCACACGTGCTGCGGCTACGGGGAGTCGAGGACGTGCGGGTGGTGGAACCGCACCCCGTACGGCGCGCACGCCTGACCGCGACCGGGATCACCGCCGTGGACGTCGATGAGCCGGGCGCGGACGCAGACGTGGTGTTCGAGTGCGTGGGCTCGGTGACCGCGCTCGCGGACGCGGCCCGACGCGTGCGGACACGGGGAACGGTCGTCGCACTCGGAGTGAACGAGCGGCCCACAGAACTGGACTCGGTCGCCCTCATCACCAAGGAGATCCGGATCGTGGGCAGCTTCGCCCAGAACAGAGGCGCCTTCGAGGCGGCCTTGGATCTTCTCGGAGGCGGCCGTGTCCCGGTCGAGCAGATCATCACCGACGTCGTCCCCCTGGACTCCGGACCGGTCTCGGCGATGATGGACGCCCTCACCGGACGGCCCGGAGACCACCAGGTGGTCATGATCGCCCCCGGCGGGTGACGTCGACGAGAGCGGGCAGGGGGACTTGGGCTCAAGTGGCGTAGCCCTTGAAGACGCTCATCCCCCGTGGCCTTAGCAGACCATCGCGCGAGACGTCGTGCTCGCTGCGGTTTTAGCACTTCAGGCGGCGTTGTCACCGTTGGCTGGCGTGTCCGATAGCTGCCTTCCTCTTTGGCCACTCGCGTCGGTACGAACGGGCAAGAGGCGCTGACAGATTGTCAGGCGCAGTGGCATATTCCGGAGTGTCTCAATCTCGGTCGGCCCCTAAAGCACGAGGACTCCTAGACCTGGCAATCTCGGCAAAGTTCCGTCAGGGAACAGCATTGTTCTTGATGGGGAAGTTGATGGACGCGGTCACCTCAACGTGACGCGTAACCGTCAGGAGTTTTCCATTGGCGGGCCGAGCTCGCTGAGGGCAAAGATCATGAGGAACTCGGTGGTACCTATGGATCATCTCTCGCGAGATCTGCCGGAGGGCCCGGTCGCAATCGTCGGCCAGGGACGGATGGGCACCGCGTTGGCACGTTCGTTGCGCGACGCGGGAACGGAGATCGTCGGCCCGTTGGGGCGTGATCCGGATGTCGGGAATGCCCCCGTGGTCCTGCTTTGCGTTCCGGACGGTGCTATCGCAGATGTCGCGGCACGGTTGCGACTGGGAACCGTGGTCGGACACTGCTCGGGCGCCACCGGCCTCGGAGTTCTGGGTGAGCACGAGGGATTCTCCCTGCATCCACTGATGACGATCACACGAGCCGCGCCTGCCAGCTTCGACGGTTGCGCTGCAGCGATCGCCGGTACTACCCAGCGGGGATCAGAAGTGGCACGAAAGTTGGCCATGAGCCTGGGCATGCGACCTATCGCGGTCGCGGAGGGCGACCGCGCCGCCTACCACGCTGCGGCATCGGTCGCCGCGAATTTCCTCGTCACGGTGCTGGGCCTGGCCGAGGACATGGCCGCTACCGCGGGAGTGGATCGCGGGGCATTCCTTCCGTTGGTGGAAACGGCTTTTCGGAACTGGGAGAAACTCGGCGCCTCGCGTGCGTTGACGGGGCCCATCGCTCGCGGCGACGAGAAAACCGTGGCGCTCCAGCGATTCGCGGTTGGACAGCGCTGCCCGCAATCGCTGTTCCTGTTCGACGCGCTCGTCGAGGCAACCAGAGACTTGGCATTCAATCGGACAGCGCAGAAATGAGCCCGGGCCAGCGTGCCGGGAAAACGACTAGGAGAGTATAGCGATGTCCACGTACCCCCAGCCTGAAGGCAAGTCCGGAGCCAGCCGCAAACCCGTCACGGTGAACGCACTGGCCGACCTACGCCGCCGCGGTGAACGGATCGTAATGATCACGGCCTACGACTACCCGAGCGCCCAGGTGGTCGATTCCGCTGGCGTCGACATGGTCCTCGTCGGCGATTCGGCCGCCATGACCGTGCTCGGCTATCCCACGACGGTTCCGGTCTCGATCGAAGAGATGATCATGCTGACCGCGGCAGTTCGCAGAGGTCTGAAAACCCCGCTGCTGGTCGGCGACCTGCCTTTCGGTTCCTACGAGGTGTCCAACGAGCAGGCAGTGAGCACCGCGATTCGATTCGTCAAGGAAGGCGGCTGCGACGTCGTCAAGCTCGAGGGCGGCGGCGAGTCGGCGGAGCGGGCGAGGGCGATCGTCCGCGCCGGTATCCCGGTCATGGGCCACATCGGGCTGACCCCGCAAACCGCTACGGCCCTGGGCGGGTTCCGCGCCCAGGGCGTCACCGCCGAACGAGCACGGTCGGTGCTGGACGATGCCCTACGTCTGCAAGCCGCTGGTTGCTTCTCCATCGTCTTCGAAGCGGTTCCGGCCAAGGTCACCAAGGCCATCATGCCGCACATGAAGATACCGGTGATCGGGATCGGTGCGGGTCCGGACACCGACGGCCAAGTGCTCGTCTACCACGACTTGCTGGGCATCTTCGACGGCTTCCAGCCCAAGTTCGCCAAGCGGTGGGCCAACATGCGGTCCGCGATGACCGATGCGGTGAGCGAGTACGCCGACGAAGTCCGCCGCAGTGCCTTCCCCGCGCCCGAGCATTGCTACGGCATCAAGCAGGAGGAACTGGACCAGTTCATCGCCGACACGGAGCTGTCGGTTCCAGTGCAGGCGAACTCGAGCTCCAGGCGCCCTGTCGAGGCCGTCAGCCACGCGGCCAACGGCCAGCAATAACGCAGCGCCCGGCACCGCGTGTTCAGCGGGACCACCTGGCGGCCTTGGCCGGCTCGCTCATATTCGGGTTCCTCGGCAATCGGCCCCTCGCACCTGGCTGGCACTGATCTTCGTTTGTCGGCACAGCAGGAAGGCTGGCGGAATCCATAGCCGCCATCCGAGGAAAGCGAATGAGTGAGTCACCATCGAATCAGAACGCGAACGGGCCTTCGGTACCGAAGAGGCCGGGATCGATGACCGGAACCGCATGACGGGAGGAAGTGCACGAGGTACAGGAAAACGACCTGCCGCGCTACCGGGTCGAACTGGAAAGCATCGATGAGGCGATCAGCCGCGTGAACCATGTTCACGCGGCTTCGATGGGGATGCCCTGGTGAAGGCCAGCGAAGCGGACCAGTGGCCGAGTAGCGGCTCCGGCAGCGACCCCAGCAGGTTTCGAGTGGTGGAGGTAACCGAGGAGAGTGCCTCCAGCGAGGCTCGACACCAGCCGGCGAGGGCGGATCCGGCCTCGACGACGGCTTGCGTACAGTGCGGGAAGAATCTCCCCCCTCCCGCGCGGTGCGTGTTTCTGCACTTTTGCTGGCAAATGAATTGCTGGCGCTGGCGTGCTTTCCGGATGAGCCCAGAACCACGGGGCCTAGCGCACATGCTGGCGGTCGCCTGTGACGGTTGCGGCGAGACCGCCGTAGCAACGACAACAGTGGACTCGGCGACCCGGGCTCAGTCACTTCGAAGTCAGCCCCGGGTGCGGCGGTGCCCCTACTCAACCTCGTCGTTCGCCTGGCCCTCGCCGAACCCCGGTTGACAGTCCCAGAAGTCCTCGGGGGCGCATGACTGCCTCACAGTCCTCCATGTACTCCAAGCACCGCTGGCCACTCAGACGCGCCAACACCGCCACCTGGAGCAGGGCGAGAGATGCAAACGGGCACTGGGCTGCGAACATTCAGGCAGTCTCGTTCAGCTCGACGTTGCCCCATGGGGCACCTGGATGAACCCTTGGTGGTGCGCACGGTTCGACCGCTGCGCGGTCCCGATAGATCGTCGATTAGACGCCGTTGGAAACGGCGGCCGATTCCGGAAAGGACACGCGAGCAACAAGACCTCGATTTACTCGGCGCGGTCTAGATTTCACGTCGTTGTAACGGTCGAACCGGACGCTGCTGAGATAGCTTACGTTGCCTGCCATGCCGTATGAGTTGCTCGTGCCCCCGGGGCGGTCTCGAAGGTGAGACTCTCTAGAGCGAAATCAGTGACGATTGCTTTGGGGCGACCTGCCTCCATTCAGATAGCTCGTCCGATCGCAAACGGTTATACAGAAGATAATCTCGCCCAGGAGAATCGCATGCAAAAGACCATTGACGGCGCCCTCTTGCCCCGAAGCGCGGCGCGATCGATGCTGGAAGACCTTCTGCGCGCGCAGAACAAGGCCCTGCCAGAGAGTGACGATCTCGCACTGTCCGATCTGGGCTTCACCTCGCTGGACTTGGCCGAGCTCACCGTACGCCTCGAAGACCGGGTGGGCGGGGAGGTCACGCTCGAAGCCGCGGCTATCCGGCCCCTGCAAACGGTGAGCGACCTACTCGACCTTCTCACCGAACTACGTCCGGTGACGCCATGAACGCCCCGTCGGTTGACGAAAGCCACTTGGCAGCCGGGTCATATCACGGCTCGTGGAACGCCCTTCCCGAGGCGGGTCTTCCACCACATCGCTGCGCGATCGTGGCGCGTGATCAATTGGATGCGCTTTCCGCTGTCTGGGAACATCACCAGCGCCCGGACACCGAGTTGCTGATCATTCCAGCCGCTCGCTACGACGATCAGTTGGCGGCCGAGTTGGAGACCGCGGGTTTCACGTTGCTCGGCACGCCCGAGGGGCGGGCGCCAACATCGGAAACGACGCCCGCGACACCCGGGCGGGTGTGGGTATCCACCAGCGGTAGTTCCGGGCGGCCGAAACGGGTGGCGCACACGCTGCGGGGCCTGACAACGGTGTCGACACCACAGGCGCCCCGTCGCTGGCTGCTGCCCTTCACGCCCGGCACCTACGCGTGGTGGCAACTCGTCACGCTGTCCCTCAACGTGCCCGGCCAGGATTTGGTGACCGTCGAAGCCGGCGGTCTCGGCGGCTGGCCGGTCCTCGCCGCCGCCGAGGGAGTCACCGCGGTCTCGGCAACACCGACGTTCTGGCGCCACTCGTTGCTGCGCGACCGCGCAGCGGTTACGGCGCTGCGGTTGGAGCAGATCACGCTCGGCGGAGAACCTGTTGACCAGCGACTGCTCAACGAACTCACGACCGCTTTTCCCGAAGCCAGGGTGAGCTGGATCTACGCCTCCACCGAAACCGGCGCAGCGTTTGCGGTACATGACGGCAAGGCCGGTTTTCCAGTCTCCTGGCTGGAAAGCCACACCTCGGAGCGACCACAGCTACGAGTGGAGGACGGTGAGCTCCTCGTGAGGAGCCCATACCAGGGCGTTGAGCTTCAGGGCTTCGTTCGCACCGGCGACCGCGCGGAAATCCGCGACGGTCGAGTGCACATCACCGGGCGGATCGGCCACGACCAGCTCAACATCGGCGGTTCGAAGATCGCCGCTTCCACGGTCAGGCAGGTCCTCACCGATCATCCCAGCGTCGCGTGGGCCCAGGTAAGGGCGCGCCGCGCCCCCCTCGTCGGTGAGCTCGTCGCAGCAGAGGTCGTGGCAACCACCGAGGTGGACACCGCCGAGCTGACCTCGTGGTGCTCCTCGCGCCTTCCCGACTACGCCGTCCCTCGACTGATCACCTTCCGCGAGGAAGTGATGTTGAAAGCGAGCTTGAAGAGTGACCTCTAAAATCTCCTCCACCACGCCGGTACCGGCAGCCACCACCGTGGTCATATCCGGGGCTTCCCGCGGCCTGGGCCTGGCCATGGCCGCCGATCTGCTCAAGGCCGACCTTCAGGTGGCCACTTTCGCCAGGAAGCCCACCCCTGGCCTGCTCGAACTGCAAGACGCGTTCGGGGACCGCTTCTACCACGACAGCGTCGACATCAACGACCGGTCGATGGTCAGCGCGTTCCTGGCGCGCACGGCGGAGCGTCTAGGGCCGCCCGACGCGTTGATCAACAATGCGGCGGTGGGCCAGGACTCCATGCGTCGTGCAAACCCGCCCGGACCACATCGAGTCCCTGATCGCCACCAATCTCACAGCGCCACTTCTGCTCACGCGTGACTTCCTGCGCACGTTGCTGGCATCGGGGCGACGGGGCCGCATCGTCATGATCGGTTCGGTCTGTGCCCAACGCGGCTATCCGGGGCTGACCGCGTACTCCGCCACGAAGGGCGCACTGGAATCGGCCACCCGCTCGCTCGCCCGTGAGTGGCGGGACCGCGTGCTGGTCAACTGCGTCTCCCCAGGCTTTTTCGACTCGGAGATGTCTGCGGTGCTAGGTGCCAACCAGGTCGCCTCCATCGCGCGCCGCACCCCCACCGGCCGTCTGGTGACCCCTGAAGACATCCTGCCTCTGATCCGCGCCCTGCTCCTCGAGCACACCAACATCAACGGGCAGGTCATCACCGCGGACGGAGGTGGCAGCATCTGATGCCGGACATTCCCGTCCCCGCGCCCAGGGTGAAGACGGCCACACCGCCGCTGTGGCCCCTCACCTCCCATCCCTCCCCCAAACTGAACCTGGTGTGCTTTCCGCACGCGGGAGGCAACGCGGACTTCTTCGCCAAGTGGCCGGCAAACGCCGTGCCCGGCGTCCAAATCCATGCGGTCGAATACCCGGGGCGCGGGCGAAGGCGGGATGAGCCGGCCGCTGCGGAGATCTGCCCGCTCGCGGACGAGATCGCCTCGCACATCCTCGCCTTGCCGGCGGTGCCGCTGGTGCTCTTCGGGCACAGCATGGGCTCGGTGGTGGCCTTCGAGGTCGCCCGCAGGCTTGCCGACGTCGAAAACGCTCCGCCGCACGCACTGGTCGCATCGAACATCACCGCGCCCCACCGGCTGCACCGGCGCGACCCGCTTCCCGTCACAGACGACGGAGTGTGGGAACACTCCTACAGCATCGGCGGTATCCCCAAGCCGATCTACCGCAGCAGAGTGCTGAAGAACATGATGGCGCCGACACTGCGCGCGGACTACGAGATGCTGAACCGCTACCGATGCGACCCGTCGCCGCAAATCAGCTGCCCTGTCACCGTGTTGCATTCCGACGGCGACGTGCTCACGACCTTGGACGATGCTTCGGCCTGGAATGAGTTAACGGTAGGCACGTATTCCTACCGAGGCTTCACCGGCGGGCATTTCTACCTCACCGAACAAGAAGCCCTGGTCGCCCGGCTTGTATCCGAACTTGGAATCGGCCACACAGCCGAGGAACTTCGGACAGCCGTGCCCCTCCAGCGCGAGACGAGCTCCGCCGACCGCACGCATACCATCGAACCCGTGCACTGAATCGTCCCCGGATCGCAGGTGACGGCTTGCCGGAACACCGAAAGTGCCCCGGCAAGCCGTCGCGGCGCTTTGCTCAACGCGGCATGCCCGGTCGGGACGCTTTGCGTCCCGACCGGGCATGCCGAACTTCTCAACGCGCCGTCAGGCTTCCACCCAGCCGTTGCTCTGCGCGAATGCCACGAGCCGCTTGCGCACTTGGAGGATCTGCCCACCCGTCAGGCTGGGCGCGGTCTCGATCAGCACATCTGTGATCTGCTGGGAGAACTCGGCCACCGGCAGGACGTCGCACAGCTCATCATCGTCACCTCTGCGGGTTTCGTCCGCGACCTCCGCCGCCTGCGAAGCCGCGCCGAGCGGGTGCACAGCCACTGCCTTGGTGCCCTGAGTGCCGGGCATCGCCTCGAACCCGACCCGCATACCGCCGCGGAGCTTCTGCTTGAGCTCCTCGTCCAGAATGGACGCATGCAGGAATACGTCCTCACCGCCGGAATCCGGCGCGATAAAACCAAACCCTCTGGTCTCGTCGTACTTAACGATCTTACCCGTTTCCACCGCTTCAGCCTCGCAAACCGCTAGTGCACGCTTCCGCACCGCCAACAAATACATCCGAAGTATAGCTCCCTCCGGCGCAGAAAACAAAGGCCGCAGCGCGACATCCACCACAATCCCGCTGACAAAAAACGAGAACGCGATCACGAGCAATCTTGAATTGCCCGTGATCGCGTCCCGTGCCGGTGCCCCTATGCGCGGTAAGGAGCCGCCAGCAATCTAGCGGAACCCGACTACTGTTTCTCGCCGGTTTCCCCCAGAACCTGTGCCGTATCCACCCGCTTGCGGACGAAGAACCAGCCGATCACCAGGGCTGCCGCAAGCACCGGGACGCACAGCAGCGTCACCCGCCCCGCCGGCACGTCGAACCACATCAGAACCGCGACGGACAACAGGAACGCGATCGTCACGAGCTGAGTGACCGGCGAGCCGGGCAGGCGGTAGGACGGTCGGAGTACCGCGCCGGTCTTCGCCTTGCGCACGAAGAGAAGGTGGCACAGCATGATCATGCCCCAGGTGGTGATGATCGCGATCGCGGCGAAGTTCAGCACGATCTCGAAGGCCGCGGCGGGGACAACATAGTTCAGCCCCACACCGAGCACGCAGACCGCGCCGGTGAGCAGGATTCCGCCGTAAGGAACCTGGCTGCGGTTCATCAGGCCAGTGAACTTCGGGGCGGAACCGGAGGCCGCCATCGACCGCAGGATGCGACCGGTCGAGTAGAGCCCCGAGTTAAGGCTGGACATCGCGGCGGTGAGAACAACCAGGTTCATCACGTCACCGACTGCGGGGACTCCGAGCTGGGACAGAACCGTGACGAACGGGCTTTCGCCCTTCTGGTACGCGTTCCACGGCAGCAACATCGAAAGCAGGATGACCGATCCGACGTAGAAGATGCCGATCCGCCACATGATCGAGTTGATCGCCTTGGGCATGATCTTCTCGGGGTTCTTCGTCTCCCCCGCAGCCACGCCGACCAGCTCGATGGCGGCATAGGCGAAGACAATTCCCTGGACTACAAGGATCAAGGGCAGCAGGCCGTTGGGCAGCACACCGCCATTGTCGAAGATCAACTGCGGCCCGGGGACGGTGCCGCCGATCGGATGCGCCACGACCAGCAGGCCGATTCCGATGGCCATGAAGACGACCAGCGCGCCGACCTTGATGATCGCGAACCAGAACTCCATCTCGCCGAAGAGCTTCACCGAGACCAGGTTCAGCGCAAGCACGATCACCAGCGCCGCCAGCGCCAGCGCCCACTGCGGAACCGGGGTGAACAGGCTCCAGTAGTGCGCGTACAGCGAAATCGCGGTGATGTCGGCAATACCGGTGGTGGCCCAGTTCAGGAAGTACATCCACCCAGCGACGAAAGCGCCCTTTTCGCCCATGAATTCCCGCGCATAGGAAACGAATGCGCCGGACGACGGACGGTACAGGATCAGCTCCCCCAGAGCCCGCACCACGAAGAAGGCGAACACACCACAGACGGCATACGCGATGGCCAATGCAGGACCGGCCTGCGCCAGTCGCCCGCCCGCGCCAAGGAAAAGCCCGGTGCCGATCGCGCCCCCGATCGCGATCATGTTGATGTGCCTGGCTTTCAAGGACTTGCTGTATCCCATGTCGCCGACATCGACATGCTCTCGCAGCTCTGGTCGGCCTTCATCACGCACGGTTCGGTCAGTCACTCGATCCAACTCGTTTCCGGTGTCGTTTCGTCACACGCGAATATGACGCGCGGCCGATCCTCACGCTTGTTCCGCTCTTGGCGAATGAAGAGCAATGCTCGGCCCCTGGGTGGTTACCCGTCAAGAATTCGCTGCAAGGAAGGGACTTCCGGGCAACCCTGATGGGGGCGCGGAGGCACCGCGGACGAGCGATTCGCGCGAGCAACCTGGTATACCATCACGCAGCATCCTTGGTGCGCCGCGCGCCCACCAAAGCACCCGGGCACGGAGACGACACACAGAAGCCGCACGGGTGGAAGCGTCGAACTGTGAACTGGGTCAACTTATCCAGCCCGAAAGTGCACGTATGCCCTGAAGTATCGCGGAGCGCGCGCTCACTGCGTAGCTTCGAGGTCACGAGCCTTCAGGTGGAAGACATCGAGGTCTGACCTGAACACGGCGTGAGCCGGCAAAGGCCGCGTATCCGCACTCGACTCCCACATCGGTGGCTCGCACGTCACGTCCCAGACTGACGTTGGCAGAAGAGCAATGCCCAGTGGAGGCGATCAACGTGAGTGACGTTCGGTGGCTGCCAGTGAACGGCGCCAGACACGCCATGCGCAAGGAGCAACATCAGCGTGAACTCGGGACCGAGGTCGTAGCGCTCTGCGGCGAGGTGATCACGCTGATCCGGCCGAGTGAGACCGATTGGTTCTGGGACAGCTGCCCGGAATGCTGGTCCGCCGCCAAGATTATCAACAGCGCGCCGACTTTCGCGAGGACCCTGCACCGCCTGTGAAACGCCGCACGACGATGGCATCCGGGATCGCTCAGCGCGGCGATTTCCCAAGGACCCTCGACGTGGGTAACATCCCGTGTTACGAGGATCCGCCTACCTGTAGCCGATCGGGCAGCTGTGGCGGGACTCTCGTCAGAGTCTGCCTTGGGTTGAAACGGGGGCAGATCGGGTTGGGTAAAAGGTCAGTTCTCGTCGTGATGGTCGCTGCCGCTGCGAGTTTCAGGAGTGGCTGGTCGGCGGTGCTGAAACGATGTTTCCCGGCGCCGCTTGCCTCGGCTCCCCGCAGGCATGCAGGCTGCCGCCCGTGCTGGGCAGGAGTGTCCCAAGCGGATACAGCCCCACGGCCAGCAGATCCAGCCCAGCCCGTCCGGCGACTGTCCGCGCCGCGGAAAGAACCCGGGACTCGGCCGGATCCTCCACGCATATCAGCAATCGCCCAGATCGTCCGTGCAACTCTGGGCAACCGGCTCGCAGCACTTGCACCACATAGGCCAGCCGGACCAGCTCGGAGTAACTGGTGACCTGCTCGGTCGGAGCGATGCGGCGCCAGACCGGATCGAGGTCGGCTAGGAACCGCAGTGCCTGTTGGGGCGTGGTTCCTGGCAACCGGCCGCGGGCAATGTTTGCGATATCGGCGAGCCCCTCGACGACGACGGCGTGCAGGCCCTCGGCGAGACAGCGCCGCACCACCAGTTCGTGAACCTGGGCGTTGCGCTGACGCACCAAATCCTGCCAGCAGTACCACAATTCCGGTGCCAGCATCGGCGTACCCCGCTCGTCCAACAAGGCAGCCAAGTAGTGCAGGTGGGGTATGTCCCAGTCCATTGTGAGAGGCACTCGTATCGCCGCCCACCGCGCCAACGCGCCCGCGAGTCCGGCCAGTGCCGCTGAGGTCGTGGTCTCATAGGCGGAGAGCTCCGCTTGGGCCCGCAGAGTGTGCAGAGTGCGTACCTCCTCGGGTGACGGCGCCCGCGTCAATTCCACCGCTCCCGCCTCTCCCACCGCACACAACGCTCCGGTCCCCCACAGGCACAGTCTCGAGGACAGCACCACCTCGTCGACCACGACCTGACGCGCACGCAAATGCGACAGCCCGGCCGCACGCACCCAGTGCCGGTCATCCTCCTCGCCAAGAGCCACGAACCAGCTGCCGCCCGCCGGTGACCGCTCCTCCACCGCTGCGTCGCCCAGCGCCACATCCTGCGCGCCAAGCAAGCTCAGCAGGTGCTCCAAGCCACGCCGCGCCCGCCTCAGCGACTTGGATTCCGGCGCCCTGGAATGCAAGGTGGACCGATCGGTCAATCGCACCTTCCCCACCGCGGTCTCGCACCACGGCACCGGAACACCCATCATCAGCGAAGAAGGATCGAGTCGCAGCATGCGAACCTTTCTGGCGAGAAGGACTCGGGGAGAACGAAAGGCGTCTGACATCACCACCGAGCCGGGATGCCATCGCGTGTCGTCCCTGAAAGAACGTGGGCTACCAACACAGGTATTACGAAACATGCGTGGCCCGATTGGAAAAGTGGCACATGGCGAGCAGAAAGACAATTATATATGGATTTTCAGTCAATCCGAGACGACGCTCAGGGCGATTTCTGGGACGTGGTAAAAGCGGGATCTTCATCGCTTCTTCAGCAGCGTCGCGTCGAGCACTGTCCGCAAGGTCGCGGCCAGCACGGGTAGGTCGGCTCCGCCGATGATGGTGAAGTGGTTGCCGGGCACCTCGTGCACGCGCAGCCGCGCCATCTGCACCGACGCCCAGCCGTTGCGGGGAGAGCCCACCGGTATCGCGGATCCGAACACTGGCGGAAAGGGTTCGACTTCGCGCAGCAACGTCATCGACAGATCAGAGGGCGGAGGCCGATAGGCGATATTGGCTTCCAGATTTGCCTGGAACACCGGCAATAGCCGATCGAGTAGTCGATCTGCCGCGGCTGCGCCCATGATCCGCAGCTCCTCGCAGGCCAGCGCACGGCACTGGGCCAACGTCAGTGCGGGATCCACCTTCAGCGCATCCCCTTGGGCTCCGGACATCGCCCGCTGCACCGCCACCAGCTCCTCCAGAGCGGAACGCTCATCCCAAACCGGTGCGGTCTGCCCCTCGTGCGGAAGGTAACTGTCGATCGCCACCACGTCGGCAACCTCTGCCCCGTCACGCCGCAACCGGCAGCCGATCTCATACGCGACCAGACCACCGAACGAATAGCCGCCCACAACGTAGGGCCCACGCGGCTGGACCGCATAGATGTCCTTGAGATACCGGTCGGCGAGTTCCTCGACCTGGTCGAGAGCCGGCTCACCGCCGTCATACCCCGGGGCCTGAAGACCGTAGAACGGGTATCCAGGGCCCAGATCATCAGCGAGCGGCTGCAACTGATGCGCTGCTCCGACCGCGCCGCCGACGCAGAAGAAGGGCCGGGGCGGGTTCAGTGCAACGGCCAGCATCGGTTTCCGCTCCACCTCTCGCGCGTCGGCGTGCTGATCGTCCATCAGCGTGACCAGTTGGCGCGCCAGCAGCTCGGCTTCAGACCGCACCTGCGATCACTGTGCATCGCGCCGGTTCTCCCCGCGGCTGCTGTCGTCCACCGGAGCTGCAAAGTAGCTTTGCGCGAGTTGCCGGGAATAGCCCACATTGGTCCCGATCAGCTCAAAGCCCAGGAGACTCCCGACGTGATAGGTCCGGCTGTCTCCTTGCATGCGCTCAAGACGATCGAGAATTCCGTCCGCGAGATCTTCAGCGCCGAAGTGCGGCATGTACGGCCAGCGGCGGGTGATCAGCACTTCCGTGACTTGGCCGCCCATCGCAGCCACGTCGTCACGCAACTGCCGAACGATGTCTGCGGCCTCCATGCCTTGCGCACCGTAGGAGTAGCAGGTGTAGACGTTGGTGTCGGAATACCGGTTGTGATAGGCAATGCAGTGGCCAGGTGGCGGCGCCTCGCCCTTGGAACGGACGAGATACATGCCGCCTCTGGGCAGTCCCGAGATCCGGCAAAACACGGTGTAGTAGTCGATCGTGCGAATCCTCGCCGCGATGTCCCGTTCATCGGCAGTGGCCTCGAGCACGTCGACGACACGGTCGAGAGGAACGGACAGAACGAGCGAATCCGCCAGCACAGCACCGGAGTCGGTGTGCACGACGACGCCGCTGGATGTGCGTTCGATCGATGTGACGTGCGTACTGGTGCGCACATCGGCGAGACTGCCGGCAACGCGCTGCCACAGCTGCCCGAGCCACCGGAGATCGTGAAGGTTCCGGCATGCCCGGTGGATCGCGGGCCGACGGACACCAGGCCGGTCATCTCGGCATGCTTGACGAAATACAGTGCGGGAACGTCGTCGTGCGGATAGCCGTATCCCGATGCCGTGTAACCGGATCCGAACGAATCCGTCATGGCCAAGATATCGTTGCCGACCGCCCATTTCGATATCGGTTGAGCCAACGACCCCGCAGAGTGCGCCAGCCCAGCGGCCCCGATGTCTGAAAAAGTCTGTTCCCGCAATCGCGAGTACCGCGAGAACTCTGATCTCCGGAAGAACGCCACACTCGGAGAGCGACGAATACACCGGTCGGTGTCCGTACTCGTAGGCCGCTGTGGTTTCCACGGTATCGACACCGAACTCGGCCGCCAGTTCGGCCAACTCCTCGTAGCGCGGCGCGCAGATGTGGGCGCCCAGATCGTAGGGACGTCCGTCGACGTCGACCGAAACGGACTTGCCACCGACGACCGGCTCGCGCTCCAACACCACGACGGTGTGCCCGAGGTGTTCCAGCTCGTGCGCGACGGTCAGACCGCTCGGACCCGCACCAACGACGCAGACTGTCGAGGTCGGGCGCACCCCTGACGCAGATGCTTGATCACAGGTGCCCCTCAATTTCCGGAGCAATGCGGTGAAGTCGCCATCGACGTCGTGTAGTCGCGGATCATCCGGTCCGGTGGAGATCCGCAGCCCCGGAAACAGCGAATCACTGCTCATCGGGTTGCTCCCCTGCTCGCTGGAAGTACTGCGCGCGGCACGCGGCGCGACGCACCTTGCCGCTGGTCGTCTTGAGCACCGGGCCCGGAGCACCTACGACCACCTCGTCGCACGCGATCCCTCCTTGAGCCGACCGGTGACGAACAATTCCCCGTTGTGCAGGAAACCGAGATCACCCGTCCGCAGATACTCGCGGGGGTCGCCGTCGGAAACGCGAGCGCGAAAAGTCTCACGGGTCTCGTCCGCCAAGCCCCAGTACCCGAGGGCTTTGGTGGGCGAGTCGACCCAGATCTCCCCCACCTGCCCTGGATCACATGGCTTGTGGGTGTCGGGATCGACGATGCGGACGCGGGCATCTTCCTTGGTGACCCAACCGCTGCCATAAAGACCGACCGCATCCCGCGCGGACCCGGCCTCCACCGGCCGCACGCGGCCCTTCTCCAGCTCCCGCTTGTCCACCCACATCGGTCCACCGCTGCCCACGCTCAGGCTGAATGTGTGCTCGGACATGCCGTAACCGGGGTGGAACACCGCGGGCTTCAGACCGCGCAGTATGAAGGCGTTCCAGAACCGCTCCATGGTCTGTGGCAGCACCATTTCCCCTGAGGAGCCGAGAATTCGCACGGTGCTGAGGTCCCATTCGGCGCGCTGCTCCAAGGTCGTCTTGCGGACCATCAGGTCGTAGGCGAAGTTCGGCGCCGACGTGTGCGTGGCGCGTACCCGGGACATGACGTCGAACCACACCGAGGGCCGCTGCAGAAAGCTCAGGGGCGACATCACGTAGGTCCGCCCGGAGTTCCCCGCGATGGTGTTCAGCAGGAAGCTGATCAATCCGAGGTCATGGAAGTGCGGTACCCAGGTGACCGCGACCGTGTCGTCGCCGAGCCCCAGGTCCGCGGCCAGGAACAGCAACTCGTGGTAGATGTTGCGATGGCTGACGATCACGCCTTTCTGGAAGCCCGTCGAGCCGGACGTGTACTGCAGGAATGCCGGCTCATCGGGATCTGCGGGGGCGTACCAACGCCGCAGGTCGACCACGTCCACCTCGCCACCATCGCGTGAATCGGTGGCCAGCCAAGGAATCTCGGGTAGTTTGGGCGCCTCGGGCGGGAGCGGGCGCGCTCTTATCGCAGCCTCGATCGCCCCCTGGTAGGCATCGTGGGTCAGCACCACACGCGCACCGGAGCTGACGGCAATGGCCGCCAAAGCCCCGGTGTCGTTCGCGAGCCTGAACGGATTCGGCGCGGCGACCGGAACTGGGATCACGCCGCAGGCAAGACATCCAAGGAACGCGCTGACGAAGTCCAGGGAAGGCAGGTAGACCAGCAGGGCCCGGTCGCCACGCTGGACGTCCCGTTCTTCCAGCAGAGACATGACCCGGTGCGCGTCCTGGGCCAGACGATGCACTGTCATCGTCTCGACATCGCGGCCCTCGTCGTCGACGAAGACGAAAAGCTCGCGGTGCATGTCGCGCTCATGAAGATCGGCGAACGCCGACAGAATCGTGCCTGCACCGGGGCTCGCGACCGGGCGCGGATCCGGCTCAATGTCCGATTGCACAGCGAGCCTCCCTGTCTGCGGTCGCGGCACGCGAACCACTTGATCTGTGCAGCCAACAGCCCAGACAGCACCGCGCGGACGGCCTTGCGCCGGACCGGCCGAATCCGACCCGGACGCCGAAAACCTAGGAACCTCGGTACGGTGGACGAAAGGGCGCCATCCTCGAAGTTGCCTGATCGACCCACGTTTCCTGCACATCCATCCACCCAACGGCGTGCGGCAAGATGCGCGCAGGCGAGTGCTACTTGTATTCGCCATAGCACACGGAGCCGGCAGCAACCAAGGTGTCGCGGGCGGGTGAATCCTGGATCTGGCACGCTTTCCGTGATGGACCCGGGCGCCGTCCGCTCGCCACGTAGTTGATCATGTACCCGGTGTGCTGATCTTGGAGTGCTCGAAGCCCTGTTTCCGCATCTTGCCCAGTTACGAGTAGACGGTATGCATGCTGCGGGACCGGTGGTGCGGATCGAGGCGAGTACGCTGGCCGGGCACGTTGCGTGCCCTGGCTGCGTAACGCTGTCCGATCGGGTGCACAGCCGCTACCAACGGCGGTTGTCCGACACCTCGATCTCCTGCCGGGAGGTGTTGATTCGCCTACGAGTCCGCCGGTTTTTCTGCGATAACACTGAGTGCGCCAAGAAGACCTTCGCTGAAGCCGTGCCTGAGTTGGCGGCGCGCTATGGTTGGCGCACTAGGGTGCTGGAGCGGGTGTTGTGCGCGGTCGCACTGTCGCTGGGTGGTCGCCCCGGCGCGCGGCTGGCCCAGCGCCCTGGCGGCCGCGGTCAGCCGGATGACGTTATTGCGCATGATTCGCGCCCTGCCCGACCCTGAACAGTCGACTCCTCGGGTGCTCGGTGTGGACGATTTCGCCCTCCGCCGGGGAAACTACTACGGCACGATCCTGATCGACGTCGGGTCCCGCCGCCCGGTCGACGTGCTCACCGACCGCACCGCCGAAACACTGACCTCGTGGTTGCACTCCCATCCCGGTGTGGAGATTGTCTGCCGGGACCGCGCCGGCGCCTACGCCGAGGGCACCCGCGACGGCGCCCAGGACGCGCTGCAGGTAGCCGACAGGTGGCACATTTGGAACAACCTTGCCGGCGCGGTGGAGCGCACGGTCGCCCGACACCAGGAATGCCTGAGTGCAGCGGTGGACACTGGCCCTGGCCCTGATGCCGATCAGCAGCACGACCAAGACGATCACGCCACGGTGCCGGTGGTGCCTGTCCAGCCAAAGGACAGAACGGATCGGATCGCGACTCGGACGCGGCAGCGCTACGACGCAATCCATGCCTTGCTCGCCGACGGCGTGGGCATCAGGGCAATCTCTGCCCGGCTCGGGCTTGCGCGAGGGACCGTGCGCCGCTTCGCCCGCGCCGATGCGGTTGAGGAGCTGCTAACCCGTAACGGCACCGGCAGACGACCGAGCCTGTTGGAGGAGTTCAAGCCCTACCTGCAGCAACGTTTCAACGACGGGTGCACCAATGCCGCTGTCCTGTTCGCCGAGATCACGGCACGCGGCTACCGCGGTGGCGTGGCCAGAAGATCGTGCGCGGGACCTACGTCCGTTCCGCAAGGCCGGTCGCGTTCCCAAACCGCCTCGTAAGCCACCCTCGGTGCGGCGGGTCGTGGGCTGGATCATGAGCGATCCGGACAACATGGAAACGAAGGACCAACGCAGGCTCGACGCGATTCTCACTGCCAGCCCACCACTTTCTGCGCTGGCTGGTCATGTCCGTGCCTTCGCCACCATGATGTGCGGCCTCCGCGGTCACGAGCTGGAGGGATGGATGGCCGCCGTCAACGCCGATGATCAACCTGCTTTACGCTCCTTCGTCGTCGGCCTGCGACGCGACCAAGACGCTCTCACCGCCGGGCTGACCCTGCCCTACAACAGCGGCCCGGTGGAAGGGCACGTCAACCGCATCAAGATGATCAAAAGACAGATGTTCGGCCGGGCCAAGCCCGACCTGCTCCGCAAACGCATCTTGCTCAGCGACTGAAGCCCGGGGCAGATTCACGGAAACCGTGCCAGAGCCCACATTCGGCCGCCGTTGACACAAGGTACTCACGGACCGTGCAGCGCGCCCCCGAGAATGTCTGACGTTGCGGAGCCGAGTCTCTCCGGCATAGCTTCGCAACGCGATTTCCATGCGACCGCAGCAATAGTGATCCGACGCAGAGACACCTGAAACGGAGAAAATATGTCCTTCGTGAACACCGTCAAGCGAGCAAGTTCTTCCGCCATCGCTGTCGGTGTCCTGGCATAGGCCACCATGCTGGCTGCCACGACGCCCGCCTCAGCCGCCACCGGTCAGCTTACCGTGTGCTCGCGGGGCGACTACGCGTCCTACGTGGAGTTTCCTGCGCGAGGCGGTATGACCACGAAAATCGTGCACCGTGATCAGTGCCAGAAGTTCACTGGCCTTGGGTCCAGTACCGCCGCCGAGTCAATCAACGTTTACGGCATCAACAGCCCGTCCACGTTCTGGGTCCAGAGCGGCAAGTTCCGTCCGAGCCGAGGCGGAAACGTCATCACCTACGGTTCTTCGGCCCACGCATGGGCGTCAACGCCGCAGATCTGACCAATAGTCTCAATGAGGTTATGCGTGGCGGTGCGGGTAGCGGAACCTCAGAGGCTCCCCGGACTGTGGGTGCCCTGACCTGGGTATGCCCAGCTCGGGGAAATCCGCCAAGTCCTACCCTGTCGGTAAGTCACGCTGACGAATCAGACTGCCGCTGCGCGCTTCGGTCGCGCAGCGGCAGTCTGATTCCAGGTTTCAAGCTCAGCACAGGATAATGCGTTGGTGACCCACACCGTGGTGGGGTTGTAACGACCTTGCAGCCTGCTCAGACCTGCATAAGCACGCCAGAATCGACTACCCATTCCGCGCCTGTAACTTGGCTTGCCAATGGGGAGACAAGGTAGGCAATCACGCGAGCGACGTCCTCGGGTTCACTGACTCGTTTCGTCAGTTGCGGGCGAACTGAAGTGGCCATGTAGTCGACGATGCCAGCAAATTCGATCCCGCGGAGCTTTGCCACTTGCTCTCCGAAACCGCCGGGACGGTCATAGATTGCCGTCCTGGTCAGTCCAGGAGTGACCACGTTTGATCTGACTCCCTCGCCGGTGAACTCGGCAGCCAAGGTTTTTGACAGGGACAACAGCGCCAGCTTGGCCGCCGCGTAGTCGGGATTCAGCATTGTGCCTAAATGGGCGGAAGAGCTGGAGATATTGACGATGGCACTGTCGCCAGATTCGAGGAGTGCCGGCAGGGCGGCTTTGCTCATGCGCCGCGCGGCATGGAAGTTCAAGTCGAACATGTCGAGCCATTGTTCCTCGGTGATGTCGAGGAAGCCACTTCGGAGATCCAACCCACCCGCGTTGTTGACCAGTCCATCGAGGCGGCCGTGGCGTTCCAGCACTGTCTCGACGATGCGATCACCCGCTTGCGGGTCAGTCACATCGGCGATGACGTGATCGATCTGTCGATCTGGGTCGCTAGGACCCAGATTGCGGCTCACGCCAACTACGGTGGCTCCTTCCGCTGCGAGTAGCTCGGCAGTTGCCCGTCCTATGCCGACAGATGCCCCGGTGACGAGTATCACTCGATCCTTCAGTTCAAGGTCCATTTGCCTGCTCTCAAGATGTGACGAGATAAGAACGTGGTGGATGATTCCGCGAGAACTGATTCGGCACCGAGCTGATACTCACGCGACCGCAGCGCCCCCGTGATCGGATATCAGCTGGGTCGGCATCTTGGTCTCCCTCACGCAGGGAATCGCGGGTTGGGCAGATCTGCCGCTGGAGGTCGCTGCCCCCAGGCTGCGACGCTCGCGATGCACAGGTCATCGAACGAGGAGCTCTCGACCTGGTCGGCAAACTCCGCAAGCTCGACTGCGGTAATCCCGAAGTATGTATTCAGGTCGGCCGCGATGTGCTCGGCAGTCAGCCGCCACGCACGGCCCATCGGGGTGGCTCCAACCCCGTGGCTCGAGGCATGGACACCAGTGTTGACCAGCCCGTTCGCGCGCAACTGGGCCGGGAACGCTCGCGACCATTCGTAGTCGCTTCCCATTCGCTTGGTGGCGATCGACAGCACCGCCTTACTGACCTTGCGGTACAACTCATTCGGCGATGAGTCGAACGGGAACGGTCCGGTGTCCTCCAGGAGGAGCCAGCCACCTGGGGCCAGCGAGCGGACCACCTTGGCGAGCACGGCGTCACGGTCAGCGAGGTGCTCGAACACAAACCTGGAGCAAATCAGATCGAAGGCGCCCTCGGGGAGATCATCGACCGTCACATCATGCGCGATAATCTGCAAATTTGGGGGAGACCCTTCGTCTGAAATCAGGCTGGTGTCGAGATCGGTGGCAACGACACGCCCGCGAGGGCATTGGGCTGCCAGCCAGTTGGAGATCGTACCGACGCCAGCTCCGATCTCCAAACAGTTCCAGTCGGGCCGGATACCGAGCCTCTCGAGCCGGTGGATGGTGTCAGAGTCAAACGCCGCCGCTAACGCAGTCAACCGTTCCGCCTCCGCGGCATGGCCGTGCGTGAAGAGAACCTGCCCGTAAGGAATCGCACTCGAGACCACACTAGAACCTTTCCACGATTCAACCAACTAAAGAGAATCTAAATTTCTCAGACTTCCGAATACTCGGTCGACCCCATCTTTTCCGGCAATTGGCCAGTTGCGGAGGCTCGCCGAGAAACACAGTCGGCAGCTTAGATTTTCCGGTCCTCAGTAGTACATCAGAACTCGGCGAACGAGGGAAAAAGTGCAGGCTGGTTTGCCCGTTTGACTCGAGCCGTGTCCGTCGGGTTGGGCGCGTGACCAGAAGTCGACGTCATGGCACCGTTGATACCTGAGCTCCGAGCGACCAGCAGCTTCTCGCTGTTGCGCACCCGATCGGCACGGGCCGTCCATGACGGCGTAGATGATCAACTTACTGGATTCCGGTCCGGATACCTGGCAACCGGCCGATCGCACAGCTGGGATGCGCGGCGATCAACCGCGCGCACGATTTCTGTCCGCCCAAGCGACTGCGAACGCACTGGCGCGTACCGCACGCCATCGCAGGGCAGTACCCCGTGCGCCCGCGGAACTCGGCCGGGCACTGGGGACGAGTGCAATCTTGGTGAGTCGTGCGGGCAACGCACAACTCAAGTCGTGGCCAGTGCTAGGCCGGGGCCGGTAGCTTTGTGCTGCGGGCACAGGGATCGACCGTTTCGGGAACGAGATGCTCCGCCACCCTCCCCGGTCCAGGCGGCGCGTCGCCCGGCCGTTCGCTGTCTACGCACAAATTCGTAATCGCACGCCGCGGAGCATTTGCCCCTGACGCACGCAAGGGAGAACGACATGTCTGTCATGGACCCGGGCACCATCGCCCCCGAATCCTCGCAGAGCTTCAGCAACGCCCTCGACCAGGTGCTCTTCCACATGGGCTCGGCCCTGAACGACGAACAGGCGAACAAGGTGGCCGGCTACCTGGAAGGCGGAAAGGCGTTGCCCGCGGCGGAAGCGCTGGCGTCCATCGCCGCGGCCAAGCGGCGAATGGTGTCACGTGAAGACCGCAAAATCCTTCGGACAGTCATCGAAACCTACGACGGCGATCTCACCCACATCAGCCGCCTGGAGGCGCAAGCTGTCACCGATACCCCGACGGTCACGATCAAAGCCCCCCGATTCCTCGGCCTGGCTTGATCCGGCCAACCGTGCACGATGCACGTGCCACCAAGCATCTCCGCGCGAGGGGGGCAGGAAATCCTGTCCCCCTCGACAAGTGCGCGAATCACTCTGCGGTACGCACACGAATGCGCCGTGCGGCGTCGGTCCTTGCCGACACCGCACGGCGCGAGGGTGAATACCGGTCGGTTACCGGTCGTTCGGGAGCAGCCGGTTCAACGCCTCGTCGACACTCATCCACTGGTGTTCGTCGCCGGGTTCGACGATGTCAATTGTGTCGTCCAAGAATTGCGCCAGCTTCTCAGCCGGCGCTTCGAAGGTGGCTTCTCCCGACGGTGAACGCAACGTGATCAATACGAGCTCGGGCTTGCCCGGACAAGGGCCGATGCGCATGTCACCTTCCCCGCTGGCGGCGACGAGCCCGTCGGCGAGCAGGTCGCGGGCGACTTCCCAGCGAACCTGGCTGCTCTGTCCCGCGTTGAAGATCATGACCACCGCATACGGGTCGCGGGTTTCGTACCGCAGTTCCACCCGAACCGGGGCGCTCACCCCTGGCAGCGTGGCCAGGCTGAAGACAGTGGCGAAGCGGATGATCGTCCGGTGGTTCTTGGCCATCATGCTGCACTCCTTCAAGCTTGACTCCCACCCGAAATGCAGCATGGCCAACCCGGATTCACGCCTTCTTCACGACATCTTCAGCCTCCGGCGACACCAGGGCCGCTCCGTTCCGCAGGCACTCAACCAGACCAAGAGGCCGCCTTCGTCGCCGCGGAGAAAATCCGTTTTGACCGATTGATCGATCCAGGCGATCCGATACCGGAAACCGGAGCCCGATCGCAACCCCACGCGTGTACAAACAGGCAATCCTTCGGGCAATAAGCCACCGTGGGCACGATGCGGTTCCCGAAGGTGCACTATTGCGTAGAGAGACGCTATCTTTTGCGACCGTGGAAATAGGGGTGGCGATGCCGGCAAGCGCGAACGGACCGCTTCAGGTCACGTTGCTTGGACCGCTGCGTGTTTGGCTCGGACAGGACGAGATCTCGCTTGGTCCGCCACGCCAACGAGCCGTGTTCGCGGTGCTGGCGCTGCAGGCCAACCACGTCGTACCCCGGCACGAAATCATCAACGCCCTTTGGGGGGATCGCCCGCCGGCCAGCGCCGAAGGCAGCGTCTACACCTACATTTCGGGACTGCGCCGCAGGCTGGAACCGCAGCGCTCCCACCGGTCCAACGACGGCGTCCTGATCTCGCATTCCGCCGGTTACACGCTCCGGCTGCCGACGGAGAACCTGGACGTCAAGGTGTTCGATCGGTTGCGCGAGCAGGGGCGGCAGCAGCTCGCCTCCGGCGAGCACGAGGGCGCGGTCGAGTCCCTGGACGCCGCATTGGGCTTGTGGCAAGGGGAGGCTCTCGCTGGTATTCCGGGACCGTTCGCCCAGCTGCAGCGCGAACGACTCGCTGAGTTACGGCTCATGACCATCGAACACCGCTCGACAGCAATGCTCGCGCACGGCAGCCACGTCGAGCTGGCGGCCGAACTTGCCGGCCTGGTCCGCGAATTCCCGTTGCGTGAGTCCCTGCGCGCGCTGCTGATGACCGCCTTGTACCGCAGTGGCAGACCGGCGGAGGCGTTAGAGATCTTCCGCGAGGCCCGCCGGGCGTTGATCGAAGAGCTCGGCATCGAACCTGGGCCTGAGCTGAGGCGAGTGCATGAACAGATCCTGGCCAACGATCCTGAGTTGAGCCCGACACCGGCGCGGAAATCGCTGGTTCGCCACGCCACGCCGCTCTCGATCGTTCCCGCCTACGTCAACCGGGCACTGCAGCAAAGCGACAAGAGGCGTTACGTCGGACGCCTGGCTGAAAGCACGCGCCTGCAGGAACTGGTCGCGGAAGTGCTGGCCGGCCGCGGCCGTTCGGTGTGGATCGAGGGCGAACCCGGTATCGGCAAGTCGGAGCTGCTCACGGTCGCCCTCGCCGAGGCCGGCCGTCTCGGCTGCCAACTCGCCTGGGCGGTCGCCGACGAACTGAGTCAGCGGTTCCCGCTGCAGGTCATGGCGGAATGCCTTGGCATCGATACGAAAGCACCCGACCCGCGACGGGCGAAGCTGGCCGCCACCCTGCACGGTGAGCGCTCCACGGAGCCGGTGGATCAGCTCCTGGAGCTCGTCGACGAGCTGTGTGCCATCTCGCCGCTGATCCTGGTCATCGACGACCTGCAGTGGGCGGACGAAGCCAGCGTGCTGGTGTGGCACCGGCTTTGCGCGGCAACGCGCCAGTTGCCGTTGCTGCTCGTGGCCGCGACACGCCCGGCACCCGACAGGGTTGAGCTGCGGCAGCTGCGCCGCGCCGTCGAGTCGCGCGACGGTGAAGTCTTCCTCCTCGAACCGCTGACCGATCTGGAGACCATCCAGCTGCTTCGCGAGATCGTCGGGGCCAAACCAGGGCCAGTGCTGCGGGAAATTGCAGGGCGCGCGGCGGGCAACCCGCTTTATGTGCAGGAAATCACCGGCACACTGCTACGCTCTGAGGCAGTAGCGATCACCAATGGCACCGCAGACGTTCCCGCCTCGTCGATCTCGCAAGCCCCTCGGTCTTTGGTCGCCGCGATCGGCAAACGACTGGAGTTCCTCTCCTCGCCAACCCGGGAAGTGCTTCGCTGGGGCGCACTGCTCGGCTTGGAGTTCTCCTGCACCGAAGTCGCCGCAGCCATGGGTAGACAAGCGTTCGAGCTGCTGGACGCCTTCGAAGAGGCCGTCTCTGCCGACGTTCTGGTCGATGCCGAAGTCCAGATGGCATTCCGCCACCCGTTGCTGCGCCAGGCGCTCTACGACGGAATCCCGAAGGCCGCCCGGGGCGCACTGCACCGGCAGGCGGCGGAAAAATTGTCTGAGGTCGGCGCACGGGTCGAGCAGGTCGCCGAGCATCTTCTCGCAGCATCGATCGCCAACGACCGCTGGGTACTGGAATGGCTGGCGGAGCATCACGTCGCGGTGTCCAACCGTGCCCCGCTGATCGCCATCGACCTTTTCGCACGCGCGCTGGAAACCTGCCCGGTCGGTGACCCGAACCGGGAAGTGCTGCTCGCCGCGCTCGTGAAGGTAATGTTCCGGGCGGGACGCGACACGGAAAACAAAGCACGCCAGGCCCTCGCGATCGCCACCGACCCGTACCGGTCGGCGGAGATGCGACAGCTGCTGGTCGCGACGCTGTACCGCAAGGGCGAGTTGGCCGCTGCTCTCGACACGCTGGGCAACGCGGCCGACGATCCAGCAGTACCGGCGATCTGGCGCAGTAGGCACAGGTCGCTGGCAGCGAACTTCCAGCGCGGCGACCTCAGCGATCTCGACGCCACTCAGAAAAGCGCCGACAATGCCTACGCGCAGGCAGTAACCACCGGCGAACCCTACCCCATCGCGCACGCATTGCAGACCATGTGGCTGGTCGAGACGGTGCAGCGGGATCACGTACGCGCGCTCGAGCACGTCGACAAGGCGCTCGAAGTGGTCGGAGATGATCCCGAATTCTCCGAGTTCCGCTTCGACCTGCTCGACAACCGCACGTTCACGCTGCAGAACCTGGATCGCCTCGACGAGGCGGAAACGACGATGCTCGAGGCCCGCCAGATCGCGGCCCAGCACCTTCCGTCCAGCGGCCTCCAAGTTACCGAGGCGGTCCACTACTTCTGGGTAGGCCGCTGGGACGACGCCATGCTCCAGTTGCAGACCTTGACCGAGGACGGCCCCGCGATCTCCTTCTACGGGTTGCGCGAGCCCGGCCCAGCGGCGCTGCTTTCGCACGGCGTCAGTGCGTTGATCGCCGGGCAGCGGGAAGACGGCAAGACAGCCGCCCGCCATCTGGACGCGGCCGAGGAATACGCGCCATCCAGCGGCGCGGAGCGCGAGAATGTTGACTTCTTGCTGATCGCCCGGGCGTTGGCGGCCGAACAACGCGGCGAGCCGGAGAAGTCACTGTCGATTATGGACCCGATCCTGAATCCCGGATTCGCCCCGCTGATGCTGCGCCACCAGTGGTTGCCGATCATGGTCCGGTTGGCGGTCGAACTCGGCGACCTCGATCTGGCAAACCAGGCGTTGGCCGTGTGCCGGGAGGAAGCCGCCAAGGAAACCCGGCCGGCCCGGGCATTCGCCGCAGCGGCCCGTTGCGAGGGACTCATCGCTGGTGACCCCGAACCGGTCATGGCGGCGGGGCGGCACTACCGGGAAGTGGGGCGCGTGGTCGAACTGGCCGGGGCTTTGGAGGATGCTGCTTTACTTCTGGCGCAACGGAATCTGCTCAAGGACGCGCAGTGCGCACTCGACGAGGCGATCCAGCACTTCGCCGGGCTGTCCGCCCGCTGGGACATCCGCCGCGCCGAGTCACGACTCCGCGGGTTCGGGATCCGCCCGAGTCCGGACATCTCGGTCGTCCATCCCGCCGAGGGCTGGGAGGCGCTGTCCCGCGATGAGGTCCGGATCGCGGTTCTCGTGGCCGAGGGCCGTTCCAACCCGGACATCGCGGCCGAACTGGGCCTGCCGAGACGCGTGGTGCAAAGTCACGTCGCCCGCATCCTGGGAAAGCTCAACGCGCATTCCCGAGTGGCCATCGTCGACGAGGTCCGCAGGCGCGAACCGGAGAGTCTGCAGGCCGATCACGCGTAATCGCCCGGGTCGACATCCAGCAGCAGATCGCGGACCGCGGACCGCAATCGTTCGCTCTGCAAGGGAGTGAGGACCGCAGCGGTGCCGTCCGGTGCGGTCAGCACCAGCTGGCGGCCGGTGAATGTGAGGGTGAGTTCGCGGTCGTGGCCTTGCTCGTCACTGCAGGGCAGCACACGGCGAGTCGTTCTCGCCGCAAGGGTGTCCCGAGTGGACCTCGAGTTCTTCTGCGTCATGGCGTTGCCGTGGCTGCGGTTTTCGCGGCCTACCGCGGCGGGGACGCAACCGGCCGTTGCCCTGATCCGCACACCCATCAGATCGCTCCGGCTCTCATCGCAAAAGCCACCGCGTGCGGCCGGTTACGCAGGTTCAGGCGATTGGTCACCCCGAAGATGACGTTCTTCACCGTCCGCTCCGAATAACACAGCTTCTCCGCGATCTCCACGGTGTCCAGCCCATCGGCCATCAACCGCAGCACGTCAACCTCACGGCTGGTCAGCCCGGCCGCGTTCAAACCCCGCGGCGCCAGCACCTCACGCTGCAGATGATCGACCTGCTTGAGCAACTCGCCCAGCAGATCCGGCGGCATCACAGCACCACCCCTGGCCGCGGCCACCACGCTGTTGATCAGCCTCGTCCCGGTCGCGGCGATTCGTGGCAGCACCGCCACCACACGGGCCTCCACCGCACGCAGGACATCGGAGGGATCGAGTTCGTTGGTCACCAGCACACGAGGCACCGATACCTGCTGTGCCGACAGTCGCAGACCAGCCAGCACCTGGGCATTCACACGGTCCGCGGCGAACACGACCACATCGGCTTCGGCCGGACTCGGCACCACGAACAACTCCGACCGCGACTTCAGACAACTCACCAGGCCGGCCAGGGTGATCGGGTCTGCTGCCTGCACGGCCACTCGCACTCGGTCCATCAGGATCTCCCACACACTCCGTGATGTTGTGATCTCAGTGTGCAAAGCCCGTCTTCACAAACTCTCTACATCATCTCTAGACCCCACCCGCACTCACAGCGACCACTGGCAGCCCGGACACCCGCAACGGCGCCAGCGTCAAGACCATCACAGATAGTCGCCGGGTCGACATCCAGCAGCAGGTCGCCCAATGCCGCAGCCGTTCACCCGGCAAGGAGTGAGGACCACGCCCAGACTTTGCACGCTCACCACCCCGTTGCCGAGCTCGGTCAGATCGCCCCGGCTCTCATGGCATAAGCCACCGCGTGCGGCCGGTTGCGCAGGTTGAGCCGACCGGTCACGCCGTAGATGACATTCTTGACGGTCCGCTCGGAATAGCACAGCTTCTGCGCGATCTCCGCGGTGTCCATTCCATCGGCCATCAACCGCAGGACGGCGACCTCCCGGTTGGTCAGCCCGGACGAGTTCAAGCCACGGGGCGTCAGCACTTCCCGGCGCAGGTAGTCGATCTTCTTGAGCAACTCGCCTAGCAGATCGGGCGGCATCACGCCCCCGCCGTTGGCCGCAGCGAGGACGCTGTTGATCAGCCTCGTCCCGGTCGCGCCCGTTCGCGGCAGCACAGCCACCACACGGGATTCGACCACACTGAGCACGTCAACGGGGTTGAGCTCGTTGGTCACCAGCACTCTGGGCACGGAGACCTCTTGCGCCGACTGCCGCAGGTCGGCCAGGACCTGGGTGTTGACCCGATCCGTGGCGAATACGATCACGTCGGCCTCAGCGCGGGTCGGCTCTATGACCAGCTCCGGCCGTGACGTCAGGCAGCTGGTGAGGCCGGCCAGGGTGATGGGGTCTGCTGCCTGCACGGCCACTCGCACTCGGTCCATCGGGACTCCCACACGTTGAGTGATGATGTGATCTCAGTGTGCGAAGCCCGTCTTCACAATTTCTCTATGCCGCCTCTATGTGGGAGAGCTCTGGTCAGGACTCTTGCGCGACCAACCGGCAACGGCTCCACTCGTCCAGCAGGAGGTCGATCCAGATGACGTGGAGTTGAGCCGCCTGTTCGTCCCCCAACGCACGGCATCGCAGGATGTACTCGCGAGTATCCGCCATCTCGGACTCCAGCTGCCGCAGCACGTGCTCAACATCTTCAGGCAGATCGATCGTCGCCAACGAACTCCTCCTTGACCCGACGGTTACAGACCAACCATGCCTGAATCTTGGCGCGGTAGCCGATCCGGCAACCAGAACTGACCTTTCGGCTAGTGCACTCTGCCTGGTAGCGCCAGGCCGGCGGCAAAACGCGCCTCATGGAGAGCCGCTCAACCGCTGCGCCGTGTTCGGGTCGAACACGTGGACCTCGGCGGAATCGCGCACTGCGACCCGGATCCGCTGACCGATGTAGGGCGGGGTCCGGCCATCCACGCGGACGACCATGCGCTGCTCCGACCCAGCAACAACGCCGTGCACATAGGCGTCCGAGCCCAGTTCTTCAACCAGCCGCACGATGAGTTCAAAACCTTCCGCGTCCGCCCCGACCAGTCGCAACGACTCCGGCCGCACCCCGAAGGTCACCTCCGCCAACTGCTTGGCGGAGGCATCCGAAAGCAGCTCCCGGGGCAGTGCGACCCTCACTCCGCCGATCACGACACCGGCCGCGTCCAACGGCAGGACCAGCAGGTTCATTGCGGGCGAGCCGATGAAACCCGCGACGAACGAGTTCGCCGGGGCCTCGTACAACTCCCGAGGGCTGGCGCACTGCTGCAACACACCGTCGGCGAGCACCGCCACCCGGTCCCCCATCGTCATCGCCTCGACCTGATCGTGCGTCACGTAGATCGTCGTCGTCCCCAGGCGCTGTTGCAGCGACGCGATGTTCGCCCGCGTCTCCACCCGGAGCTTGGCATCCAGATTGGACAGGGGCTCGTCCATCAGGAATACGCTCGGCTCCCGCACGATCGCACGGCCCATGGCGACCCGCTGCCGCTGCCCACCGGAGAGCGCCTTGGGCTTGCGGTCCAGGTACTTGGTGAGGTCCAGCATCGCCGCGGCTTCGGCGACCTTCTCCTTGATCTGGGATCCGGGCATGCGCCGGAGCTTCAGCGCGAAACCCATGTTCTCCGCGACAGTCATGTGCGGGTACAGGGCGTAGGACTGGAAGACCATCGCGATGTCGCGGTCCTTCGGCGGGAGGCCGCTCACCGCCCGGGAGCCGATGCGGATCTCTCCTTCGTCGACTTCTTCCAGGCCGGCCACCATGCGCAGGGCGGTGGACTTGCCCGATCCTGACGGGCCGACCAGGACCAGGAATTCACCGTCGGAGATGGAAAGGTCGAGCCGATTGACGGCGCGCACCTGCGAAGCACCGCCGTAGACCCGCGATGCCTCCACGTAGGCGACTTCTGCCATGCCGTTTCCTCCATGTCTTGCTGGGAGTGAATCTGGTTCCGAAGGGGGTGCTCGGCTCGGACGCTCGGCCGGTGCCGACGATCACGGTCACGAGCACGTTGGACTACTGACCACGCCCACCGAGTTCGGTGGACCGCTCGGGATCGAGCGCCTCGAAGTCCGGCAGCACCTGGACCTTCGACTCGGCGCCGCTGCGGGTCAGTTTCAGGGCTTCGTCGAAGCTCGCAAGCGGCAAGGCGTGAGTCAGCAACGGATCGGTTCGGATCGATCCTGATGCGATCAGTTCGAGCGCGACGCCGAAGCTGTTGAGCACGGCCATCGAGCGATTCAGCTCGGCTTGCAGATCGTAGAACGGAACTCGCGACAACTGGATGCGCCCGCTCGCGTGGGGCGTCCCGAACACGAGCAGCCGGCCATCGGCGTGTACCGCATCGAATGCCCCTTCCATCGCCTCCGGGTCGCCGGTGCAGTCGATCGCAACATCGAACTTCTCACCGCCGACCTGGGCGATGTCCGTGGCAACCGCACACGCGCCGAGGTCCATCGCGAGATCCAGCAGCCCCGGGTCGCGGTCAACGAGGGTTACCTTGACACCGCTGAGTCGCTGCACCTGCAGCAACAGCAGCCCAGTCGTGTTCGCTCCCACGACCAGTGCACGCTGCCCAGCGACGACGCCGAACCTGCGCACGGCCCTGAGTGCACGCGAGGCCGGTTCGACCATCGCTGCCTGCTCCCAGGTCATCGAGTCCGGCATCCGGTAACAGTTGGCGGCGGGCACAGCGACGTATTCCGCGAACGCACCGTTCACCGTCTCACCGATAGCACCGCGCTGCTCACACTCCATCAGGTAATCCGAACAGCATGCCGCGCACTGCCCGCAGGGCAGGATCGGATCGACCGTCACACGATCCCCGACTCGCCACTTCCCCGGCGCGCCTGGCCCCAATGCAACGATCTCGCCGCTGAACTCATGCCCCGGCACGATCGGATACGGCGCGGAAGCAAGCTCGCCGTCGGCGATAAGCACATCTAGCCCGCAGACCCCGCACGCACGGACCCGGACAACGACCTGCCCCAAGCCCGGTTCCGGATCAGGCACCTCACCCACACCGATCACCCCCGGCCAGCTGATAATCGCAGCCCGCATCGGCAACGCACCCTCCCCAACACCGTTGTCGCCCCACCCCGGAATTGCGCTCAATTGAGCACCAACGTGGCCCAACACCCAACAAGACCGCCGGACATTAAAAGACCAGATACGACCCCAAGCCAGACCATGAGAAAGATCCAGGACCCTACATCCCCGCCACCTTGCCCATTCGCGCAAAATGAGGAAGTAACTCGGCAGCACCGTCCCGTCCTTGGTTTCCGTTGCCGAGGACCGGGGTTTTCCGCACTGCCCCGCGATGCGGCCAACGGTCACCACGAACGTCAATGTGAGCTGCACGACCTTGCGCACCGCCAGTTCGTCGTCGTGCACCCAGGGCTTGACGACGATGCGGCTGATGCCGGGCATCGCGGCATCCGGGTGGTTGATGATCGGCGTGGAGCCGTCGACTCCATAGCCGCCGTAGTTGTTCAACGTGGTGGTTCCACCGGTAAGCTCGAAAGGAACGAGTGTCCCGGCACGGGCGGCCTGGGTGAGCCGCACGATCTCGACGGACAAATCGACAATGATCATCTTGTGGGCGTCGTGCACCACGGGCACGAACAAGCCCTTCTCGGTTTGGGCCGCAAAACCCAGATTGACAGCCCCGCCGCACCACACCCCGCTTGCTGATCACACGACGATGCTCATATGAGCCCCGGTCCTACATCACGAAGGTCAACAGAATAAACACGATACAGCCCGAGACGGTATATTTGTACACTTTTTTTGGTCCTTACGGGCATCTCTGCGGCCTTGGTTATGGCGCCGACGCCGCGTCTAGTACATCGTCGGAAACGCACCACAGGATTTGATCCTACCCCCAAGTCGTCTTTTGTTTCTTACGATTCTTTTACATGGAGGTCTGCGTGATTCAGAGGATCAGGATCCACTCGACTGCGGCAACGTGACACGGCACCCGCCGAATTCAGTACTGGAGTGCGGAGTGTCCTATATCGATTCCCTCCCGGTTATGTCAATAGCGGACGTCGCGGATCGGGATGCGCAGTGGATCGTGATCGACGATCAGGTTCTTGACGTCACAGATTTCATCGCGCAGCACCCCGGCGGATGCCCCGTGATGCACGCCAACATCGGTCGTGACGCCTCGGCGGACTACCACCATGTTTCCGCCCACCAGAGGAAATCCGTGGCCCGGAAGATCGCGCAGCTCATCGTCGCTCGACTCGATCCGCACACCCAGGCGGAAGATTCGGGCGAGTGGCAGCGACTGCTCGATTACCTGTGCCTGGTCCGGAACTCGTTCGCGGTACAGCGCGACGACGCACGTGATCCAATTCTTGAACTGGTGTTCTCCGGTCAGTCCTATTGCCACTTGCTGGACGATCACCTTCCCTCGTTCATACAGCAACTTACGGATATCGGTGCGGTCGCGCACACCAGTCTGCTCGCGGGTCGCACACCATTCACCGGCAACGTTCGATCGGTGACCGAGAAGGTTCTTGCAGCCAGTGACGCAGCGACCGCACGCGCGGTTCTCGAACGCCTGCGCGATTCGGTCACCAAACTGATGCACCCACTCATTCATATCAGCGCCGACGCGATTCGCGCACAAGCAGGCCATCCCAGCGACAGCGACTCGGGCCAGCGAGCCCAGGAAGCCATGGCCCACATCGGAAAATGGTTCGAGGTAGAGCATGAGCACTGGCACCACGGTTGACACCACGTCCGAGCAAGAACTCACGATTCCCAACGAGGGACTTCTGTCAAGTTCCCTGATTCCTATCCCTGAACAACGTTCTGCGGGCTCCCTGGAGCGCTATGTCGTAGCGAGTTGCGAGGCGCCAGCCCAGCTGGATGGCGACCTCACCTTCGAGCACGGCTTTCTGCCGCGCAGGCTGCACACGACCGCACTGACCGGGGCCCATGCCGTCTGGGAAGACGTCGCAGCGGGCCTACCGGACCTCGCCTTCAGCCCGAGGGCGCAGGCGGTCCTCAGCGACCTGCCGCTGCTGCCCGCCGGCCCTGAGGATTTGCCCGATCACCAGGTCAAATGGGCAAGTACGCTGCTCGGAATGATCGCGCACTCCTACTGGAGGTTCGGCCTGGAAAGGCTGCACCTCCCGCGCAACAGCAACATTTCCGCCGAGTTACCGGACTCGATCAAAGTACCCTGGACCCAGGTTTGCCAGCGGATGGGGAGAACCGGCCCCTGCCTGACCCTCGAAGACTGGGTTTTCAACAACTTCACCTTCATCGACAAAGGCCACCCTAGCCCCGATGGGGACTATCGCGTCGAGGACGCGGTCATCGAATCGATCCGACCGGTGGTGCCGGCCTACGGCAACGAAACTGAGCGTGTTTTCACCTCATCTTTCGTGGACATTCACGCTGCCAGCGCTTCGGCTGTCAAACAGGTGTGCCAGGCTCAGCGTGCGATCGAGCTCGGCGGGCCCGACGGACATGCGGACGTTGCTGCTGCGCTGCTGCGGATCGCGGAATGCGCACGCGGTGCCACCCGCGCGTTCCGCAAGGTCAGCCCACGTCACAACAGCAAGACATTTTGCGACCCGGTTGACTGGGCGAAGACCCTCGTCACATGGACAGTACCCCCGCCGGGCTATCCAGCCGGGCCAAGTGGCTCGGCCTCGCCGCTGGTCCACCTCATGGACGCCGTGATCGGCAGAACCGAGTACGACTCCGACCAAGGACGCTTCGGGAAAATGCTCCGCGGAAGCCAGCTTCCCCGTCGCCTCGAGCAGTTCTTCGACCTCATCTGCGCAGCCGATTTTCGCGGCTACGTCCTCAGCCTGCGGGACGCCGGTGGCACCCGATTCGACGAGACGCAGGAGGCCTTCAACGAACTGGTGGACGCCTTCGCCGGCCCGCACGGATTCCTCGGCGTCCACAAGGGGAAGGTCGTCGACTACTTGGGCGTGGGGACGGTCGTAGGCCGAAACCAGTCAACGGCCCACGATCAAACCTACATCGCCGCCTCCAGCTGGACGGCCATGGCGGACCGGCTGCACATCAGCATCGGCGAACGGGAAGTCCGACGAGTCTGAAACGTGCACGCTTACGACCCGGTGCGCGACAAGTAACGGAACTGCCTTCCCCCGCCACCCGACCTCATCGACAGCAGTAGCGACGAGAGAGGGTCGGGCGCCGGGGCCGGCTTGTAGGTCTGCAGCCCGAACGCAACCTTGCCCATTCGCGCAAAATGAGGGGGCTGTCAGGAGAACGGCTCTGTCGTTGATTGCGTAATCAACTTTGTGTCTGGTCGCCGGGTCTAATGGGGGAGTTTGTGATCATGGTCTGTGTGTGATCGTGAATGGCTGGACGTGTTGCTGCCGCACCTGACCGGGGTGGTGGTGGAGCAGGTCGAGCGGGCCGGGACGGGCGTGCTGGTCTGGGCGCGCGTGAAGGCCGAAGATGGCGTCTGCCCGTCGTGTGGCGGCCGGTCGCGGCGGGTTCACAGCCGGTATGACCGTGGGCTGGCCGATGTCTCGGTGGCCGGCCAGCCGGTGACATTGCGATTACAGGTGCGCCGGTTCTTCTGTGATGACATCGACTGTCCTGTTCGGACGTTCGCCGAGCAGGTCGACGGCTTGACTGCTAAGCACGCCCGCAGGACGTCGCCCAGCCGCGCGGTATTGGAGCACATCGGGTTGGCGCTGGCGGGCAGGGCGGGGGCACGTCTGGCGGCTCGGCTGGGCCTTGAACACCGTCAAGCGCTACGCCCGTGCCGAGCGAGTCGAAGACCTGCTGCGCCCGCCGCGCTACGGTCCCTGCCTGGTCGACGCCCACCGCGACCACGTCCGGCAGCGCCTGGCCGAGAACATCCCGGTTACCCGGATCCTGGCCGAGATCCGCGAACAGGCCTACACCGGCAGCGCGAACCTCCTGGTCCGCTACATCAATCAGGGCCGGGCCGACCCGGAACGCCTCACGCCTTCACCGCGCCGGCTGGTCTCCT
>NZ_JBWKKU010000058.1:0-64835 GCF_056431445.1 Saccharopolyspora sp. NPDC045941
CCACCTCATCGACGTCATCCACCGAGCCATGACCACCGATCAAGCGTCCTGGAAACACCACGTCACCCGCTACGAACACACCGCTTGACATAGAACCACCAACGGGTCGCGCCGATCCCGGTCGATCACAGCTGGGACGACATCCGCGACCTGGACCAGAAGGCACGTGGGTGGCTGCACGCCACCGCAGCGCAGCGCGCAGCCGCGAGCCAGCGGAAGTCGAGATGACCTCTCAGCCGCTCCTTCAGGGTCGGTCTTGCTGGCGGCCGGTGGGCAGCAGTGTGCGGAGTTCCAGTGCCGCTCTCAGTCTCGTGGGCAGTGGGCGGGTCGCTAGTGCTCGCCGGACCTCTCGGACCTCTTCCCAGGCTCGTCGGGGTTGGCCGTCCGCCACCGGGACTCCTGACCACAGCGCCATGTCCAGCACTTTCGCCAGCCTTACCACCGGCTCCGCCGTTCGCACTCCGATCATCGAGCCCGCCGACTCAGCCAGATCTCGCGGTGTCATCCCGATCCGGTACGGCACGCCGTGGGCTCGGATCCGGTCACGGGCCTCCGCCCATGCACCCATCACGCCATCGGCGCCGGCCAGGCGCCTCCTGCGGCGGGCCCGCACGGACTTCGCCAACGGCACTCCGACCAGCCAGCAGGCAAGCAGGAGCAGGGCCCCGGCAACCGGAACCACCACTGCCCACAGCATCGGGGCGGCGCCGGATTCCTGTTCGCCCGCGTCCTCCTGCTGCCCCGGCGGGAGCTGGGGCGGGCGCAGTTGGTTCTCCGGCGGTAGCTGCTGCCGGGCCTGCGCTGCCGCCATCGCCAGGCCGGACCGCTCCCGGCCCGACTGGGTCGCGGTCGCGGTCGGGTCCAGCGGCACCCAGCCGATTCCCTCGACCGCCACCTCCGGCCACGCCAGCACGTCGCCGTTGCGCACCACCGTGAAGTCGCCCTCGGTCTTGTTCGTGCCGCGGAACCCGACGACCAGCCGGGCCGGGATGCCGTTCAGCCTCGCCAGGAGCACGTACGCGGCGGCGAACTGCTCGCTCGTCCCGCGCTTGCTCTCGACGAGGAAGTGCCGCAGCTGCGGCCAGCCGTGCCCGGTCGGCAGGTCTTCGCCCACCGCGACCTGGTAGTTCTCGCTGAGGAACCGGTCGAGCTGCAGGGCCGCCTGGAACGTCGGGCGCAGCCCGTGCATCGAATCCCTGGCCAGCCGCCCGATTTCCGGTGGCACCACGCCGAGTCCGCCGAGCCCGCCCGCCGCGTGCGGATCCACCGGGGCGACTCCGAGCCGCGCCGCGTCGACCTGAGGCGTCGACCAGCTCAGCCGGTAGGACACCTCCTGCCCGGCGGGCACCGGCGGATCCACCAGCAGCGCGCCCGAGGACTGGTCCACCAGCGGCGCGAGCCCGGTCACGCCCACCGGAACCGGCTGGCTCGGCAACCAGGGCCCGAGCCCGCCCCGCACCCGCAGGTCGGCCGCGCCCGTGGTGCCGCCCGGCACCCCGTCGAGGCCGGTTCCCATCCGGCGCAGCTGAGCGCCGGTCGACCAGTTGGTTCCGTCGAAGCCGTCCAGCACCACCAGGCGCCACCGGTCGACCGGCGCATCGCTGCGGTAGCGGAACGCCTCCCGCTCGCGGTCGCCCAGCCGCGCCGCGATCTGGTCCAGCGGATTGCTGAGCCGGTTCTGCTGCAACGGCGCCAGGCGGCCGTCCGCCAGGCGGTACGGATCGCCGCCGACCGGATCGAAGCCACCGATGAGGACGGAACCGGCGACCACGCCCACGATCGTCGGCACCACGAGCAGAATCCGCGCCTTGGACGACCGGGGCACCGGTTGGAGCCCACCGCGAGGGCGGGCGGCCGGACGCCCGGGGCGCTCCGCCCAGAGCACCACTCCGGCCGGGACCGCGTAGGCGATCGCGGCAAGCAGCGCCGCGAGCCCGGTCAGCGCCTCGTACGCCTGGGCGAGCGCGACCACGGCCAGGCCCGGCAGCAACGCCACCATCGGCTTTCGCAGGCGCAGCAACAATTCCAGGCCGAGCGCGACGGCGAGCAGCACCGCCAGCGGGACGAACAGCAGCTGCTCGGCATCCGGCCTGGCGGGCCAGGTCGACTGCAGGGTGAGCAGCCAGCCCTCGGTCAACCCTCGTTCCAGCACCCGCAGCGTCTCCCCGGTGGGCAGGCCCACCACGGTGGTCGGGAACAGGACCGATTCGATCAGCCCGAGAAGTGCCCCCAGCAGCACCAGAACCGGACGCCACGGCGCGAGTTCCGACCACCGCGCGGCCAGTTCGACGCAGCCGTAGGCGATAAGCACCACGACGAGCACCGGGACGACCAGCGGCGCCAAGCCGAAGACCGGGGCGAACAGGAACCCGGAAACCGCTGCGGCGCAGAGCAATCCGGCGACCGCCAGCCGGCTGCGCGCGGTCATGCCGGACCCGCCTGCAAGGCGTTCCACTTCGCCGCGGCATCGGCCGCGTCCGACGCGGCGATCAGCCCGTTGCCCGCCGACGACTGCCGGGCGCCGAGCCGGACCAGCACGTCCGGCCGCCAGCGGTGCGCGGCCACATCGGCGTCCGGCCCGGTGATCACGGCCAGGATGCCGCCGGGACGCGTCGCGGCGAGCGCGGTCGGCACCAGCGGCGCATCCGCCGCCGCGTCCTGGCCGACCAGGCACAACTCGTCCAGCAGCGACCTGGCCGCTCGCAGGCCGCTGCCGACCGGCGTGTCGATGCCGTGGGAGGTGATCAGCCGGCAGTGCTGCCCGGCCGACGCCGACGCGTAGAGCAGCGAGGCCGCCACCTCGACGGCTTCCTCGAAAACGGCCGGGCTCATCGCGGCGGGCCGGGTGTCGAGCACCGCCGTGAACCGCAGCTGCGCCGGGTCGGCGTACTCGCGCACCATGAGCTGACCGGTCCGGGCCGTCGCTTTCCAGTGCAGGAAGCGCACTTCGTCGCCGATCACGTACGGCCGGACGGCGCGCAGGTCCGCCGAACCGCGCAGCGGCGGATCGGTGATCGGCCCGTCGTGGTGGTGCCGCGGATAGCCGGCCCGCGCGGGACGGACCTGGTGCCGGCGCGGATGCGCCCACAGGTGCGCGGTGCCGCCCGCGGTCCGGTCGCCGTGGGCGAGCCCGAAGGGATCGAACCGGCTCAGCACGAGCGGGCCGACCTGGAGCCGGCCGCGCGCCGTGGTGAGCAGCTCGTAGTGGTAAGTGGCCTCCGCGCCGGGCGCGAGCGGGCGGACCTGCACCTCGTTCGCCTCGGTGCCGACCCGGTCGGCCGCGGCGAAGCCGCCGTGCCGGCGAGTGGTGCCGTTGCGCACCACCAGCGACGCCAGCGCGGGCTTGCCCCGCTCGACCCGGTCCGGCGTGACGGAGCGGATGACCTCCACCTTCGGCTGGACGAAGGTGGTGGCCACGGCGGCCAGCACCGCGCCGACCGCGACCCCTGCCAGGGCCCGGAACAGCGGGTACCCGGCCACCTCGCCGAAGGCGAAACAGAGTGCGGCCCCGAGGAGAACGAGGATGCCGCGGCGGGTGAGCCGCACCCCTACCTCCTCGCCGGGTCCGTCGGCACGGCGGTGTCCGCCAGCAGCTCCGCCACCACGTCGCTCGCCTGCCGCTGGCTCAGCTCCGCGTCGGGGGTGAGCACGAGGCGGTGGGCGAGCACCGGGACCGCCACGTCCTTCACGTCGTCCGGCGTCACGAAGTCGCGGCCGTGGGTGGCGGCGAGCGCCTGGGCCGCCCGGATCAGGGCGATGCTGCCGCGCGGGCTGGCGCCGTAGCGGACCGCCGGATGGGTCCGGCTCGCCGCGGCCAGCCGCACCGCGTAGGAGATGACCTCGGGGGCCAGGCGCGACTTCCGCACCTCGGCGATCACCTGCTGCACGCCGCTGATGTCGATCACCGGCTGCAGCTCGTCCGGGCTCACCCCGGCGCAGTCGCCCATCACCACGCGCACCTCGGCGTCGTGCTCCGGGTAGCCGACGGACAGGCGCATCAGGAACCGGTCCAGCTGCGCCTCGGGCAACCGGTAGGTGCCCTCCATCTCGATCGGGTTCTGCGTGGCCACGACGAGGAACGGCCGGGGCACGTCCTGGCTGACCGAGTCGACGGTCACCCGGCGTTCGGCCATCACCTCCAGCAGCGCGGCCTGGGTCTTCGGCGTGCCCCGGTTGATCTCGTCCGCCAGCACCACGTTGGCGAAGATCGCGCCGGGGTGGAACTGGAACCGCTCGGCGTTCTGGTGGTACACCATCACGCCGGTGATGTCGCCGGGCAGCAGGTCGGGGGTGAACTGGATGCGGCTCCACCCGCCGCCGATGCTGGCCGCGATGCACCGCGCCATGGTGGTCTTCCCGACCCCGGGCACGTCCTCGATCAGCAGGTGCCCCTCGGCGAACAGGGCGGCCACCGCGAGCCGGACGACGTCCTCCTTGCCGCGCATCACCACCTGCACGTTCTCGGCGATGAGGTCGTAGGCGACCTTGGGGGTGGGTGTCACAGCAGTTCCTCGTCCTTTCCTCGACGCAAACCCGCCGGCCCGGTCCAGAGCACGACGCCCCGGATCCGCCCGGCTATCCCGGCGTTCCCGTCCAGCTGTCCGTGGCCTGGCCCGCCGGGGTCGTCATGTTGACCGTGATCTTGATGCTGCCGGCCCAGAAGACGTTGTTGAAGACGATCTCGGAAGGCCCGTCGCAGGACGCGGAAGCCGACAGGAAGTTGATGAAGCGCGCCTCGCAGGTCCCCGACGAGCCCTTGGCGTCGGCGTTGACGCTCACGATCAGCCTGCCGTTCTCGCCCCGCACCCGGGTGATCTCCACGGTGGGCGGGCCCGACGGCACGGTGACGCTCTGCTTGCCGGGATTCCCCTTGAGCACGGGAGAACCGGCCGGGCCGAATCTGGTGACCGCGCGGACCGTGATGGTGGTGGTGCCCGTGATCCCCTGGAATTCCGTGCTCTGGCCGGAAACTTCGCGCTCGCCCTTCCCGGACGCGCTCACCAGGTAGTGCACCAGGTTCGCGCCGTGAAGGTCTGGCTCGGTCCACGTCACCGAGACCCGTCCGTCGGCGCCCGCCTTCGCGGTGACCTTCGGCGCTTCGGCCGCGCGTCCCGGCACCACCGCCTTGGCGCTGGCGCCCGAGCCGCGGCCCGCCGAGTTCTCCGCGGTCACGGTGATCACGTAGGACTTGCCGTTGGTCAGCCCGCTCACGGTGGCGCTCGACGCCGAGCCGTCGACCGTGGTCGACCCGCCCGACCAGCTCAGCCGGTACCTGGTGATCCGCGCGCCGTTGTTCGCGGCGGCGCCCCAGCTCACCGTGGCCGAGCCGTCGCCGGCGACCGCCTTGACGTTGCGGGGCGCGCCGGGCGGCGTCGCGGCCGCGACGACATCCGACAGCACGCCGGGCACCAGCGGCTCCGAGTCCGGCGGCTCCTCGGTGGTCGGCTCGTCGGCCGTCCCGTTGCGGGCGGCGTCGTCGATGGACACCTCGGCCGCCGATCCGTCCTCACCGTCGACCACCAGCACCCGCGAGCCGTCCGAGGTGTCGACGTAGATCCGGTTGTCCTCGCCCAGCGCCGGTCGCGGCGGTTCGCCGTTCTCCGGGAGCTTCTTGGAGCTCTTCAGCTGGCCCTTGCTGTCGTAGGTGAGCACTTCGTGCCGGGTCTCGTCGACGACCATGACGACGTGCGAGGCCGCGACGGGTCCGGCGATCTTGCCTTCCCCGGGCAAGTCCACCGAGACGGGCCGGGCGGTCGGGCCGTTCTTCTCCAGCCCGGCGGTGTCGATCAGGTGCAGCTGCTTGCGGTCCGGGTCGACGACGGCGAGCCGCCCGTCGACGGCGCTGTTGGCGACCTGCGCCGTGGGCGGCAGTTTCAGCCCGATCTCGGCGGATCCGCCGAGCCCGTCGCCGCTGATGGTGTGCAGCGTGTCCGCCGTGGTGTCGATCACCACCACCCGGTCTCCGACGACGGCCAGCGCGCCGCCGTGCCCCTTGGGCAGTTCCGCGGGACAGGCGAGCCGGGTGGCGTCTCGCGGCAGCTGGCAGATCGAACCGGTGTCGATCCGGTGCAGCCACACCGTTCCGTCGGAGGTCGCCACCGGCATGGACAGCGGGCCGCCCGCCGGGACGGTGGCCGTCGGGTCGCCGAGGCGCGCTACCCGGCCCGCGTTGCGGTAGACCAGGTACGGACCGCCCGCGACCTCCAGCACGACCGGCCGCTCGGCGGCGGGTGGGGCGACGCTGTTCTCGACGCTCAGCGTCGACTTGCTGAACTCCGTGATCCGCGACCGCTCGACGACGTATCCGGAGCGCTCGCCCTGCACGACCTGGCTGCCCAGCTCCGCGCCGGGCACGCTCGCCCGCGCATCCACCTGGCCGGTCGACCCGTCGACGTGGAACGCCGACTGCGAAGCGTTGTTGTAGACCCAGTGGCCGACCTGGACGAACTGCAGGCCGGGCGGAACGGACGCCTGTCCGGTCACGGCCAGACCGACCAGTCCGACGCAGCCGGCGACCAGCAGCGCGATCGCCGCGCGGCCGCGCGCAACGGCGCGAAGCCGCTGCAAGGCCGGGGATTTCGAGCCGGACGAGTCGTCAGTCACCCGATGACATTAACAAGCGGTCGATGAAGATTTGATGATAATCGCCAACTTCGGGCGAGAGCGTCCCGCTGTCACCGAATCCTCATTTTCCCTGCGGACACTGGACCCGGGGAAGGCACGAGGAGGCAGCACGGTGACCGATCCAGGCGCGACCCGAGCCGGCGTGCGAATCAACGCACCGGCGATCCCGCAACCGCGACCGACTCCGGCGTGGCAGCCGGTGCACCCGGTCGCCGGCTCGGCACCCGAGCCACCTGCTCGCCCTGCCGCCGGGCCGGAAACGAGGCCCGCTCAAGCACGTCCGCTCGGCGGGATCGGCGTCCTGCAGATCATCTGCTGGCAGCTCGTGCTGATCGCGGTCGTGCTGGTCATCGGCCGGCCGTGGCCCGCGATCGCCGCGGTCGTGCTCGCGGCCGCGATCGTCCTGGCGCTGACCGCGGTTCGCACCCGCGACCGCTGGCTGTACGAATGGCTCGCGTTGTCGTGGAAGTACTTGCTGCGCAAGCGCGACCGGGATCTGCGGAGCGCGGACGAGGCCGGGCGCGCTCTGCTGCGCCTGATCTCGCCGGAATCGGTGTGGCTCGTGGACGACGTCGGCGACGACGTGGTGTCGATGCTCAGCCGGGCCGCCGGGATCTCAGCGGTGCTGCAACCGAGAACGACCGCCCGTGCCCCGAAACCGGTGCCGCCGCCGGAGACGATGCTGCCACCGCTGAGCGAGCAGGCACCGGCCTTCGCCGTGCAGGTGGTGCACCACGCCGGGTTCAGCCAGGCGCACGCACCACGTGTCTGGCTGACCCTGCAAGTGCTGCGCACGGTAGAAGTGCATCGGGACGCGGAAGTCCGGCAGGCGCTCGGCAACGCCGTCCGGCGGGTGAAGCGCCAGCTCCGCCGCGACGGCACGCCCACCAGAGGGCTCACCGAGCAGGAAGTCCTCGGCACCATCTCCTCGCTCGCCCACGTCACGGCCGACCGCAGCCGCATCCGGGAGCAGTGGCGGCTCTGGCACACCGGCCCGGTCTCGCAGGCGACCTTCGAGCTCGAAGGCTGGTCGGGCCTTTCCCCGGCGGTCGCAACGCAGGCATTGCACCGGCTGCTCGCGGCCGCGCCGCACGCGGCGGTGACGATCGCCGTCACGGCACACCGGTCGACGACCGACACCGAGCCCCGCGTGAGCGCGACGATGCGCATGGCGGCGGCGAACCTCCAGGCACTGGAGCACACGGCGCAGGTGCTGACCGGGCTGGCCCGCGGCTGGGGCATCGGCGTGGAACGCCTCGACGGGCGGCACGCCCGGGGAGTGGCAGCCACCCTGCCGATCGGCCGCTCGGACGCACAGCAGGACTGGTGACAACGGGCGTCGACGTCCTCATCGGACACTGCGGCCGAAGGCGTCGCTGTTTCCCATTACCAGCGGAAACCGTCCCCATGGGACCGCATTCGATGGACAGGTCAGCCCAGCGACCGGATGCCCCAGACCTCTTCGAGCACCCGCGGGGTCAGGACGGCGCCGGGTGCGCCCGCGGCGATCAGCTTTCCGCCGTCGAGCACCAGGCAGTGATCCGCACGCATCGCTTCGGCGAAGTCGTGGGTCACTTGAACCACTGTCGCCCCTTGCGCTTTGGCGTTCTCGAGGGCCGCTGAGATCAGGCGCCGCGCTTCGGCGTCCAGTCCGGAACCCGGTTCGTCGAGCAGGAGCAGACCGGACTCCTGGGCGAGCCCCTGCGCGAGCAGGGCGCGCTGGCGCTGGCCACCCGACAACGAACCGAGCCGGCGGGCCGCCACCGGGAGGAGCTCCAGGCCGGCCAGGCATTCCTCGACGACGGCCCGGTCGTGGGCGGTCAGGCGCCGCCACGCGCCGCGGTGCGCCCATCGCCCCATGGAAACCGCGTCGCGGACGCTGATCGGCAGCGAATCGGACACCGCGCTTCGTTGTGCGACGAACGCGGGCTCCCGGTCCCGCTCGACCGAACCCGCGGCAGGCCGGAGCACCCCCGCGAGCACGCCGAGCAACGTCGACTTCCCGGAGCCGTTGGGACCGACGACGGCTGTCATCCGCCCGCTCGGGAACGTGGCGCTGAAACCGCGCAGCACCGGTTCGCGCGTGTAGCCGACCGTCAGGTCGCGGACGGTGATCTCCGGTTGATCGCTGGTGATCGTCACAGCACTCCTCGCACAGTGTTCGGCGTCACCGAACTGGATCTACAATGATAATCATTTTCATCATAGGATGCGTGCTCATGGATTGGCTTTTCGTCCCGTTCGAGGTGTCGTTCGTGGCGCGGGCGCTGTGGGCCGGGACGCTCGTCTCGTTGATCTGCGCGCTGGTCGGCACCTGGGTCGTCCTGCGCGGCATGGCGTTCCTCGGCGACGCCATGTCGCACGGGATGCTCCCCGGTGTCGCGCTGGCGTCGCTGCTGGGCGGGAACCTGCTGCTCGGAGCGGCGCTCAGCGCAGGCGCGATGACGCTCGGCGTCACCGCGCTCGGCAGGTCGTCACGGCTGTCGCAGGACACCGCCATCGGGCTGCTGTTCGTCGGGATGCTGTCGCTGGGCGTGATCATCGTTTCGCACTCGCAGTCCTTCGCGGTCGACCTGACCGGCTTCCTCTTCGGTGACGTCCTGGCAGTGCGCGGGCAAGACCTCGGCTACCTCGCGGCGGCGCTGGTCGTCGCCGCGACGGTGTCCGTGCTCGGCCACCGCTCGTTCGTCGCGCTCGCCTTCGATCCGCGGAAGGCGCACACGCTCGGCCTGCGGCCGCGTTTGGCGCACGCCTGCCTGCTCGGCCTGATCACGCTGGCGATCGTCGCGTCGTTCCACGTCGTCGGAACGTTGCTGGTGTTCAGCCTTCTCATCGCGCCGCCCGCCGCAGCGGTCCTCTGGGTCGACAGGATTCCCGCGATCATGCTCGTCGCGGCGTTGATCGGGACCGCCGCGACGGTCATCGGGCTGGTCGGCTCGTGGCACTGGGGCACCGCGGCCGGAGCGACGATCTCGGCGGCCGCGGTCGCGCTGTTCTTCCTCTCCGCGCTCGGTGCGGAAATCCGCCACCGCATGCAGCGGATCTCAACCACGTCAGGCGAGTAGAAGCCGGAATCCAGAGGTGATCGTGAGCCACATCAGAAAGAAATCCGCCGCCGTGGCGGGATTGTCGGCCGCCGCGGTGGTCCTCGCGGGATGCGCCGGGCCGGACGCGCCGACGCCGGTCGAAGAGCTACCGCACGGCTACGTCGAAGGCGCGGAGGAGGCGGCCGAGGCGCAGTCGCGCCTGGTGGTCGCCGACGCGGATGCCGGAACCGTGCGCGTGCTGGACCTGATCACCGGCGATGTCGCGGAAGCCGGTCAGGTGCACGGCGTCGAGGAGGTCGTCGGTGACGGGCGGTTCGCCTACCTGGCATCGGGCCGGTCGGTCCGGATCGTCGACAGCGGCTCCTGGATGGTCGACCACGGCGATCACGTGCATTACTACCGCGCCGCCGTTCGCGAGGTCGGCACGATCGCGGGAACCGGGCCGGTGCGCGCGCATCGCGATCCAGCGGTCGTCGCGGTGTCGTTCGGCGACGGCACGGCCAGCCTGCTGGATCGCGCCGAGCTGGATGCGGGCACGATCGCCGAGACGGGCAAGATCGAGGACGTGGCGCGCGGCGCGGCGGTGCTGCCCTTCGACGGCCACGTCCTCGTGCCGGTCGAGCAGCCCGGCCGGGCCGGCGCGGTGCAGGTCCGGAGCCGGGACGGGCAGCCGGTCACGACCATCGACCAGCCCTGCCCCGGCCCGTCCGGTGCCGCTGTCACCCGGCGAGGCGTCGTGTTCGGTTGCGCCGACGGCGCTCTCCTGGTCGGTTCGAAGGACGGCAGGTTCAGCGGCGAGAAGATTCCGTACCCGCGACCGGTCTCGGAGGACGAGCGCGCGCAGGAGTTCGACCACCGGCCGGGCAGCGACACCCTCGCGGCGAAAGCCGGTGAAACCGGCGTCTGGTCGCTCGATGTCGCGCATCGCAAGTGGACGTACGTCCCCACCGGGCCGGTGCTTGCGGCCAGCGCGGTCGGCGCCGGCGGGCCCCTTCTGGCCCTCACGGCGGATGGGGCGCTGCACGCGTTCGACGGCGAAACCGGCCACGAGACGGCGGTCGTCCCGCTGCTGAGCGATCCGGCGGCGGGTGGAGCCGAACCGACGATCGAGATCGACACGAGCCGCGCCTACATCAACGACGCGACCGCGGGCGTCATCCACGAGATCGACTACAACGACGCCCTCCGCCGCGCTCGCACCTTCGAGCTCGGCGGCCGGGCCACTCACCTGGTGGAGACGGGACGATGAGCGCTGGAACACGAAACAGCGGCCGGCACTCCGCCCGGCTCCTCATCGCCTCGGGGATCGCATTCCTGCTCGCGCTCACCGGCTGCGCCGCCGGGGAGCAGGACCGCTCGGGCGTGGTCGTCACGACCAACATCCTCGGCGACATCACCCGGCAGATCGTCGGCGACGAAGCCGACGTGACGGTGCTGATGAAACCCGACGCGGACCCGCACTCCTTCGGGATCTCGGCGCAGCAGGCGGCGAAGCTGGAGCAGGCCGGCCTCGTCGTCCACAATGGATTGGGCCTGGAAGAAGGTGTCGCGCGCAACGTCCAGGCGGCGGAAGCCGCCGGGATCCCGACCCTGGCCGTGGGCTCCGAGGTGGATCCCGTCCGCTACACCGCGGCGGGCACCGACGGCCGCCTCGACCCGCACTTCTGGACCGACCCGCAGCGCGTGAGCCGGGCGGTCGACGTGATCGCCGAGCAGGTCATCACGCACGTCGAGGGCGTGGATCCGCAGGCCGTGCGCGCCAACGCGGCGCGGTACCGGGAAGCGGTCGACCGGCTCGATGCGGAAATGGGCGGTCAGTTCGCCGGCATCCCGGCCGAACGCCGCAAGCTGGTGACCAACCACCACGTGTTCGGGTACCTCGCGCAGCGGTACGACTTCGAGGTCGTCGGCGCGGTGATTCCCAGCGGAACAACGCTCGCCTCGCCCAGCGCGTCAGACCTGCAGGCCCTCGCGGACACGGTTCGCGCGGCCGGCGTCCCGGCGATCTTCGCCGACTCCTCCCAGCCGGACCGCCTCGCGCGGGTCCTCGCCGACCAGGCCGGACTGGACGTCGAGGTCGTGCCGCTGTTCTCCGAATCGCTGAGCCGACCGGGCCGGGGCGCCGACGACTACCTGGAAATGATGCGGTCCAACGCCGAGTCCATCGCACGGGGACTCGGCCGGGGCTGAACCGCGCGCGCCCGGAGCCTCGGGCACCTGCTGGATCCGTCCGTCCGAAGTGGAATGGGAAATGATGATGAACACCGGTTCGCGCAAGAAGATCGCCGCGGCGTCCGCCGCGTTGTCCCTCACCGCCGTGCTGGGCGCCTGCGGCACCGCGCAGGCGCCGTCCCGGGAGAACGCGGTGGCCGATCCGGTCACCGTCACCTACGACGGTGGCGTCTACGTCCTCGACGGCAGGACCTTGGAAGTCGTCAAGGACCTGCCGCTGCCAGGCTTCAACCGCCTCAACCCGGCCGGCGACGACCGCCACGTCCTGGTTTCCACCGCGACGGGTTTCCGCGTGCTCGACGCGGCCGGCGCGAACCTGACCGACGTCGAGTTCAAGGGCGCCAAGCCCGGTCACGTCGTGCCGCACGCCGGCAAGACCGTGCTCTTCTCCGACGGCACCGGCGAAGTCACGGTCTTCGATCCCGGAGCGCTCGGCTCCGGCATGCCGCCGACCGAGGTGTACCGGACGCCCGAACCGCACCACGGCGTGGCGATCGAACTGGCCAACGACGAGCTCGTGGTCACGGTCGGAAACGAGGAGGATCGGGTCGGCATCGCGGTGCTCGACGCTGCGCGCGAGGAGATCGCGCGCAGCGAGGACTGCCCCGGCGTGCACGGCGAAGCGACCGCGCAGGGCGAGGCCGTCGTGATCGGCTGCGAGAACGGTGTGCTGATCTACCGCGGCGGCACCATCACGAAGGTCGCGAGCCCCACCGAGTACGGCCGGATCGGCAACCAGGCCGGCTCCGCCGCGTCGCCGGTCGTGCTGGGCGACTACAAGAAGGACGAGCACGCCGAACTGGAGCGCCCCCAGCAGGTTTCGCTCATCGACACCACCACCGGAACCCTGCGGCTGGTCGACATCGGCGCCAGCTACACCTTCCGCTCCCTCGCCAGGGGGCCGCAGGGCGAGGCCCTCGTCCTGGGCACCGACGGCCGGATCCACCAGATCGACCCGGCGACCGCCCAGGTCACGCGGGCGATTCCGGTCCTGGACCCGTGGCAGGAGCCGCTGGAATGGCAGCAGCCGCGGCCCGCGATCTTCGTCCGCGGCGGCACGGCCTACGTCACGGATCCGGCGCAGAAGAAGATCCACGCGATCGACCTGGCGTCGGGGAACAACCTCGCCACCGGCGACCTGCCCGCCACCCCGAACGAACTCAGCGGCGTCCGCCCCTGACACCTGGCCGACGCGATCTCCGACGCCTCGTTGCGCCGCCGAGCCCGCCCGGCGGTGGCCACGGCTCACGACGAGCCGGGCCGCCGCCGGGCGGGCAGCCGCTCTTACCGCCCCTCCTCCACCGGGCGCAGTCCGGAACCCGGAGGAATGGCGGCGCAGCAGGCCGTCAGAGGTACTGGCCGAACTGGTCGGTTCTGGTTGCCAGGTGGTTGATGTGGACTCCGGACAGGTCCGCCGGGCGGAGGAGGCCGACTTCCGCCGGGTCCTGCCGTTCGGAGGCCGTGATCCGCTCGCCCTGCAACGCGATCGCCCGGTCCAGGAGGTTCCGGACGACCCGGCCGTTGCCGAACGACTCGTCCCGGCTCGTCGCCCGCAGGATCCGGCGGACCTCCGCGCGGACTCCTTCGTGGACGGTGAACCCCGCCGTGCTCGCCAGGCTCTCGAAGATCTCGACGAGCTCCGCCTCGTCGTAGTCCGGGAAGTGCACCACCGAGGGGAAGCGCGAGGCCAGGCCGGGGTTGGTGCGCAGGAACTCCGTCATCCGGCTCTCGTACCCGGCCGCGATCACCACCAGGTCGTCGCGGTGCTCCTCCATCAGCCGCAGCAGTTCCGCGATCGCCTCCGGGCCGTAGGAGTGCCTGCCGTCCGGCGGCGTCAGCGCGTACGCCTCGTCGATGAACAGGACACCGCCCCGCGCTCGCTCCACCGCGGCGCGGACCTTCGGCGCGGTCTGGCCGATGTACTCGGCGATCAGGTCCGCGTGCGAAACCTCCACCAGGTGGCCGGAGGACAGCAGGCCGAGCTTCGCGTACACCGCCGCGACCAGCCTGGCCACCGTCGTCTTCGCCGTGCCCGGATTGCCGGTGAACACCAGGTGCCTGGTGCGGGCCGCGAGCGGCAGCCCGGCGCCGCGGCGCAGCCGGTCCGCTTCCGCTTCGGCGACCAGCAAGCGCACTTCGCGCTTCACCGACTCCAGCCCGATCAGGCCGTCGATCGCCGCCAGCGGGTCCGCCGGGAGGTCCGCGTGCACCGGTTCGACCGGGGTGTCCGGCACGTCCACGGCCTCGATCCGGTGCAGCGACTCGTCCGCGCTCACCACGCCGTCCGCGAGGATTCGCCTGGACTGCAACGAGACCGCGCGTTCCAGCAGGCTCACCGCGAGGCGGCCGTTGGTCATCGCCGCGTCGCGGCGGGCCGTGCGGACCACTGCCCGGGCCTTCTCCGGCACCCCGTCGCCGAGCGCGAAGCCCGCCGCCGCGGCCTTGCGCTCGAACAGCTCCACGACCTGCTCGTCGGTCAGGTCCGGGAAGCGCACCACCTTCGGGAAGCAGGCCGCCAGTTCCGGGGTCGCCTTGAGCAGGCCGTTCACCGCGGCGTCCGGCCCGCACAGGACCACCAGCAGATCCGCCGAGCGCGACTGCAGGCCCGCCAGCAGCGCGTCGATCACGCCCTGGTTGCGGGCCCGGTCGACGTCGATGCCCGGCCGGGCGAGCGTGCCCGCGTCCTCGATGCACAGCACGCCGCCCATGGCCCTGTCGAGCGCGCGCTGCACCCCGATGGCCGCCTCCGCCACGTGCCGCCCGGCTAGGTCCGCGCAGTCGACCACCACCAGGTGCCCGGCCGACAGCAGGCCGAGATCCGCGCAGGTCCGGCCCAGGACCCCGGCCACGGTCGTCTTCCCGGTCCCCGGCGCACCGGTGAACACCAGGTGCCGCGGGCGCACCTCGCCCGGCATCCCGGCCTCCCGGCGCAACTTCGCGGCCCGGACCTCGGCGAGGACCAGGTCCAGTTCGCGGCGGACCGAGTCCAGGCCGACGCAGTCCGCCAGGTCGGTGCCGGCCGAGTGCTCCGGCAGGTCGCGGCCGAGCACCTCCACCTGTCCCCCGCTGTTGCGGGCGCGGGCCGCGTCGACGCCGCGCCGCGCCAGGTCCTCGATCAGCCGGGCGCCGCGCATGTTCTGCGGCCCCACCGCCGCCAGCCGGGCAGCCGACCGCGCGGCCTCGTCCCCGGCGGTGGCGCCCCGCCGGGCCACCGCGCGCCGGAACAGCTCGGCGAGGTCCTCCGGCGCGAAGTCGGCGGTCCTGGCGACCCGGAACTGCTGGAGCAGCGCCGGATTCACCGCGCCCACCCGGTCGTCTCCCCCGGCCCGGCACACCGCGATGACGTGCAGCTCCGGCAGCCGCTTCACCAGCCGCCGCAACTCCTCCAGCAGCGCGGTCCCAGACCTCTCCAGGCTCGCCAGCTGGTCGAGGCCGTTCACCACCAGCACGTCGTGGGCGCCGAGGCCCTGCGTCTTCTGCTGCAGGTGCACCACGGCGTTGCTGACGTCGAGGCTGGCGAACTCGGCCTCGGAAACCCAGGCCTCGGTGCGGTTGCCGCCCGCCTTGAGCAGCATGCCGCGCAGCACTCCCGCCGCCGTGCCCCGCCCCGTGCTTTCCGGGCCGGTCAACAACATCCGCACCACCCTGGTGCGGCCGTGCCGGAAATCCGCCAGCTCGGCGCGGACCGCCGCGGCCAGCTCCGGCTGGCCCACCAGGGCCGCCGCCGGATCCGCGGCCGCCGAGTGCAGTTCCTCGCCGCCGACCAGCTTCGGCACCAGCGGGTTGAGCACCCTGCGCGGCCGGGCCAGCACCCGCAGTTGTCGCTGGAAGTCCCGCACCGGGACGAAGCAGCTCGGCGTCACGATGCCGTCCGGCAGGCCCTGCACCACGCCGCTGATCCGCATCGCCATGTCCAGCCAGGCTCGGCAGACGTCCACCTCGCCCGCCAGCACCGCGCGCCCGAGCCACGCCAGCACGAGGTTGTGCCAGCTGTCGCCGTCGAAGTTCTCCTTGAGCCGGACGAACATGGCCTGCACGACCTCGAACATCGCGTGGCCCGTGGTGAGCGCCAGTTCGACCGGCACCTCCGCCAGCTCGGCCTGCAGCATCAGGCCGGCCAGCGCGATCTCGTGCTCCACCGAGTAGTCGATGTCGGGGATCGGGCCGGCGCCCGCGACGCCCGGGGACCGCTCCAGCAACCGCTGGTGCGCGGCCAGGAACCCCGAGCACGCCCAGTCCAGGTAGCCGGCCGGGCCGCTGAGCTCGGGCAACGCCGCCAGGATCGACTCGTCGGCGCGCTGCGCCCACAGGTCCGCCAGCCTCCCGACCGGCGCGACGAGGTCCTGCTTGGCCAGCGCCGGGTCCGCCGCGCGCATGTCGTGCAGCGCGATCAGCGCCTGGCGGCGCGGTTCGAGCGGTTCGATCCCGGCGAACACGTCCAGGCAGCGGCGGGCGACGCCGAACGCCAGCTCCCGCAGCTCGGGGTCGTCACCGGCACCGTCGAGCAGCCATTCCACCGGCGGCCGGAACCGCGACGCGCTCGCGCTCCAGGACCAGGTGCGGTTGGGCCGCCAGGGCTGGGCCGCGAAGCCGCCCATGGTCTCCCGCTGCAGGTCGGCGGCGTTGCCGCCGCGCACCGCCGCCGTGCCGACCAGGAACTCCAGCAGGAACCACAGCTCGGCGCCGATGACGGTGGTGTCCTCGGCGAAGAACTCCGGCAGTTCCACGGCCAGCGCCTCCGCGGCCGGGTCGCGGTTGAGCTCGACCGCGCGCTCCCCGATCTCCTCGTACAGCCCGTCCGGCACCCGCCACGGACCGTGGGAGTACACGTCCAGCACGGGCTCGTCGGACAGCAGCAGCTGGAGGTGCTCGGGCAGCAGGGGTCGGTCCACGGTCGGCCACCTTACTTCCGCCCGCCGGCCACCCGATTCCAGGCGAAGACCACCGATCACCCGCGCTCTGAAGCGGACTACCACCAGTAGTCGAGGCGTCGCCGTCGGTCCGGTTCCGGCGCTGCGACCGCTCCTCTCCGCACACGACCGAGCACTGGGAATAACATTCCCAGTCACTGGGAAGAATTGCTGGGCAGCAGGTCACCGCCGACGTAGCGTGCCCGCCGTGACAAGCCCGGAAACCAACCGGAAAGCCGGTACGCGAGCAGCGCGGATCCTTGCCGTGCTCGCCGAACGCGAGAGCGCGACGGCGGAGGAGATCTCCGCCAGCACCGGGATCCCGTCGAGCGCCGTGTACCGGCACCTGACGACGTTCGTCGAAATCGGGCTGGTGCACCAGGCGCGCACGCGCGGCCGCTACTGCGCGGGGTCGCTGACGGTGCAGATGGCCGAGAACTACCGGCGCGAGGTGCTCAGCCAGGGCGGGGTGAAGCGCCGCCTCCGGCGGCTGGCGGCCGACACCGACGAGCTCGCCGCGTTCCTCATCGCCCGCGACAACGACGTGCTCTGCGTCGAAGCGGCCGAGGGGACGCGCGTCGTCCGGTGCAGCTTCTCCCCCGGGCTGAGCAAGCCGCTCACCTTCGGCGCCAGCGCCCAGGCCCTGCTGGCGCACCTGCCCGAGGACCGGGTCGCGCGCGCCGCCGCGGCGCACGGGCTGACCCCACCGCAGATCCACAAGTTGGAGATCGACCTGCGGCGCGTCCGGGGCCAGGGCTTCGCGGTGAGCGTCGGGCAGGTCGATCCGGGCGTGTGGGGCGTGAGCGTGCCCGTGCTGGACCGGAAGCAGAACCTCGTCGGCGTGGTCAGCACGATGGCCCCGGACTTCCGGGTCCGGCCTCGGCACGACTCCCTCGTCACGCTCACGCACGCCGCAGCGCAGGACATCAGCAGACTGGAGGAGTACGCGTGAGCACATCCGTTCCCGCCGATTGGACCGGACGCGTCGACGGCCCTGGGCCGGAACATCGCAGGTGGCACAACGCGATCGACGAATCACCCGGCGTCACCGGCGTTTCGCTGATCGGTTTTCCCTGCGACATCGGCGTCCGCCGCAACGGCGGTCGCCCAGGGGCGCAGGCGGGCCCGGGCGCGATCCGCGCGGCCCTGGGGAGTTTTGCGATCCAGCCGGAGGTCGTCGTGCACGACGCCGGCGACGTCGCGGTCGCCGGTGACGCCCTCGAAGCGGCGCAGGACGACCTCGCCGAGGCGGTCGCAGAACAGCTCCGCGGCGGAAACCTCCCGGTCGTGCTCGGCGGCGGGCACGAGACCGCCTACGGCTCCTACCTCGGGCTCGCCCGCAGCGGCCTGCTGGACGGCCGGCGGCTGGGCGTGCTCAACCTCGATGCGCACTTCGACCTGCGGGAGGCCGATCGCGCGTCGTCCGGCACCCCGTTCCGGCAGATCGCCGTGGCAGAAACCGGGCGCGGCGCCGAATTCACCTACGCGGTGCTCGGAATCAGCCAGCCCAGCAACACCGCCGCGCTGTTCGCCACCGCGACCGAGCTCGGCGTCCGCCACCGCCAGGACCTCGACTGCCAGGAACGGCACATCGAGGACGTCCTCGAATTCGTCCGGGCCTTCATCGCGGACGTCGACGCGCTGTACCTGTCGATCGATCTCGACGTGCTCCCCGCCGCACAGGCGCCGGGAGTCAGCGCTCCTTCGACCCTCGGCGTACCCGCCGGTGTCGTCATCGAGGTGTGCCGGCTGGTCGGCAGCGACCCGAAGCTCGCCCTGGCCGACATCACCGAACTGAACCCCTCCCACGACATCGACAACCGCACCGCTCGGATCGCGGCCCGCCTCGTGCACACGATCGTGACGAGCGCCGCCGACCGGTCTGTCCCGGAAGGACACTGAATGCCCCGTCAGCGAACCTGGGCGCGGCTCGCGACCGCGCTCGTCGCCTGCCTGCTCGTGCTCGTGCCCACGAGCGCGGCGTCCGCGGCAGAACCGCCCACCGCCAAGCTCGACGCGCTGCGTTCCGGGCAGGCCACGCTCCGGGTCGGCACCGACGCGACCTTCCCGCCGTTCGAGTTCACCGACGCCCAGGGAAACCAGCTCGGTTTCGACATCGACCTGGTCCGGGCGCTGGCCTCGCGGGCAGGCATCAAGAACGTCGAGTTCGTCCAGATGCCGTTCGGCAACATCGTTCCCGCGCTGCAGGCGAACCAGATCGACGTGGGCGCCTCGGCGATCTACATCAGCACCGAACGCGCCAAAGCCGTTGACTTCTCCGACATCTACTACCCCGGCGGCCTCGCGATCTTCGCGAACGAGAAGGACGGCTCCATCGCGTCGCTCGGGGACCTCGCGGGCAAGCGGGTCGCCGTCCAGGTGGGCACGAAGTCCGTCGAGTGGCTCAAGCAGCACCAGCCCGCCGCAGAGCTGATCACGGTGCAGACCAACGAGCAGATGTTCTCGTCGGTGCGGCTGGGACAGGCGGACGCCGTCGTGACCGGCGCGCCCGCCGGGAAGTACTTCATCGCCCAGCAGGGCGGCCTCAAGCAGATCGGTGACCGGCTGACCGAGGAGAACTACGGCTACGCCTTCCAGAAGGCCGATCCGGCCCTGCGGGACGCGTTCAACACCTCGCTCAAGCAGATGCACGACGACGGCTCCTACTCGCAGATCACCGAGAAGTGGTTCGGCGCGGAGACCACGGCGGCCAAGCCGGGCGGGCACCCCCTGTTCAACGTGGCCACCATCATCGAGTCCGCGGGGCAGATCTGGCAGGGCTTCCTCGTCAGCATCCAGGTCATCCTGAGTGCCCTGGTGCTCAGCCTGCTGCTCGGCACCATCGGCGGTTTCGCCAAGCTCAGCCGGATCGCGCCGCTGCGGTGGCTCGGCAACGCCTACGTCTCGGTCATCCGCGGGACGCCGTTCGTGGTGCAGCTGTTCTTCATCTACTTCGGACTCCCCCAGCTCGGCCTGCAACTCCCGCCCATGGCCGCCGGGATCATCGCGCTCGGGCTCTACAGCGGCTCGTACGTGACCGAGATCTTCCGCGGTGCCGTGCAGTCCGTCGACCGCGGTCAGCTGGAAGCGTCGCGGTCGTGCGGGATGTCGCACGCCTCGGCGATGCGCCACGTGATCATCCCGCAGGCCTTCCTGCGCATGCTCCCGCCGCTGGGCAACGAGTTCGTCTCGATGACGAAGAACTCGGCGCTGGTGTCCTTCGTGACCATCCACGAGTTGTTCCTCGTGGGGCAGACCATCATCTCCCGCACCTTCGACGCGCTGACGGTCTACCTGTTCATCGGCCTCCTCTACTACCTGATGACCAACCTCATCGGTTTCGCGACGAGCACCATCGAGAAGAAGATGGCGGTGTACATCTGATGGCACTACTGGAAGTCCGCGACCTGACCAAGGTCTACGGCGACGTCAAGGTGCTCGACGGGGTCGACTTCACGATCGAGCCCGGCGAGGTGGTCGCGGTGATCGGCCCCAGCGGCGGCGGGAAGTCCACCTTCCTGCGCTGCCTCAACCTGCTGGAGACCCCGACCTCCGGCAGCGTGCGGTTCGACGGCGACGAGCTGACCGGGCGCGGTGTCGACCTGGACCGCCTGCGGTCCCGGATGGGCATGGTGTTCCAGCACTTCAACCTGTTCCCCAACATGACCGTGCTGCGCAACGTCGTGCTACCCCAGGTGAACGTGCTCAAGCGGTCGAAGGCCGAGGCCGAGGCGAAGGCGCGCGGCCTGCTGCAGCGCGTCGGCATGCTCGAACGCGCGGACGCTTACCCGAACAGGTTGTCCGGCGGGCAGAAGCAGCGCGTCGCGATCGTCCGCGCCGCCGCGATGGACCCGAAGCTGATGCTCTTCGACGAACCGACGTCCGCGCTGGACCCCGAGGTCGTCCAGGACGTTCTCGACATCATGTCCGAGCTCGCCCGCGACGGCATGACCATGGTCGTCGTCACCCATGAGATGGGCTTCGCCCGCAAGGTCGCCGACCGCGTCGTGTTCGTCGACGGCGGGAAGATCGCCGCCGACCTCCCGCCGGAGGACTTCTTCTCGGACGGCAACGCGAATCCCCGCATCCGCACCTTCCTCGACAAGGTGCTCTGACCGGATCGGCCGCCCGGACGCGCCTGCGCAAGGCGCGTCCGGGGAGAACCCCTTGCCGCGCCACGCGATCCTCAGCCGAGCGGATCGGGCTTGACCCGGGCGAGGATGTCGTCCTGGAACGCGAGGTAGAGGTTCGCGACGACCTTCGCCGACGCGATCCGGCCGCCGACCAGCTGCTCGACCTTGCGCAGGCGGTACCGAACCGTGTTCGGGTGGATGAACAGCAACTGGGCGGTGCGCTTCACATCCTGATCGCAGGCCAGGTAGAGCACCACCGTCTCGACCAGCTCCGGCGATCTGATCAGCTCCCCGAAGTGCCGGTCGAGCCGGTCGGCGACCTGGGTGTCGTCGCGGCGGGTGAGCAACCAGGTGGCGAAATCGACCTCGTCGAGCCGGACGATGGTCGCCGCGCTCCCCCGACCGTGCCGACGCCCCGCCAGGTGCCAGGCGGTGGCCGCCTCCTGCGCGTACCGGGGCGCGACCGTGAGGTCCTGGAACGGACCACTGACCCCGACCACCCGGGTCCGCGCGAGCAGTTCGAACCAGGCATCCGCGGTGTCGCTCTCCGCGACGACCGCGGTCAACGACCCGCTCGCCCGGTCGTCGCCGTCACCGTCCTCGGACAGGATCAGCGCCAGGTCCTCGACCTGGGCCTCCTCCAGCAGTGCCTCAGATGACGCCGGTCGTTCGGCCCCGACCGGGCTCGCGACAACCACGCGGAGGTCGTCGCCGACCCGGAAACCGAACACGCGCAACCGGTCCCACGTCTCCCGCACGCGGGAACTGGTCACCCCACCGCGCAGCGCCGACACCAACCGCGCGGCCTCCGCCCGCTCCTGGCTGATCACCAGCGACCGCGACGCGTTGGCCGCCGCCAGCACCCGCTCCGCGGTTTCCAGCAGTTCCGGGCTGATGTCGTCCAGCAGGGCCCCGTTGCGCGATGCGACCGCCAGCTGGAAACCCGAGCCGCGCACGCGGAAGGGACGGGTGGCGACCACCCACTGCCCCACCTCGAAGCGCTGCGGCCCCGGCCCCTGCGCGCCAATCTCCTCCCACATCAGCCGCAGCGGGCCGTGCCCGGTGGAGGCCACGATCCGCCCCGCGCCCTCGTACAGCACCGCGGCCCCCTTGCACAGCGCGCCGAGCCGGATCACCAGCGCGCTCACCGGGTCGGACGCCGACAACGCGTGCAGCAGGTCCTTCTGCAGCCAGACCGTCCGCTTCAGCAGGTAGGCCTCCGCGGACAGCGAGCCCCGGTTGACGAAGTCCTCGATGGCGGCGAACGGGATCTGCGAATCCACGCTCAGCAGCGGGAAGTTCCGCTCCCTGGCGGCGTTGCGCAACCCTCGCGGAACCGCGTCGAAGTGGATGCCGGTGCCGAACAGCAGGGCGGCCGCGTCGGCCGCGACGAGGTCGGCGATCAGCCGCTCCTGCGGGACCGGGTCGTCCGGCGCGGCCGCGAACTGCCCTCCCGTGGTGAGCATGATCGAGCGCGGGCGGAGCCTGCTCGCGGCGTCGGCGAGGTCGGTCGAGTGCGCGGAGCGGACCACCGCGGAAAGGTCGCCCGGTTCCACAGCGGTCAGCTGCAGGCTCGGTTCATCAACGACGTGCCGCAAGGTCAACGATGGCCCTTCGACGCGGCTGTCGACGTTCATCGGTGCCCTTCCGACCCGGAGGCGTGAGTTGTCCGACCGAACAGATCAACTGCGCGGTGTTTGTGATTCTCACAGTGACAGCGCGCACAGCGTGATGCAACCTTCTTGGCACCGCAGCCGGCGGCGGGTCTGAACCGACCAGCACCACTTCCCTAGGAGGCACCCGCATGGCGAAGCAGCGTGTGGCCGTCGACGTCGGTGGCACGTTCACCGACGTTTGCGTGTTCGACGAGGACACACGGAGCATCCGAGTCACCAAGGTCCCATCCACCCCCGACGATCCGATGCGCGCCGTGCTCGACGGCGTCGAACGCGGCGGCATCGACCTCGCGGAGGTGTCGCTGTTCTCGCACGGCACCACCGTCGCCACCAACGCGCTGATCACCCGGAACTTCCAGCCGGCGGCGATGGTGACCACCACCGGTTTCCGCGACGTGATCGAGATCCGCGACGGCACCAAGGACGACCTGTGGGACGCCTACCACGACGTGGCCCCGCCCTACATCCGCCGCCGGGACCGCTTCGAGGTCACCGAACGCATCGACTACGCCGGGCGCGTCGTGACGCCGCTCGACGAGGCGGCGGCGCGGCGTACCGCGGTGCTGCTGCGCAAGCGGGGTGCGCGAACCGTGGCCGTGTGCTTCGTCAACTCCTACGCCAACCCGGCGCACGAGATCCGGATGCGCGAGATCCTCGAAGAGGAACTCCCGGGGGTCGCGGTCTCCACCAGCGCGGAGATCCTCCCGGAGATCTTCGAGCACGACCGGTTCAACACCACCGTCGCGAACACCGTGCTCGCACCGCTGGTCAGCGGCTACGTCAACCGGCTGGCCAAGGAGCTGGCCGCTGGCGGGTACCGCGGCGACCTCCTGCTGCTGCACTCCGGCGGCGGGTCCATGACGCCGCGCATGGTCGAGCGCTACCCGGTCCGGCTCGCGGCCTCCGGCATCGCCGCCGGCGCCATCGCCGCCCGGCACGTGGCCGCCCAGTGCGGCTACGCCAACGCCATCGGCTTGGACATGGGCGGCACCAGCACCGACATCGCGATGGTCCACGGCGGCGAGCTGCGGGTGACCAAGGAGTGGTCGGTCGAGTACGGGTATCCGATCATCTTCCCGTCCATCGAGGTGCTCACGATCGGCGCGGGCGGCGGGTCCATCGCCCACATCGACGAGGCGGGCTCGCTGCGCAACGGACCGCAGTCGGCGGGTGCCTCCCCCGGCCCGGCCTGCTACAGCGCCGGCGGCACCGAACCCACCAATTCGGACGCGAACCTGGTCCTCAACCGACTGGGCACGTCGTTGGCCGGCGGCGCCAAGCTGCTGTCGCCGGAACCGGCCGAGCGGGCCATCCTCGACCGGGTGGCCCAGCCGCTCGGCCTCGCGCTCGAAGACGCGGCGAGCGCCGTCCTGCAGGTGGCCAACGCCAACATGGCCGACGCGGTCCGGCTGATCTCGGTCCGACGCGGCTACGACCCGCGGGACTTCGCGCTGATCGCCTTCGGCGGGGCGGGAGCGCTGCACGGCGCCGAGGTGGCGCGCGAGCTCAACATCCCGACCGTGGTCGTGCCGCCGAACCCGGGAGTGACCTCCGCGCTCGGCTGCCTGTTGGTCGACATCCGCCACGACCTGTCCGCGATGTTCGACGCCGTCGGCGACCAGGCCGACGTCGAGGAGTTCGAGAACGCCTTCGCCGGTCTGGAGGCCGAAGCCTTGGCCCGCCTGCAGCACGAGGGCGTCCGCGCCGAGAACGCGCTGATGCAACGCACCGTCTCCATGCGCTACCTCGGCCAATGGCGGTCCTTGACCGTCAAGTGCGGCAGCGGCCCCGGTTCGCTGAGCGAGGCGATCGAGCTGTTTCACGAGCAGCACGAGCGGGAGTACTCGTTCCGCCGGGACGAGACCCCGGTGCAGATCTACCAGCTGGGATTGACCGCCATCGGCGTCACGCCCAAGCCCGTCGTCGCCCCGTACGAGGTGGCGCCCGGTGCGGCGCCCGCCGCGCGGCAGAACCGCAAGGTCTTCTTCGACGGCCCGGGGTGGGTCGACACGCCGGTCCACGACCGGGCGGCGCTGCCCGCCGGGTGCCGGCTCGACGGCCCCGCGGTCATCGAGCAGCTGGACGCCACCACGATCGTGCCGCCGGACTCGCGCGCCGAGATCGACGAATGGCTGAACATCCGCATCCACCTGACGGAGGCCTGACCGATGACGAACCCCGAACGCGAGCGGTCGACCCCGGCCGGCCTCGACCCGGTGACCTTCGAGGTACTGAAGAACGCCTTCGTCACCGCCGTCGACCTGATGAGCGAGCAGATCATGCGCACCTGCTACTCGTTCGTGATCTACGCGCGCGACTTCTCCTCGGCGTTGTGCGACGCGGACGGCAACACGGTGATGCAGGGCAGCGCGGACATCGCGGTGCACGTGGGCACGCTGCACTTCCAGTGCAAGGCGGTGCTGGCGGAGTTCGGCGACGACATCAACCCGGGCGACGTGTTCGCTGTGAACGACCCCTACCGCGGTGGCACGCACTTCAACGACGTCAGCTTCATCCGGCCGATCTTCGTCGGCTCGCAGATCATCGGGTTCGCCCAGAACAAGGGGCATTGGGCCGACATCGGCGGCAACGTCCCCGGTTCCTTCGACGTCAACGCCAAGGAGCACTTCAGCGAAGGCCTCCGCATCACCCCGGTCCGGGTGTGGCACCGGGGCCGGCAGCTTCGGGACGTGGCACAGCTGCTGGTCTCCAACACCCGGTCGCCGTACAGCTGCATGGGAGACCTGAACGCGCAGGCCGAGGCCACGGCGGTCTGCGAACGCGAGATCCTCCGGCTGGTCGACCGCTACGGCAAGGACGCCGTGGTCGCGGCCATAGGCGGCGTCCAGGACTACGTCGAACGGATCGTCCGCCACAAGCTGGCCGAACTCCCCCACGGGGAATGGGAGACCGTCGACTACCTCGACGCCGATCCCAGCAAGCCCGAGGGGCTGATCCCGGTGTCGGTGAAGATGCGGATCGACGACGAAGGCATCCACTACGACCTGTCCGGCAGCGCGCCGGCCGTGTCCACCTTCCTCAATTCCGGTTACGGCACAACACATTCCGCCCTGTACGCCGGGACCAAGACGTTCTTCCCGGACGTGCCGCTGAACTCCGGGCTGTACCGCGTGGTGCACGCCGAGCTCGGCCCGGAGGGCACGGTGGTCAACGCCGCCTGGCCGACCGCGGTCACCGGGTTCTGCTCCGGCCCCTACGAGAAGCTGATGAGCGCGTTGTTCGAGATCTGGTCGCAGGTGATGCCCGACCGCGCCATGGCATGCGCCTTCAACCTCGAATACCTGCTGGTCGGCGGTAGGGACGGCCGCACCGGGGACCGCCCCTACTTCATGTGGTACGACTGGATGGCTGGCGGCTGGGGCGGCCGGGCCAGCAAGGACGGATCGGGCGCCACCGCACCGGTTTTCGGCCCGGGGCTGGCCGTTCAACCGGTCGAGGGCCAGGAACGGCTGTCGCCCGTGCTGACCACCGAGCACACCATCGTCGCCGACTCCGGCGGACCCGGACGCCACCGCGGCGGCTGCGGTCTGGAGAAGGGCGGAGTGCTCACCGACTGCGAGAGCACCGTGATGTCCTACTGCTGCGACCGGGCCCGATCGGTCACCTGGGGCATCGCCGGCGGCCTGCCCTCGCTGCCGCACGGGGTCTGGCTGAACCGGGGAACCGCCGAGGAGCGCTTCCTTGGCGCGACGTTCTCGAACGTCGCGATCGAACCCGGCGACTCCTTCACCCGCCCGTCGGCCGGTGGTGGCGGCTACGGCGACCCGCTGACCAGGGACCCGGCGCTGGTGGTGGAGGACGTGATCGACGGCTACGTCACCGTCGAACGCGCGGCCAAGGACTACGGCGTAGTGATCATCCCGTTAGACCCTGAGCTCGACCAGTACGAAGTGGACGCCGCAGCGACGGCCGAGCTCCGCCGCGACATCGCGGCACGACGCCGGGGCTGGCTGGCGGAGGATCCGCACGACGTCGCCCGCCGATACCGCGCAGGCGAGATCGACATGCTGGATTCGATCAGGCGCCACGGCGTGATCGTCGACTGGGGCACGGGCGAGCTCCACGAGAACACGACCCGCCAGTACCGCGAACTGCTCCAGAAGCGCACCGCGGACCACTGGACCTGACCGACACGCAGAGCGCAGCAGCCCCGGAACGGTGCTCCACAAAGGACGGTCCGGGCGCGGTTGTGCTGGCGGTATCCATTTGGTCATACACAAGTCGGGGATCCCGAGTCCTGACCCTGTTCGGATTGCGCGCGATCGGTGTGAACGGCCCTGCCCCGCGAGCGCGGCAGGGCCGTTCGCGAACCACCCGCCGGATCGGCCTTGGAACGACCTACCACCGGCCGGTCGGCGTCGTCACGGCGAAAGCTCTTCGAGCGTGCGCCCCTTCGTCTCCTCGGCGAAGACCGCGGTGACGAGCGTGCCGACGAGGGTGATGCCGCCGATCATCAGGAACACCGTCGACAGACCCGTACCGCCCGCGTAGACCAGGGCGACCAGGATCGGGCCGGTGATGATGCCCAGCCGGTTGAGGACGCCGCCCAGGCTGCAACCGAGCGCCCGGCTGCGGGTCGGGTAGAGCTCCGGTGTGTAGAGGTAGAGGCTGATGTTGGCCGCGAAGCTGAACATCGCCGCGAACGCGGAGAACACCGCCAGCTGCCCTGCGGAGCTCGCGCCGAGCACCGCCAGCACGCCCATCGCCACCGTGGTGCCGCCGAGCCCGATGCTCAGCACCATCCGCCGGCCGAGCCGGTCGATGGTCAGCGCCGCCAGCACGCAGCCGGCCAGCCCGGCCACCGACGCCAGGGTGCTGTACCAGAGCGAGACGTCGGTCGGCAGGCCGAACACCTGCTTGTAGAGCGTCGGCAGCCACGAGGTGAGCCCGTAGTTGGCCAGGTAGCCGACGAACCAGACCGTCCAGACCACCAGGGTGCGGCGCCGGTAGCGACCGGTGAACAGGTCGCGCAGCGCGCCGGTGCGCGCGGATTCCGCGCCGGCGACCGCGGGAGCCGGCGCGGGCGGCGGCAGGTCCCGCCCGGTGGAGCGGCGGACGTTCTCCTCGATCCGCGCCACCACCTCCTGCGCCTCGGCGGACCTGCCGCGGGCCGCCAGCCAGCGAGGCGACTCGGGCACCCTGCGCTGCAGGAAGAACGCGGCGACGCCGGGGATCGCGGCGATCAGGAACAGCGTGCGCCAGCCCCAGTTCGGCACGATCCACGCCGACGCCAGCGCGCCGACGGTCAGCCCGGCCGGGAAAACCACCTCGTACATCAGCACGAACCGGCCGCGGCGCTTGGCCCGGCTGAGCTCGGCGATGTAGGACGCCGCGGTGGGCACCTCGCCGCCGATGGCCAGTCCCTGGATGAACCGCAGGACCAGGAACGGCAGCAGCGCCGGGCTCAGCGCCATGCCCAGGTTGCCGAGCGCGGTGATCACCAGGCACAGCGTGATCACCCGGACCCGGCCGATGCGGTCGGCGAGCCAGCCGGAGGCCAGCGCCCCGAGCAGCATGCCGATCGAGCCGATGGTCAGGGTCGCGGTGGCGCCTGCCGTGGACAGGCCCCACTCGCGGGAGATCTCGGGCAGCGAGAAGGCGATGAGCAGTTGGTCGAACGCCTCGAAGAACGTGACGACGCCGATGATCAGCCGCACGCTGACGTGCCAGCGCGACATCGGCAGCCGCTCCAGGCGGGCGGCGACGTCCTGCTGGACGGTGTGGTCGGGGGCCGTGATGCTCATGCGTCCCTCCTTCGTTGGGACACGCATGCCACGAGGGCGTGGCATGGAACGGTAGTTGCCGGGAGGTTCGGCGAGCGCGGTGGACTCGCGTTTCGCGCCTCCCTGGGTCGGGAGGCGACCGGTGGGGCCGATGTGGTCAGGGCAGCCGGGCGTCGAGGAGCCGGATCGCCCGGGCGGGGTCGGCGGCCGGGGACTCGTCGAGCGGATCGCACTCGACCGCCGCGGCCAGGTCGTGTTCGGCGGCGGCCCGGGTCGCGAGCGGGCCGGTCTCCCCCACCCCGAGCACGCCGGTCGCGCGGGCGGGGATGCCGAGCCGGGAGGCCAGGTGGTCGAGGGCCCCGGCGATGTCCGCGGCGAGGTCGTCGGCCGCCAGCAGCGACATCGCGGCCCGCGCGGTTTCCTCGTTCTTCGGGCGGAATTCCTTGCCGCCGGTCTCGTAGTACAGGTAGGGGGCGACCGCGACGTGCCCGCTGCGGGCCAGCGCCCGGCAGCAGTGCTCGATCGGCTCGGTCAGCCCGTAGGCGTCGTGCAGCACGACCACGGCCGTGCGCGGCCGGGTTCGCGGGAACCGCACGAACAGCGGTGCTGCGGTGCGCAGCACCCGGCGGCCCCGGTTAGCGGGCCCGTGCGCGTGGTGGTGGTCGTGGCTGGCCGGTTCGGCAGGCATCTCGGATCCTGTTCAGCTGGGCACGTGGACCGGAGGAACGAACGGCGACGGCGTCGGTTCGAGCGCGGTGACGTCGACCTCGAGCAGGAACGGGCGGTGCTCCGCCACCGCCTTGGCGAACGCCTCGGCGAACGATTCCGCCCTGTTGACCAGCGCGTACGGCAGGTCCAGCGCGTCGGCCAGGCCCCCGAAGTTCGGCGTGAACAGGTCGACGCCGGAGCGCCGGCCCGCGTGCCTGTCCTGCATGTTGCGCAGCACGCCGTAGCCGCCGTCGTTGAACACCACCAGCACCAGCCACGGCCGCTCCTGGGCCAGCGTGGCGAGCTCGCCGAGGTGCACCGCGAGGCCGCCGTCCCCGGCGAACACCACGGTCGGCGCCTGCGGCGCGCCGATCGCCGCGCCGATGCCGGTGGCCAAGCCCTGCCCGATGCCGCCGCCGACCGGGAAGACGTTGGTGTTCGGCCGGTAGATCTCCAGCAGCCTGTTGCCCCACTGGCTGGACGGGATCGTCACGTCCCGCGCGATCACCGACTCGGCGGGCAGCTCCTGCCGCATCGCATCGCAGATCAGCCCGTACTTGCCGATCGCCGCGCGCAGGTGCGCGCGCACCCGCTCGCGGGTACCGGTGACCTTCTCGCGCCAGCCGGGCCCGGCGCCCACCGCACCGGTCAGCTCGGTGAGCAGCTGCGGGAGCACCTGCTCCGCGGCGCCGGTCAAGCCGGCCCCGGCCGGGTGGACGCGGCCGATCGCCGCCGGGTCGACGTCGATCTGCACGTGGTTGCGGGGCAGTTCCAGCGCGTAGTGCCTGGTTTCGTTGGAGCGGAAGTGCGTTCCGATGGAGATCAGCAGGTCGGCCTCGGCGAGCAGCGGCCCGGCCTCGGGGTTGGCGGCGAAGTTGCCGATCACCAGCTCGTGGTCCTCCGGCACGCTGCCGCGGCCGGAATTGCTGGTCAGCACTCCTGCCCCGAGCAGCTCCGCCAGCTCGCGAACGCGCTCGCCGGCGCCGGTGCCTCCGCCGCCGACCCACAGGATCGGCCGCTCGGCGCTCCGGATGATCTCGGCGCAGCGGCGCACCGCCCCCGGATCGACCGGCGGCGCGGCCTCGCCCTGTTCCGCCGGAGCGGGCCGGGGACGCTGCTCGGCGTACTGGAGGTCGATCGGCCATTCCACGCTCGATGGTCCACAAGGGAGCGACAAGGCACTGCGAACCGCTTGGCGGAGCACGGATTCCGCCGCATCGGACGAGGTCACCGTGGCGGCCTGCTTGGACACGGCGGCGAGCATCGCGGCCTGGTCCTTGGTCTCGTGGATGACGCCGCGGCCCTGCCCGAGGAACGGCGAGTCGATCTGGCCGGTCACGTGCAGCACCCGGCTTCCGGCGGTCAGCGCCTCGACCATCGCGCCGGCCGCGTTGCCCGCGCCGGTGCCGGTGCTGGTGATCGCCACCCCGAGGCCGCCGGTCGCCCGGGCGTAGCCGTCGGCGGCGTTGACCGCCGCCGCTTCGTGGCGCACCGGGACGAAGCGCAGTTCCCGGCTCACCGCCGCCACCAGGGGCAGGTTGTGCACGCTGACCACGCCGAAGGCGGTGTCGACGCCGTTGTCGCGCATGACCTGGACGAGCAGATCGCCGCCGTTGGTACTGGGCATGACAGTCCTACCTTTCAGGTATGGCTCAGAGGTAGCGGGCGATGCCGCCGCCGACGTCGACGGCGGAGCCGGTGATGTAGGAGGCGCGCGGGGAGAGCAGCGACGCGATCGGGAAGGCGACCTCGTCGGCGGTGCCCAGCCGCCCCAGCGGGATGCCGCGGTCGGCGGCCAGTTCCGCGCTCCACGCGGCGAAGCCCGATGCGGAGCCGGACTGCTCGTAGCGGCGGCGCCACTGCCCCGTGTCGATCAGGCCGAGGCACACCGAGTTGACCCGGATCCCGTCGGCGGCGAGCTCACCGGCGAGCGTCTTGGTGAGGTTGAGCAGCGCGGCCCGCGCCGCCGAGGTGGCCGCCAGGCGCGCTTCGGGCTGCCGCGCCAGGATCGCGTTGATGTTGACCACCGATGCGGCGTCGGACGCGCGCAGCCACGGCTGCGCGGCCCGGATCACGTGCAGGACGCTGAAGATCTTCAGCTCCAGCTCGTCGCGCCACTGCCGGTCGGCGGTTTCGGACAGCCGCGCCATCAGGGAACGCCCGGCGTTGTTGACCACGCCGTCGATCCCGCCGAAAACCTCGGCAGTCCGCGCGACGAACTCCTGCACGGCCGATTCGTCCAGGACGTCGCAGGCGCCGATGTGCACCGGCAGCCCGTCCAGCGCGGCCTTCAGCCGGTCCGCGTCGCGTGCGCAAGCGGCGACGTTGGCCCCCTCCGCGAGCAGCATCTTGGTGGTGGCCAGGCCGACGCCGGAACTCGCGCCGGTCACCACCACGGTGCGGCCGGTCAACCCAAGATCCATCGTTTCCTCCTCATCGGCAGACGAAGCCGCCGTCTACGAGCAGCGTCTGGCCGGTGATGTACGCGGCCGCGTCGGACAGCAGGAACCGCACCGCGCCCACGAGGTCCTCGGGTTGCTGCGGCCGGGCGAGCGCGCGGTTGACCCGGTACAGCTCGTGCCGTTCGGCCGGAACGGCCTGGGTGGCCTCGCATTCGGTGATGCCCGGGGCGACGGCGTTCACGGTGATCCCGTCGGGCCCGGCGTCGCGGGCCATCGCGCGCGTCATGGCCACGATCGCGCCCTTGGAGGCCACGTAGTGCATCAGCCGGGGCGGGCCGTAGAACGCGACGTCCGAGGCGATGTTGAGGATCCGGCCGTCTCCCCTGGCCCGCAGCTGCGGGTAGAGCGCCTTCGAAACCAGCCAGGTGCCGCGCAGGTTGACCGACATGATCCGGTCGAACTCGTCGGGTTCGATGTCGTAGAAGTACTTCCCGCCGACGCCGTCGGCCAGCGCCGCGTTGTTGACCACCCCGTAGGCGCCGCCGAGCTCGGCTACCCGGTCGGCGAGCCGCTGCACCGAGCCGGGGTCGGACACGTCGGTGTCCACGCGGTGCACCGGAACGCCGTGCCCGGCGAGTTCGGCGGCCGCCGCGGCGGCGAAGCCGGGATTCCGCTCGGCGATCACGAGGTGCGCCCCGGCGGCGGCGAGATCATGGGCGATCGCGAGCCCCAGGCCGCGGCCGGCGCCGGTGACCACGACCAGTCGTCCGGTGAGCGTCACAGCACTCCTCCCCTGACGTCGAGTTCGGCCAGGAACGCCCGCACCGCCGCGTTGAACTCGGCGGGGCGCTCCTGGTTGGCGGCATGCCCGGCGCCGGGGATCTCGACCAGCCGGGCGTCGGGGATCTGCTCGGCCAGCACCCGGCTTTCGACCACGCCGGTCACGGCGTCCTCGCCGCCGACGACCACCAGCGTCGGCGTGGTGATCACCGCCAGCTGCGCGGAATGGTCGGTCGCCGCCATCACCCGGGCGGCGTTGCGGTAGCCGCGCGGCCGGACCCGCGACATCAGCGCCACGACCCGCTCCCGCACCACCGGGTCCGCACCGGGCGCCACCAGGCGCGGTCCGCGGGCGGCCGCGAACGCGTCCGCGCCGCGGGTGGTGAGCTCCCGGGCCCGCGCCGCCATCGCCTTCCGGCCGTCGGCCGTCCGGCCCGAGCCGCGCGAGGAGTCGGCGAGGATCAGCGACCGCAGCACCTCCGGTGCCCTGATCGCCACCCGCGTCGCGATCACCCCGCCCCAGGAAACCCCGAGCAGGTGCGCCGGTTCGGCGTCCAGCCCGCGCAGCGCCGACACGACCGCGTCGGCGTACGCGTCCAGGTCCGGCTCGCCGGGCAGGTCGGCCGAGCCGCCGTAGCCGGGCGCGTCCCAGGCGATGACCCGGTGATCGCCGGCCAGCCCGGACAGCTGCGCGTCGAACGCATCGGCGGCTCCGCCGATGCCGTGCAGCAGCACCAGCGGCGTGCCGCTGCCCGCCACCACGAAGTCCACATCGGACACCTTCGTCCGGATCATGCGAACGCTCCGGTCGGCGCGGCGAGCCGGCCCACGGCGGCCAGCACCGCGTGCGGAACCACGCCGCTGGTGGCCGGGTTCGCCGGGGACGGGTGGTTGCGGATCTCGAAGCGGTAGTCGCCCGCGCTGCCCTCGGCGGTGATCACGTGGCTGGTCAGCGGGGCCTTCGGGTCGGCGACGACGGCGGCCTCCACCAGGTCCCAGTCCCCCACCGCCAGCGCGACCGAGGCCGCGACGTTGGCCGAGGCCGGGAAGGCGGCGGTGACCGCGCGGGCCGGTGCGCGCATCAGCTCGACCGGCTCGACTGCGGTGCGCAGCCGCTGCACGGTGGGCTCGTCCATCCACTTCTGGATCAGCGTGGGTGCCTTCTTCGTGGTCACGATGCGCACCGCAGACAGCCCGCCCATCCGGGCGGCCGCCGCGAGCACGTCCAGGCCGCCGATCGCGCCGCTGCACAGGTGCAGCCGGCCGGGGCCGGTGTCGCGCAGCTTCGCCAGCAGCGCGTCATCGGCCAGCGCGCCGATGGACACCGCCAGCAGGTCCGTGCCGGCGGCCACGATGGACGGCCCGAGCTCGGCGAGCGCGCGCTGGCCCGCGCACTCGACGATCAGGTCCGCCTGCGCGATGGCGGCTTCGACGTCCAGCACCGGCAGTCCCGGCGGGTCGGTGCGCTCGGCGTGCACGACGCCGACCAGATCGGCTCCCGGGACCTCGCCGTCCCGCACCGCGCACGCCACGACGCCGCCGATCGCGCCGCAGCCGAGGATCGCCACCTTCATGCCCGCACCAGCTCCCGGTAACCGGCGTCGGGCTTGCCAGCCATGTGCGCACGCGCGTCCTTGGACGGCGGGCCCGCGGTGCCCCACTGGTCGGAGAGCTCGGCGGTGCGCCGCCACACCCGGCACAGCCAGGCGTCCTCCTCGACCTGCGCGACGTCGGAGGTGTACTCGCAGACCAGTCCGGCCGGATCGGCGAAGTAGGAGAAGGTGTTGGATCCCGGGCCGTGCCGCCCCGGGCCCCACAGCGGGGTGATCCCGTTGTGCTTCAGCCGTCCGATGCCGCGCATGAAGTGGTCCATCGACGGCATCTCGTAGGCCACGTGGTTGACCGAGGTCCACTGGGCCTGGTTGAACGCGATCACGTGGTGGTCGGAATTGCACCGCAGGAACGCCATCTGGTGCTCCGACCAGTCCGAGATCCGCATCCCCAGCATGCGCGTGTAGAACTCGCAGGCGGCGTCGATGTCGACGGTGTTGAGCACGACGTGCGCCACCTTGCGCGGCACCGCGGGCAGGCCGTCGGGATCCTTCGCGACGACGGCTTCCACGTTGCAGGACAGCTCGATCAGCCGGCCTTCGGGATCGACGAACCGCAGCCCGTAGCCGCCGCCGATCTGGTCCAGCGGGCCGGGTTCGGCGAGCAACGGGACGCCGAACGCGGCCAGTCGCCGGCCGGCCTCGTCGATCTCGGCGGGCGTCCCGACCGCGAACGCGATCTTGCCCAGTCCGTTCTGCTCGGCCTGCCGCAGCTCGACGATGTGGTGTTCCGAGCCGGTTCCGCGCAGCCACGCGGCGTCCCGGTCGGTCTCCACCGGGGTCAGGCCCCAGACCTCGTGGTAGAACTCGGCGGCCTCGGCGAACCGCTCGGTGCGCAGGCCGACCGACCGCAGCGACCGGAGCCGCACCACCGGCTCGGCGTCGGGGATTCGCATCGTGTGCACTCCAATCAGCGGGCGGCCGCGCGGACGGGTCCGCGGGCGGCGGCTTGGCGCTTGGCTTCTGCGCGCAGCATCCGGCGCAGCCGGACGAGGGCGATGTCGTGCTGGTAGAGGTTCTCCCGAGCCCAGGCGTCGTCGGGCATCGCCTCGGCCATGACGCGGTCCTGCTCCAGCACCTGCCAGTGCCGCGCCTCGATCCGGTTCTTGTACAGGAACCGCCAGCTGTCCCGCTGCCAGCCGCTGACCATGCGGCAGCGCCAGAAGAACCCGGCGTGCTGGCGTTCGTTGATCGCCGTCACGCAGGCGACGATGGTGAACGGCCCGCCCGGCCCGGCGGTGTCCGGGTACGGGATGTCCAGCGTGACCGACTGCAGCCCGCCGGTGTCGAGCCACTCCGACCAGTCGAAGTTGACGCCGCGCTGGTCGGTCTTCTCGAACACGAAACCGGTGTCGGTGTCCCGGATCTGGAACGCCGCCTCCCGCTTCCCGGTGTACATGGTGTGGCTGTTGCGGTGCAGGAACGCGCCGTGCATCGGGTCGAGCAGGTTGTCCAGCGAGAGCAGGTAGGAGGCGTCCCACTCGACGTAGCAGAGGAAGTTGTCCCACTCGCCGCCGGCGATCGGCGCGGGCACCTGCAGCGGAGTCGGCTCGGCAGCCTCGTCCGCGCCGAACCAGGCGAAGATCGCCCCGGCGTGCTCCTGCGCCGGGAAGGTGCGCAGCGCCCTGCGACCTTCAAGCGCGCAACCCGGGCTGCCCGGCACCGAAGCCACGACACCGTCGCCGTCGAGCTGCACACCGTGGTAGTTGCAGGCGATCCGGTCGCCCATGTGCACGCCCAGCGACAGCCGCGCGGCGCGGTGCGGGCACCGGTCCTCCTGCACGTGCACGACGCCGGAACTGTCGCGCCACAGCAGCAATTCCTCGCCCGCGCGCTCCAGCCGGGTCAGTTCGCCCGCCCGGACCTGGCTCGACGGGCACAGCGGGTACCAGCGGTCCCGCAGCCCGAGCAGCAGGAGATCTTCCTCGTTCCGCAGCCTGGTCATCGTCAGATCTCCTTCGCGCCGAGGCGGGCGAGCTCGGCGGTGAACGCCTGCTCGGTCCAGTCGGAGCCGTCGGCCGGGCGGACGCCGGTCTCGTTGAGCGCGGCCACGACGCCGGGCAGGTCGTGCACGCCCCGGCCGTAGATCGCCTCCAGCTCGTCGGCGAAGGCATTCGCATAGCTCGTGGTGGGCCCGAGCCGGGTCTGCACCGGCTCCAAGGTCAGCGACATGTCGGTTCTCCTCCAGTGTTTCCAACGGGACACCGGCACCCGGATCTTCGCGGGGTCGTTCCGGATTGCGGGGTACGGGCAAGCGCGAGACGTGGCCGCCTGGGATGCAGGACGTCGATTTCGCGCGAAATCAGCGCTTTTCGTGGGGGCAGGGTGGCGATTTCGCGCGAAATCGCCACTGGCGTCGGGCGCGGGGACGCCATTCCGGAACGCCCCCTAGTGCAGTGCCGCCCGGCCGAGGTCGGTCAGGGCCGCGGTCACGCGCCCACCGCTCGCGCCGGGCGGGGCCGCGCGCAGCAGGCCGGTCTGCACCAGCGCCCGGGCGCTGCACGGGTCGCAGCACGGCAGCCCGTCGACGTACAGGTCGGGTTCGCAGCTGCAGGTGATCTCGGCCCGGCCACGGGCGACGGCCCGCAGCATGGCCAGCTGCCGGTGGTTGAGCACCGCGATGACGGTCATGGTCCTACTCGTTCACAAGTCCAGTACCAGCTCGGCCGAACGGCAGCGGGACACGCAGATCATCATCGTTTCCCCGGCATCCCGCTCCGCCTGGCTGAGCACGAAGTCGCGGTGCTCCGGCTCGCCGCCGAGCACCTTGGTCTCGCAGGTGCCGCACACGCCTTCCTGGCAGGAGCTCGGCACCGGCACCCCGGCGTCGGACAGCGCGTCGAGCACCGAGACGTCCGGGCCGACGAACACCCGCGTGCCGGACGCCTCGCAGGCCACCTCGAAGCCTCCGTCCGAAGTGGACGTCGGCGCCTCCGGGGCCCGGAACCGCTCGACGCGCAGCACCGACGGGTCGGGCAACGCCGCTTCCACCGCGCCGATCAGCGGTTCGGGGCCGCAGCAGTACACCAGCGCGCCGGGCGGCAGGCCGGCGAGTTCGGCACCGAGGTCCGGCGGCCCGCCGTGCTCGTCGTCGGCGTGGACGCGGACCCGGTCACCACCGATCTCCTGCAGCTGCGGCAGGAAGGCCATGCTCTCGCGGGACCGTCCGCAGTAGAGCATCCGCCAGTCGGCGCCGCGGTCGGCGAGTTCGCCGGCCATGGCCCGCATCGGAGTCACGCCGATGCCGCCCGCGATGAGGAGGTGGCGCTCGGCGGGTTCCAGCGGGAAATTGTTGCGCGGCCCGTCGACCGTCAGCAGGGTGCCCGCGGTCAGCCGCTCGTGCACCCAGCTGCTGCCGCCGCGCGAGTCCGGCTCGCGCAGCACCGCGACCGTCCAGCTGCGCCGGTCGGCCGGGTCGCCGCACAGCGAGTACTCCCGCGTCATCCCGTTGGCCAACCGCAGTGCGAGGTGCGCCCCCGGTTCCCACGCCGGGAGGTCGGCCCCGGCCGGATCGCGGAATTCCACCTGCACCACACCGGATGCCAGCCACGTCGTGCTGTGCACCCGAACCTCGTGCGCCATGCTCCTCACCCCGGGCCTTCCTCGACTGACGTCTGTTCTCAATGCGGCGCGGGGCCGCTCGCGGTGTGGACCCGGTTCAGTCGCGGGTGACGCCGTACACCGGCGAGGTGGCCGGGTAAGTCGGCAGCTGCGGCTTCTGGGCGCCGATGACGACGCAGAACAGCGCGTCGGTGTCGCCGATGGCCTTCAGGCTGCGCGGCACCCCGGCGGGCACCCGGATCAGGTCGCGGTAGCCGAGCACGCGGGTCGCGGTCTTGGTGCCGTCCTCGACGTCGTGGACGCTGACCTCGAGCTGCCCCTCCAGCACGAAGAACACCTCCTCCACGTCGTGGTGGGTGTGCTCCGGGCCGATCGCGCCCAGCGGCAGGCGCATGTTGGAGAAGGTGAAGTGCTCCGACGGCAGCGTGCGGCCGTCGCCCTCATGGTTGCCGGTGGCGCCGGAACCGATGTAGCGGATCTGCGCGCGGCGGAACTCGTCGCCGGCCTTGGCCTGGAACGCGAGGGTGTCCCAGTCCTCGTGCCGGCTCTCCCGCGAGGCGATGCAGGCGTCGATCAGGTCTTCCAGGCCGGTGTTGGTCTTGGCGTCTGCAGCGGTCATCGGGCGACCTCCAGAATCTCTTAGCAGTAAGCGAGCGAGTGGTGAGCAGTATGAGCACGAGGCTGTGACCGCCGCAACCCCCGGTGCGAAACTTCTTTCCAGATCATCTCGTTTTCGCAGCTAGATGCCGGTCGATCGAACTCGCCCATGCCGCACCTTGTTGCCACATTCATCTTAGTTCTAAGCTAATCAGCCAACGTCGCTCAGACCTGGAGGTGCAGCATGACGAGTCCCGGGGTGCCGGACGAGATCCATGTCGCGGGCCGCTGGCGGCCCGGCCGCGGCAACCCGCTGGAGTGCGTCGACCCGGCCACCGGCGAGGTCATCGCGAAGATCACCGGCGCCGCACCGGAGGACGTCGACGAAGCCGCCCGCGCCGGGGCCGTCGCCGCGGCGGACCCGGCCTGGCGGGACCTGCTCCCGCACGAGCGCGCCCGGCTGCTCGCCCGGGTCGGCGACCTGATCGAGCAGCACGCCGGCGAACTCGCCCTCCTGCAGACCCGCAACACCGGCAAGGCGCTGGCCGAGACGCGCGCGCTGGTGGGCAGCGCTGCAGGAACTTTCCGGTTCTACGCCGCCGCTTTGGAGACCACCGAGACCCCGCTGACCCCGCAGCGCGGCCCCTACCTGACGATGAGCGTGCCGGAGCCGATCGGCGTGGTCGGCGCGATCACGCCGTGGAACTCCCCCATCGCGAGCGATGCGCAGAAGGTCGCGCCGGCGCTGGCCGCGGGCAACGCCGTGCTGCTCAAGCCCGCCGAAGCCACCCCGCTGGTGTCGCTGGCGCTCGCCCGGCTGGTGGTCGAGGCCGGGGTGCCCCCGGCGCTGCTCTCGGTGCTGCCCGGCAAGGGATCGGTGGTCGGCGACGCGATCGTCCGGCACCCTGCGGTGGGCAAGGTCTCCTTCACCGGCGGCACCGACACCGGCCGCGCCATCGGCCAACTCGCCGCGGCCAAGTTCATGCCGCTGACCAGCGAACTCGGCGGCAAGTCGCCGACGATCGTGTTCGACGACGCCGACCTGGACCAGGCCGTGGCCGGGATCCTGTACGGGATCTTCTCCTCCAGCGGGCAGAGCTGCATCGCCGGATCCCGGATCTTCGTGCCGGAGCGGATCTACGCCGAGTTCGTCGAGCGCCTGGTCGCCGGGGCGCGGCGGCTGCGGGTCGGCCCCGGCACCGACCCGGCCAGCCAGGTCGGGCCGCTGGCCACCTTCGCGCACCGCGACCGGGTGGCCGCGCTGGTCGACCGCGCTCGCGAGGAAGGCGCCAACGTGCTCTGCGGCGGCGGGATCCCCGACGATCCGGAGCTGGCGCGCGGCGCGTACTACCTGCCGACGCTGCTGGACGGGCTGCCCAACGACGCCCGCACGTGCCAGGAGGAGATCTTCGGCCCGGTCGGCGTCGTGCTGCCCTTCCGCGACGAGGACGACCTGATCGCCCGGGCGAACGACACGATCTTCGGCCTGGCCTGCGGGATCTGGACCCGGGACTACCGGCGGGCCTGGCGGGTGGCCCGGCGCATCGACGCGGGCACCGTGTGGATCAACACCTACAAGCAGTTCAGCATCGCCACCCCGTTCAGCGGGATGAAGGCCAGCGGCGTGGGCACGGACAAGGGCCGCGACGCGATCCTCCGGTACACCCGGCAGAAGAGCCTCTACTGGGGCCTCGACGAAGCCCCGCTCCCCTGGGCCACCTGACCCACCGGAGGTCCGCAGTTTCAATTGAAACTGCGGAGACCTCGGGCTCCGGGGGGTCGGAGGTCACCAGGCGCGCCGCGGTGCTCTCCCCGGCTCTTGCCGGAAGATCACTCGCCGGCGCGCCTGGCCACCGCATGGTCGAGGGAGCCTTCGAGCCTGCTGAGCAGGTCCGCGAGGCGCTCCTGCTCCGTGGCGGACAGGCCGCTGAGCATCTCGCGCTCGTTGGCGAAGTGGGCCTCGCTGACCCTGTCGGTGAAGGCGAGGCCTTCCTCGGTCAGCTGCACGTGAACGGTGCGCCGGTCGTCGGCGTCGCGCTCCCGCCGCACCAGGCCGGCGGCTTCGAGCTTGTCGACGCGCTGGGTGATGCCGCCCGTGGTCACCAACGCGGCGTCGGCGAGCTCGCCCGCGGTGCGCCGGTACGGGCTGCCCGCCCGGCGCAGCGACGCGAGGATGCTGAACCCGGCCATGGTCAGGTCGAAGGACTGGAAGATCCGGTTCAGCTGGTCCTGGTAGCGGTGGTAGGCGCGGTGCAGGCGGCCGAAAACGGCCATGCCGGATGCGTCGACGTCCGGAACCTCGCGGCGCCACTCCGCCAGCATGAAGTCGACCGCGTCCGGCCGGGACCGGTTGCGTCGGACCACTTCGCCCACCACCCGAAACTCGAGAACAAGACGAACTAAGAATAACAGAGCTAAGAGAATTTCCCGCCCAGCGCCAACCAGAACCGCAGTTCGGCAGAACAGTGCCACCAGAGCCGAACCCCGCCGACGCGACGGTCCTGATCACCCCTGAACCCCCAGCCGCGATGCGCCCGTCCTCACCCCCTGCACCAGGGTTCCGCAATTTCAATGGAAATCGGACCTCTGATTTCCATTGAAATTGCGGAAGTTGTCCACAGGTACCCCGGGTTGTCCACATCCTCCGGCGTGTCGGGGCAGCCGTCCATCCTCTGAGGACCACCGAATTCGGGAGAAGCACCGGGACGGCAGGGTTGAGACCGCGACGCTCCCGCTCGCGCAGGCGAACGCCGAGGGCGAGATCGATTGGACCGTGCGAGTGGACGCGACGATCAGGCTTGGAAACCGCTGCGGCGTTCGGCCAGCCGGGCGCGCAGCGGCGCGTAGTCGTGATCGGGGAACAACGTCGGGAAGACCTCGAGCATGATCTCCGCGAACTGCCCGGAGACCTCGTGCTCACCGTCGTCGTCCAGCGAGACGTCGGTGAACAGGAACTGCCACCCGTAGGCGCCCTTCGTGATGCGCAACGCCTCGAGGTAGCCGGGGAAGTCGAGGTCCATCCGGTGGTAGCCCTTGGTCGTCGCGTCGAACCACAGCTCGGGGTTGGCCACGCCCGGCTGGATCCGCAGCATCGACAGGTGCCCGGCTCCGGCATGCGGGGTTCCGTCGAAGCAGCGGAACCCGGAGTACAGCTGCAGCTCCTCGGGCGTGGGGTCGTACAAGCGCTCCACCAGCGGACCCGACTGGACCGCCCGGTGGATGTTGTCCAGGTGGAACTCCCCTGCGATGAGGCAGTCGTCGTAGTCGGGGTTGGGATCGGGCACGTCCCACACCGCCGCAAGGCCGGAGAACCGCAGGTGGTAGGGCTTCAGCGACGGGTCCAGCACGATGCCGTCCCGGTCGGCGAGTTCACCGAACGCCCGGTCGGCGTCCGCGTCGGCCAGCTGCCCCTGATCGGCGCTTTCCAGCCTGATCCCCGGGCAACTGCGCAATTCTTCCAGCACACCGAGCCACGTCGTCTCGTACGCGGTCAGCTCGCTCGTCATCGGTTCCTCCGGCTTGGTGGCGTGTCACACCGGACTCCGGTTCCGGTGATCAACTGCTGCGACGTGGCGCAGGACCGGATGGTTCCACGCACGGCACTCCCCAACCGTCGACGACGTGCGCCCAGAGAAGTTCTTCGTCCTGGCCCACGGGGACAGAACGAAGACACCCCTCAGTCGAGGCAGAACTCGTTGCCCTCGATGTCCTGCATCACGATGCACGACTCGTTCTCGCCATCGGCAAGCAGCAGTCGCACGCGCACCGCGCCGAGCGGGACCAGTCGTGCGCATTCGGCCTCGAGCGCGGCGAGGCGCTCTTCGCCCACGAGCCCGGTGCCGGCCCGCACGCAGAGGTGCACCCGATTCTTGACGACCTTGCTTTCGGGAACCCGCTGGAAGTACAGTCGCGGGCCCTCACCTGAGGGATCCATGCAGACGAACGAGGAATCCCGGTCCCCGGGCGGCAGCGAGCGATTGAAATCGTCCCAAGTGGCGAACCCCTCCGGTGGCGGCGGCACGACGTACCCCAACACATCGCACCAGAAACGAGCGACGCGCTCGGGTTCTGCGCAGTCGAAGGTGACTTGGAACTTCTTGATCGACGCCATCGGTCCACCATAGTGGCGCGTGCTGTGCGCCGAGGCCCCGGATGCCATCGCCGAGCGGGTCGATGACACGCCCTAGGGCTGGTCGTCCATGAGGTCGAGGTCGCTCCACACCTTCTGGACGTCTCCGGACACGCGCGCGGAATCGTCGTCCGCCATCTCCGCGAGGATCGCCTGCACCGCCGCGACCATGGCGGTGAGCGACGGGCCCGCCTGGATGCCCTCGATCGGCGTGGCGATCAGGTGGTGCGCGTCGTCGGCCAGCTGCGAAGAACGCAGGTCGGTGAGGACGCAGACGGTCGCGCCGCGCGCCGTGGTGCAGGAAGCGGACAACCACAACCGCTACGTCACCATCCACGCCTACCACCCGCGCGGCATCAATCGCGGCCTGCGCGCGGGCGTGCGCTGCGTGGAGCACGGAAACCTGCTCGACGACGAAACCATCGAACTGCTCCTGGCCAAGGACGCCTTCCTCGTCCCCACGCTCGTCACCTACGAACAACTCGCGCTGATGGGCAGGCAGGCCGGCATGAGCGAGGCCGCGTACCGCAAGATCTCCGACGTGCGGCACGCGGGACTCAACGCGCTGGAGAAGGCGCACCGAGCAGGGGTGAACATCGTCTACGGTTCGGACCTCCTCGGCCCGATGCACGCCCACCAGCTCGACGAGTTCACACTGCGCGCGGAGGTCCAGCCCAACGCAGACCTGATCCGGTCGGCGACGACGACGGCACGCCTGCTGGGCATGACCAGCCAGATCGGCACGCTCGCGGAGGGAGCCCACGCCGGCCTGCTCGTGGTCGGAGGAAACCCGCTGGAGGACATAGCAGTCCTGACCAACCCCACCAAGAACCTCAAGCACATCATCAAGGCAGCCAAGACGATCTGACCCGACCACCCCGAGCAACCGGCGCTGTCCGATTGCTCGGGGCGCGGGGACTGCCGCTACGGCAGCGTCCAGGTGTGGCAGGTCGTCGAGCACTGGGGCCGGGCAGTGCGGAGGGGCGGCGGGTCCCGGCGGACCCACCACCCCTCCTTTTGTCCACTAGGGACAGTTCGGCTACGACGCGATCAGGCCGTGGCCGGTTCCCGGATCGTGCGCAGCTCCTCGTCGAGCAGGACCCACCGGGTGATGCCGATCGATTCGAGGAACGGCACGTCGTGGCTCGCCACGATCAGCGCCCCTTCGTACGACCTCAACGCCGCGACCAGCTGACGTGCGCTGGCCATGTCGAGGTTGTTCGTCGGTTCGTCCAGCATGAGCAGCTGTGGCGCCGGTTCCGCGAGCATGAGCGCGGCTAGGGCCGCGCGGAATCGCTCGCCGCCGGACAGCGTCGCCGCCCGCTGGTCGGCCCGCGCCCCCTTGAAGAGGAAGCGGGCCAGGCGGGCCCGGATCTCGTTGTTGGTCGAACCCGGCGCGAATCGCGCCACGTTCTCGGCGACACTCAGCTCCTCCTGCAGGACGTCGAGCCGCTGGGGCAGGAAGCGCAGCGGTACGTGCGCGGTGGCCTCCCCCTCCATCGGATCCAGATTCCCGGCGATGGTGCGCAGCAGCGTCGTCTTGCCCGAGCCGTTCCGGCCCAACAGCGCGACCCGTTCGGGCCCGCGCAGTTCGAACTCGCCCCGCACCCGCGCCCCGTAGCGCAGGCGCAGGTCGCGCAGGGTCAGGACGGTTCGGCCGAGCGGCACCGCCGTGTGCGGCAGATCGACCCGGATCTCGTCGTCGTCGCGCACCGCCTCCACCGCCTCGTCGAGCCGCTCCTTCGCCTCGGCGAGCTTCTCCTCGTGCATGATGCGGTGCTTGCCTGCGGAGACCTGGGCCTGCCGCTTGCGCTCGCTCATCACGACCTTCGGCTCGCGCTTGGTGTCCCACATCTTCTGGCCGTACCGCTTCCGGCGGGCCAGCTTGATGTGCGCGTCCGCGAGTTCGCGCTTCTGCCGCCGCAGATCGGTCTCGGCGACGCGGACCATCCGCTGCGCCGCCTCCTGCTCGACGGCGAGCGCCTCCTCGTAGGCGGCGAGGTTGCCGCCGTGCCAATCGATCTCGCCGTCCCGGAGGTCGGCGATCTGGTCCACCCGCTGCAGCAGTTCGCGGTCGTGGCTGACCACGACCAGCACTCCCGACCAGTTCTCGACCGCCTCGTACAGCCGTCGCCTGGCATGCAGGTCGAGGTTGTTGGTCGGCTCGTCGAGCAGCAGGACGTCCGGCCGCGTCAGCAGCAGCGCGGCCAGCCGCAGCAGCACCGACTCGCCGCCGGAGACCTCGCCGATGGTGCGGTCGAGACCGATGTGGCCCAGCCCGAGACCGGCGAGCATGGCCGCGGCGCGCTCCTCGACGTCCCAGTCGTCGCCGATCGTGGCGAAGTGCTCCTCGCGCACGTCACCGGCGTCGATGGCGTTGAGCGCGGCGCGGATCCCGGCTATGCCGAGGGCCTCGTCGACGCGCATCCTGGTGTCCAGCGCGACGTTCTGCGGCAGGTAGCCGACATCGCCGGACACGCGGACCGCGCCGGCGGTCGGCGCGAGCTCACCCGCCACCAGCTTCAGCAGGGTGGACTTGCCCGACCCGTTGAGCCCGATGAGGCCGGTGCGGCCGGGTCCGAACGCCGCCTGCAGCCCGTCGAAGACCCGGCTGCCGTCCGGCCAGGAGTAGCCGAGCTCGGTGCAGGTGATGGCGGCGATGCCGGGCAGGTGCGTGGAAGTAGACATGAGGGCCTCGCAGTTGCTCGAAGTAGCGGTGTGGTTGCAACGCGTTCGAGACGCCGCGAGCGACAGCAGGCGAAGCGGGAAACGCCGACTCACGGCCCGTTGTCGGGACGGAGGCGGAGGAACGGCTCACATCGCAGAGGTCGCGACCGGGTCGGCGCTTCGTGAACGAGCGCGACGCGCGGCGTCTCAGGACCTCAGATGAGCAACGTTCCTCTCCAATCGACGGCAGCAGAAGCTCGGCTACTTTAAGGACACCTCGGGAAGAAAGTCAAGGAGAAAACGAACCTTCTTCCATCGGCACGAGCAGCGAGGCCCGGCTCGCGATCGACAGGATCGAACCCACGGGGAGGACCCGCCAGGACGACAGGCCCTCCCCGCGGCGCCTCGATAGGTGTCCGGCACCGCTGTCGTGTCCTGCTTCCTCGTCGACAGCGCCCCTTCCGGGCGGGCCCACCGTCCAGAAGGGACATTTTCATCGGGCAGCCCCGAGGTTCGCCGGAGACGGGACTCAGGCGTTTTCGGCCGGTTTGCCGGTGGCCCGGCCGCGGTCGAGCCGGTCCCCGAAGTGCTCGAGCAGGCGGCGGAGCTCGCCGGTGAGGTGTTGGTAGTCGGCGGGTTCGTAGTCCGGGAGCAGCCGTGCCTCGTTGGCCAGGTGGAGCCGGAAGACGCGGTCGACGACCTCGATTCCGTGTGCGGTCAGGCGAACGCGCACCGAGCGGCGGTCGTCGGGGTCCCGGACCCGTTCGACGAGGTCTTTCGCTTCCATGCGGTCAATGCGGTTGGTGACCGTGCTCGAGGTGATCATCGCCGCTTCGAGCAGCGCTCCGGGGGTCAGCTCGTAGGGCGGACCGGACCGGCGCAGGGTGGTGAGGACGTCGAACTCCCACACCTCGAGACCGTGCTCGGCGTAGAAGTCCTTCAAAGCGCGGTCGAGGATGCGGGCGAGTCGTTGCACTCGCCCCACGATCGCCACGGGCCACAGGTCCTCTGCCAGCTCCGGCGCTTCGTCGCGCCAGAGATCCATGATCATGTCGACGGTGTCGGCCACATCCACTCCTTGGTAACTCGATGTCGAGAGACTTGACATCGAGATTGTCCTCCTGGTTTTATCTCGACGTCGAGATTACCCGATCGAGGAGGCAGTGACATGGTCGCCGTCGCAGACCTGGCGCCGGGGGCGCGCATCCGCGAAGCGACGCCGCTGCGCGACGCGCTGCTCACCGCGATTGCGCCTGTGAGCTTCGGAACCGTCTACGCCGCAACCACTCTGCTGCTGCCGCCGGATCGGCCATTGCTGGCCGCCGCCGCCCGTGCACTGCCCGCGGGCCTGCTCATCCTGGCCTTTACCCGGACGCTGCCGCAGGGGGCGTGGTGGTGGAAGACGACCGCGCTCGGGATGCTCAACGTCGGCGCGTTCTTCCCGCTGCTGTTCGTGGCTGTCTACCGGCTGCCCGGCGGGCTCGCCGCCACCTTCGGAGCGCTGCAGCCGCTCATCGTCGCGGCGCTGGCGGTGCCGCTGCTGAAGATCCGCACTCCGCGCGCAGTGCTGCTCGCGTGCGTCGCGGTCGCGGCCGGTGTCGCACTGATGACCACTGCGGCTGCGACCATGCCGGACCCGGTCGGCATTGCCGCCATGCTCGCGGCGACCTCGCTGATGGGCTTGGCGATCGTGCTCGGCAAGAAGTGGGGTTCACCGGTTCCGGCGCTGACCATGACCGGCTGGCAACTCACCATCGGCGGGCTGGCGCTCACGCCGTTGACGCTCGCGGCCGAAGGGCTGCCGGCGACGTTCACCGCCGCGAACCTGCTCGGCTTCGCCTACGTCGGGCTCATCGGAACCGCGCTCGCCTACACGCTGTGGCTCCGCGGCGTGCAACGCCTCGCGCCCACCTCGACATCGCTGCTGTCGACCGCGAACCCGCTCGTCGCCACGCTGGCCGGATTCGTCTTCCTCGGCCAGACCCTCACTCCCGGCCAGATCACCGGATTCACCATCGCCCTCGTCGCGCTCGTCGTGGGCCAATCGATGAACAGGAGCTCAAAATGACCGCACCGGCAAAGGAATACCGCGTTCTCGCCCTCTCCGGGAGCCTGCGCGCCGACTCCTACAACACCGCGCTGCTGCGCGCGGCCGACAAGTTCAACCCCGGTCCGATGTCCATTCAGATCTACGGCCTCGGCGATCTGCCGCTGTACGACCAGGACCTGGAACGAGGCCCGCTGCCGGCCGCGGTGCACGACCTGCACCAGTACGTCTCGCAGGCCGACGGGCTGCTGATCGCGACCCCGGAGCACAACGCGTCGATCCCTGCCGCGCTGAAGAACGCGATCGACTGGATGAGCCGCATGCCCGACGGGGCGGGCATGGCCGGCAAGCCGGTCGCCGTGGTCGGCGCCTCGCCTGGTGCACTGGGAACCGTGCGCGCCCAGCTGGCCCTGCGCCAGATTCTCGGGAGCGTCGGCGCCGATGTGCTCGCCAAACCGGAGGTTCTCGTCTTCCGCGCCCACGAGCGGTTCGACGGAAACGGGATCCTGACCGACGAATTCACCCGGAACCTCCTGGTCGACCTCCTGGCAGAACTGGCCGGGCGAATCGGGCGAAGCGATTTGACCTGAAGTCAAGTCGAGGTCATAGCGTCCCGATCGATCCCGGCCGGGACGCCACCTCGCTCGCGCGCACGTCACGACACCGGTTCAAGCTACGAGTTAGGGAAAAACCATGCCGTCGAACGCCCCCGAGGGCCCTGTCCGGAAGGCCGGGCCCCGGGAGTGGCTGGGGCTCGCCGTGCTCGCCCTGCCCACCCTGCTGATCTCCCTCGACCAGAGCGTGCTGTACCTGGCACTTCCCCACCTCGCCGAAGAGCTGCAGCCCACCGGCACGCAGACGCTGTGGATCATGGACATCTACGGCTTCCTGATAGCCGGCTTCCTCATCACCATGGGCACCCTTGGCGACCGGATCGGCCGTCGCAAGCTACTGATGATCGGCGCCGTCGCCGTCGGCATCACCTCGGTGGCCGCCGCCTTCTCCACCAGCGCGGAGGCCCTGATCATCACCCGCGCCCTGCTCGGCATCGCCGCCGCGACGCTGATGCCGTCCACCCTCGCCCTCATAAGCAACATGTTCCACGACCCGCACCAGCGCGGTCGCGCCATCGCGGTGTGGGCCGGCTGCTTCATGGGAGGCACGGCGCTCGGCCCGGTCATCGGCGGCGCACTGCTGGAGTTCTTCTGGTGGGGCTCGGTGTTCCTGCTCGGCGTGCCCGTCATGGTGGTGCTGCTGATCGCCGCCCCGCTCGTGCTGCCGGAGTACAAGGACCCCGATGCAGGCCGGATCGACCTGCTGAGCGTGCTGCTGTCGCTGGTGTCGATCCTGTCGATCATCTACGGGCTGAAGGAGCTCGCGCGCTACGGCTTCGCGGCGGTGCCGGTCGCCGCGATCGTCGTCGGCCTGGCAATCGGCGCGGCTTTCGTGTCGCGGCAGGGCAAGCTCGCCCACCCGCTGCTCGACCTGAAGCTCTTCAGGGTCGGCGCGTTCACCGCCGCGCTGCTGATCCTGATGGTCTCGATGCTCGGCACCGGAGGCGGCTACCTCTTCATCACCGGGTTCCTCCAGATGGTCGAGGGCCTCTCGCCGATGGCGGCGGGTCTGTGGATGCTGCCCGCGGCCATCGCCTCGATCATCGCCGCGCAGGTGGCGCCGATCTTCGCCAAGCACTTCCAGCTCGGCACCGTGATCGGGGTGGCCCTGCTCATCGGCACGGCCGGCTACCTGATGCTCGTCTTCGTCGACCCGGTCGGCGGGATGCCGTTGCTGATGACCGGATTCGTGATCATCTTCATCGGCGTCGGCACCTTCGGCTCGCTCGGCACCAATCTGGTCGTCGGGTCCGTCCCGCCCGAGCGGGGCGGCTCCGCAGCGGGCCTCTCCTCCATCAGCGGCGACCTGGGCAACGCGCTCGGCGTCGCCACGCTCGGCAGCCTCGGCGCCGCCGTCTACCGCGAATCGATCGCGCCTCCCACCGGAATCCCGGCCGGCACCGCCAGGGCAAGCATGGAGGGCGCCATCACCGCCGCCCGGGAGCTGCCCGCCAAGGCCGCCGAGGACTTGATGACCGCCGCCAAGGAGGCGTACACCAGCGGGCTCAACACGATCGGCCTCGCCTGCGCCGCCCTCACCGCCATCAGCGCGATCATCGCGATCACCATGCTGCGCAACCGCCGCAGACCCGCCCCGCCCGGCAACGATGCATCACAGGAAAGGGCAGCCAAGGACTCCCTTCCGACCGCCTGATAGGCGACGATGAAGGACGCCAGCGCCCTGGCCTGGTGTCGGTCGGCCGAGAAGCCGCCCGCTGCGGGAGCGAGGCGATAAGGATCGCGGCGATTCATCAGTGGCTGTGAACCCTCAGCCTGCCGTCGTGCGGATGCCCCGGCAGGGAAGGACGGCCCCTGCGGTCATTACGGAGGAAGGGCGCATTTCCCGGCATTGGCGCGGAGCGGTGTGCATGGGGTTGCACCTTCCGTAGCGGCATGTGGTCCTGTGGACTTACGCCCCGATCCCTCGAGGAAAGGTCCCTGCTCATGCATTCGTCTTTCATGCCACCCCGCCAGGTCAAGATCGGTGACGCGGCGGCCTTCGCCGGCAGCACGCCACGGGCGATTCGCCATTACCACGAGATCGGCCTGCTCCCCGAGCCTGAGCGGGGCGGCGATGACCGCCGCCGCTACGGGTACGAGGACATGATCCGCCTGCTGTGGATTCGCAAGATGGCCGACGCCGGGATCGCCCTGGACGACATACGTGACGCCTTTACCACCGGCACGGCTTCCGCCGGTGCGGACAGCGGAGACGGTATCGAGGGCATCCTGGAGCGGTTGGAGGAAACCCTCGCCGAGCAGGAGGCGGAATTGCGGCGGCAACGGACCGCCGTGCAGCGGATGCGCACCGAAGGCAGCCGGATGGGCCTGCTCTCCGACTTCGTCACCGAACGCCTCAAGAGCCTGCCCGAGGGCTCCCTGCGTCAGGCGGACCTCGACAGCCTGCTGGTCACTGAGCGGATCTTCGGCCCGCTCGGCGCAGCCGTCCAGGCCACCCGCTTCGTCGTCCTGGCCACGCATCCCGCTCTGCGGGAGGATTCCGACCGCATCGATGACGCCGAGGAGGCACTCGATGACAGCGTCGCCGTCGATGATCCACGGGTGGCTCAAGTGGCCGTCGAGCGGCACGCCTTCGAAAGCGCCCTGCAGGCCGTCATCGAGGAGTCCGGCCTGGGTAAGGACGACGATGCCCTCTTCGACGCCTGGGACACTGTGCACCCTGCTACCGCCGATGACGGCGAGGACGAGGCCGACCTCAGCTCTGGCAGGCGGGAGGCTGACTCCATGAGCGCGTTCGAAGCCATCGGCAAGATGCCCTACGACTTCTCCCCAGCCCGCCTGCGCTGCATGGAACTGGCCGAAGAGCTATCCGCCCAAGACTCACCCGCTACCCAGAACACGGCCTAGCCGCCCGGATTCATCGGGCGGTGCACGTCGTCGTAGGCGGCGTCGGCCGCGTCGATCAGGCTCGCCCCTTCGGCCTGGAGGCCGGCGATGGCGGCGTACCAGGTGTCGAGGGTGGCCTTGCACTGGCTGACCACCTCCGCCGCCGCCGGGCTCAGCGCGGCACGCCGGTGGACCACGCCGAAGGGCACCGACACCAGCGGATCGGTTTCGATCACGACGGCACCGAGCCGCCGCGCCTGAACGGCCATCCGCAGCGGGAGGAAGGCGTGCACGCCGCCGCCGAGCACGAGCGTGAGCTGCGCGTGGCGATTGGGCATGCTCGCGATCAGCCGCGGCTCCACCCCCACATCCCGCAGCGCCGTCGCGACCCGGTCGTTCTCGCGCTGCGCCAGCGAGCAGATCGTCAGCGGCAGGTCACCGAGGGCATCGAGCGGCAGCCGCCCGGTCGGCGGCGCCGGCGAGCCCGACGGCATCACCAGCAGCAGCCGCTGCACGCCGAGCTCGACGAAGTCCAGGCTCTCGGTCGGGACGGGCCGCGTGGTGAACCCGAGCTCGTACCGGCCGGCGACGACCTCGCCGCACAGCGCCCGGACACCGGCGGCCTCGGCGATGTCCAGCCGCACGTCCGGATGCCGGGCCCGGAACGAGGTGATCCAGGAGGCGACCGCGTCGCTGGACATCTCCGGCATCGTGCCGATGGAAACGGAGCCCGCCTTGAGATCCCGGGCCCGGCTCATCGCATCTCGGGCGGCCACGACGCCGTCGAGGATCGCCCGCGCCTTCGGGACCAGCAGCGTTCCCGCCGGGGTCAGGACGAGGCTGCGCCGCCCCACGCGCTGGAACAACTCCACGCCGAGCTCGCGTTCGAGCGCCTGGATCGCCTGGGAGAGCGCCGGCTGGGAGACGTAAAGGCGCTGCGCCGCCCGGTTCAGGCCCTCGTGCTCGACCACGGCCAGGAAGTACTCGATCTGGCGCAGCTCCATCGTCCCTCCTCCGATCGTCCGGGGCCGGCGCGCTCCCGATGACGAGCCCTAACGTACGCGGTAGATGTCCGGCAGCACCCCGTCCGCCGCGACCGACCGGATCATCGCGCGGCCCAGATTCCGCTCGTGGATCGCGGAGGCGCCCTCGTAGATGCGCAGGGTGCGGACGTCGCGCCACATCCGGGGCACCGGATGCGGCCCGACGATGCCCTCCCCGCCGAGCAGCTGCACGCACCGGTCGGCGACCCTGCCGACCATCTCCGAGCAGTACAGCTTCGCCGCCGAAATCCGCTGCCGGGGAACGGTTCCGGCGTCGAACGCGCGGGCGGCGTCCAGGGCGAGGGCCCGCCCGGCCTCCATCTCCGAGTAGCACCGGCCCAGTTCGGCCTGCACGACGCCGAGATCGGCGAGCGGGGCGCCGAACTGGTGCCGCTCGCTGACGTGGCGGGTGGCCTCCTCCAGCATCCGGGTCGCCTGGCCGACGCAGGTCGCGGCGACGTGGAGCCGGGCGTGGTTGATCCCGCGCATCGCGGCCGCGAGCCCGGTGCCGGGCACCCCGCCGAGCAGCCGGTCCTCGGCGACGACCACCGACTTCAGGTCGATCTCGGCGACGGGGCCCTCGGCGTGGCCGTTCATGAGCTCCGGGATCCGGGTCGACACGCCGGGCGCGGTCCGGTCCACGATGAACGCGGACACCTCGGGGCCCTCGGCGCCGTCGGTGCGCGCGAAGACGAGCAGCGCGTCCGCCCAGTGGGCGTTGGTGATGTAGCGCTTCGACCCGTCCAGGACCCAGCCGTCGCCGGTGCGCCGGGCGACGGTCTGCACGTTGGTGGCGTCGGAACCGGCCTCCGGCTCGGTCAGCGCGAACGAGGTCACCCGCCGGCCGGCCGCCATCTCCGGCAGCATCTCGCGGCGCTGCTCCTCCGTGCCGTGGTCGAGGATCGCCTGCGAGCAGAGCCCGATCACGGTCGAGAAGCGGGACCGGTACACGCACGACGCCCTGGTGAACTCGAGCGTCAGCAGCACCTGCTGCTCCATGGTCCAGCCGAGCCCGCCGTAGGCGGGCGGGATCGAGATGCCGAAAAGCCCGAGCTCGGCCATGCGCCGCACGATCGCATCCGGAACCCGTCCCGCGGCGACCATTTCGGCCTCGGCGGGGATCAGCTCGTCGTCGGTGAACGCGGCGATCGTGCGCAAGTACGCGTCGAAGTCGGCCATGCCGGCGGCGCGGGTCATCGTTTCTCCATCCTTGGTCGCGGTTGCTCCGGCAGGGCGACGACGCCGTCGTCGGCCAGCCGGTCGATCTCGTCCTCGCTGCGCCCGAGTTCGCGCAGCACGTCGCGGGTGTGGGCGCCCAGCCGGGGCGCGGCCGACGTCCGGCCGCGGGCCGCCCCGTCGACCCGGAAGGGCGCGGCCGGGGCGTCGATCCCGAGCTCGTCCAGCTCGACGAGCAGTCCTGATGCGGCGAGGTCGGCGTCCTTCACGAGCTCGTCGAACGACCGCACCGAGCCGCACACGATCCCCCGCGAGGTCAGCAGCGCGATGGCCTCGGCGCGGGTGAGGTGGCCGAGCGCGGAGCTCAGGACTTCCTTCAGCGCCAACCGGTTCGCGACCCTCGACCCGTTGTCCGCGAAGCGCGGGTCGGTCGTGAGCTCCGGCCTGTCGATCGCCGAGCACAGCGCGGCCCACTTGGTCGCGGTGTAGGCGGAGACCACGACGGCGCCGTCGACGGTCTGCACGAGATCCGCGGCGGGTGCCACCGCGGGCTGGCCGTTGCCCGTCCGCCGGGGCGCCTCGCCGGTGAGGCGGTAGCCCGTCCACTGCGTCGACTGGGCCGCCACCACCGCTTCCATCAGCGAGGTCTCGACGACCGCGCCGTTCCCGGTGCGGCCGCGCCGGACCAGCGCGGCGAGCACCCCGGCCGCCAGAGCGTTCGCGGCCAGCACGTCGGCGACGGTGAAGCCGACGCGCTGCGGTTCGCCGTCGGCGTCGCCGGTGGTGTGCATGATCCCGAACTCGGCCTGGGCCGCGATGTCCAGCCCCGCTCGTCCCGCCGAGGGGCCACGGGTTCCGAATCCGGTGACGAACCCGTAGACGAGGTGCGGGTGGCGCGAACGCGTCCGCTCCGGCCCGATGCCGAGGCGTTCGGCCGAGCCGTGCCGGAAGTTGTGCAGCAGCACGTCCGATCCGGCGCACAGCTCGTCGAGGACTCGGAACCCCTCGGGATGCCGCAGGTCGATCGCGATGCTGCGCTTGCCGCGGTTGTTCGCGTGCAGCATCGCTTGGCCGAACGAGCCGACGGATCGCGCCTGGTCGCCGCTCGGGCTCTCCACCTTGATCACCTCGGCGCCCAGGTCGGCCAGCTGCTGGCCGGCCCCGGGAGCGGCGATGTACTGGCCCAGGTCCACCACCCGGATCCCGGTCAGCGGTGCCTCCATCACGAAGCCCTCCTCATCGCGGTCTCGGCCTCCAGGGTCCGGCGGGCGGCCTCGGGGTCCAGCAGCCGCGCGCCGATCACGGCGCACGCGCAGATGGCGATGCCGACGACGAGGAACCCGTTCGAGTAGCCCTCGGACGGCGTCGGTCCGGCTTGGACGATGAGCCCCAGCGCGTAGGGGGCGACGATTCCCGCGATGCTGTAGAACCCGATCACGCACCCGAAGAACGCGGTCCGCTGGCGCTGCGGCAGGAAGTCGGAGGCGCCCGCGAAGGCGACCGAGAACGCGACGCTGTTGATGGAGAAGGTGCAGATCACCAGCACCAGCTGGAGCGTCCCCGGCCCGACCAGCGCGAACGCGATCATGCTCAGTCCCGCGAAGACGATCAGGACGCCGCTGAGGTGACCGCGCGCGGCCCGGGAGCTCCAGCCCCGCGCGAGGAGCCGGCCGGACAGGTATCCGCTGGCGACGAGGACGACGACCGCCGTGGCGTAGGGCGCGGTGACCAGCCATCCGACGGTGGTCGGCGCGTAGCCGAGGCCTTCGCCGAGGAACGCGGGCAGCCACGAGACCTTCAGCGAGGTGATGAGGTAGCCCGCGAACGACAGCAGGCTGAGCCCCCAGAAGCTGCGCAGCCGCAGCAGCCGGAGGAACGGCACGTCGATGTGCCCGTTCGGGTCTGCCTCCGCCGCCGCAGCCGCCGGGCGCTTCCGCAGCGGCTGCCGCTCGACGTAGCACAGCCAGACGACCAGCCAGACGACGCCGACCGCGATCAGCACGAGGAACGCGGCGTGCCAGGAGTACGAGACGATCACCCACGTCAGCACCGGCGCGGAGATCAGCGGGCCGACCGAGGACCCCGCGTTCACGATCGACCCGGCGAACGCGCGCTTCTCCTTCGGGAACCGGTCGGCGACGACGCTCTGGCACAGGGCGTGCGCCGGCCCCTCGAAGAAGCCCAGCACGATCCGGGACACCAGCAGCACCCCGAACGTCGTGGGCACCGCGAGCGGCAGCATGCTGGCGATCCAGGTGAACATCAGGATGGCCGCCGCCCACTTCGCGGAGATCCAGCGCATGGCGGCGGACAACCCCACCGCTCCGACGGCGAACAACCAGAAGAACGCGCTGCCGACCAGGCCGAAGTCGCCGGCGGTCAGGCCGAGGTCGTGGCGGATCTGCTGCGCCGCCAACCCCACCGCCGCCTTGTCCGCGAAGTTCAGCGTGAAGAAGGCGAAGAGCAGGATGACGATGCCCCAGGCCTTGCGGTCCGGGCGTGGGAGCACCGGTGACACCACCGGCGTCCCGGTTTCGGCTGATGCCATGTGACCCTCCGTCACGGCCTTGACCTCGTTGACAAGCGCTGCGCAGCAACAACTCCACCGGCGATCGGCGGCACCAACAAGGCCGAATCCCGAGTCACGCTTATAGCCAGAGCCGATAATCCGCGCGACGCGCACGCCTCCCCCGCGTGCACCTTCGACATCGGGGGTGCGGGCACGTGGCCACTGAGGACGCAGGGCGGCGATTTCGCGCGAAATCGCCATCTGTGCCGGGACCGGGGACGAGCTTGCCCGCAGCCTTTCCAGAACGCCGCCCTGACATCGAGGACGCAAGAGCAGCCGAGCGGCAACGAGACGACGTCCACAAGAGACGAGACACGCAGAAACCGGAGTACCGCGGGGAAACCGGATCTGCTCGCCGCCTATCGCGGCTCGGCTCAGGGCAGGTCGGGCCAGCCGCGCGCGAGGTGGGCGAACGCGATGTCCAGGGCCGCTCGCGGGTCGGGTTCAGTGCCCGCGAGATCGGGGATTTCCAGGACGTAGCGGGCCAGCAGGCGCAGGGCGAGGTCGTCGGCGTCGCGGCCGGTTTCCTCGGCGATGACGCGGGCCAGCGCGGCTTCGCAGCTCGTCCACAACGTCCGGGCGTAGGCGCGCAGAGCCGGGGTGGCTACCACGAGTTCGGCGACTCGCCGGGCCTCGGGTCCGGGGCCGGGGACGAAAGGGCCTCGCGTGGCGAGGAAATCGCGCAGGGCATCCAGGACCGAACCGCCCTCCGGGCGGTTGCGAACGGCCGCCGCCAGGGCCGCCTCGCGCTCTCCGGCGTCGCCCAGGACCAGCGCTTCCTTCCCACCGGGGAAGTGCGCGAACAGCGTCGACACCGCCGTGTCCGCGGTGTCGGCGATCTCGGCGACGGTGACCTTGTCGAAGCCCCGTTCCAGGAACAGCCGGCGCGCGGCCGCCGAGAGCGCCTGGCGGGTGGCGGCCTTCTTGCGTTCACGCCGGTCGGACACCCGCGCCGGAGTCTGTGCCATGCCTCGATGCTACCGACGAGCAGGAGCGACTCCAAATTCGAAGTCGTTGCAAAGTCGGAACCACTTCGATTTACTGGAAAGGGTCGCGACACCGCGCCCCGAAACCGAGCCCACCGGAGCCGCCATGCCGCCCACCGCCCAGACCGCGCCGTGGGACGTCCGCCGACCACCGCGCGCCGACGGGAAGACCTTCCTGGTGACCGGCGGAAACGCCGGGATCGGGTACTTCGTCGCCGAGCAGCTGGCCGGCACCGGGGCGACCGTCGTCCTCGGCAGCCGCAACGGCACCAAGGCGAACGCCGCGATGGCATCGATCCGGTCCCGGATCCCCGATGCGCGCGTGCGCCACCTCCGCCTGGACCTCTCCGACCTCTCCTCGATCAAGTCCGCCGCGGACGAGCTCGACGCGGACGGGCTCGACGCGGTCGTCTGCAACGCCGGGATGCTGCTGGACGGGCCGCAGCGCCAGGTGACCGAGGACGGCCACGAGCTGACGTTCGCCACCAACCACCTCGGGCACTTCCTGCTGGTCGGCCACCTGGCGCCGCTGCTGGCCGCGCGCGCGGGCCGCGTGGTCACCACCGGCAGCTTCGTGGCGAAGTCGGCGAGCCTGGACCTCGCCGACCTGCAGAGCACACGGGACTACGAACCCAAACGCGCCTACGCGCGGTCGAAGCTCGCCCAGATGTTGTTCGGCTTCGAGCTCGACCGCCGCCTGCGCGCCACCGGCGGGGCGGCGCTGAGCGTGGTGAACCACCCCGGTGGCGCGCTCGACTCCCTCACCCCTTCCCGGCCGCCCGTCCACATCCGGACCACCGGTCAGCGGTTGCGGGGGCTGCCCGCCGGTCTCGCCTTGCAGGGCAAGGAAGCCGGCGCATGGCCCGCCGTTCGAGCGGCCCTGGATCCATCCGCTCGCGGTGGCCAGCTGTGGGGGCCTCGCATGTTCGGGCTTCGCGGCGAGCCGCGCAGCGAAGCCGTTCAGGGGCCGCTCGCCGACGCCGCGCTCGCCGCAGGCGTGTGGGCCGCCAGCGTGGACCTCACCGGCATCGACCCCTTCGAAGCCGTTCAGGGGCCGGCGAAGCACGGGCGGTAAGCCCGCCCTGGTCCGTCGACATCGGACAGTTCGCGAATGCTCACCCATCGCGAGCGACCTCAAGAAGATGTGATGCATTTCACGTCTGTTTTGTCCGTTTACCGGGTGTTCCCGGCCCGGCATGATGCACGCGCCAATCGCTCAACAGTGAGGAAAAGCGCGTGGGGAACACTCGGGATACCGGGTCGTGGCGGGAGCTCGGCGGTCATCTGAGCACCGCGGTCGTGCTGGCCGGCGGGGTGCTCGTCGGCGCGGTGAACATCTACGTGGCGGCGAGCCTGCTGCCGACGGCGGTCGGCGACATCGGCGGCGAGCGGCTGTACGCGTGGAACATGACGGCCTTCCTGATCGCCCAGGTGGTCGCGACGATGTTCGTGGGCCGGCTGCTCTCCCGGCGCGGCGATGTCGGCTCCTACCTGATCGGCTTCGGCGTCTTCGCCGGCGGTTCGCTGGTCTGCGCGATGGCCCCGGCGATGCCCGTGCTGCTGGTCGGCCGCGGCATCCAGGGCCTCGGCGCCGGACTGCTGACCGGCCTGGGATTCGCCATGATCCGCTCGGCGCTGCCATCCCACCTGTGGTCGCGCGGCAGCGCGTTGGTCTCCGCGATGTTCGGCGTCGGCAACTTCGTGGGCCCGGCGCTCGGCGGGCTGTTCGCGCAGTTCGGTTCGTGGCGGCTGGCTTTCGTGGTGCTGGCCGTCGTCTCGGTCGTGATGGCGGCGTTCGTGCCCAGGGCGCTCCCGCGAAGCGGACGGGACGAGCACGCGACCCCGGTACCGGTGCGCTCGCTGGTGCTGGTCGTCGCGGCCGTGGGTGCGGTGAGCGTCGCCGGGATCCTCTCGGACGTCGCCGCGATGACGGCGTTCATCCTGCTGGGACTCGCGTTGATCCTGGCGTTCCTGGTGGCGGAGAGGCGCGCGGAGGTGCGGGTCCTGCCGCGTTCGACTTTCCAGTCCGGCTCGGCGTTGCGGTGGGTCTTCCTGACCATCGTTCTGCTCGCATCCGGTGTCGCGGTGGAGACGTTCCTGCCCTTGTTCGGCCAGCACCTCGGTGGGCTGCCGCCCGTGGCGGCGGGATTCTTCGCCGCAGCACTGTCTTTCGGCTGGTCGGCGAGCCAGATCGCGAGCTCCTCGGCGAGCCGGGAGCGGACGATCCGGCGGCTCCAGGTCGCCGGCCCGGCCGCGCTCGCCGCCGGGTTCGCCGCGCTCGCCCTGCTGCAGCACGACGACGCGCCGCTGCTCGTAGTCCTCGCCTGGCTGCCCGTGCTCGTCGCCGGTGGCGCGGGAATCGGCATCGCCATGCCGCACCTGTCCGTCGCCGCCATGGCCAGCACCGATGATCCCGGCGAGGGGCGGAAAACCGCCGCCGCGATCGCGACGGTGCTGACGATGTCGACCGCCTTCGGCGCGGCGGTCGCCGGACTCCTGGTCAACCTGGGCGCGCCGTCGATGGTCGCGTCCGCCCGCTTCCTCCTGATCGGGTTCACCGCCATCGCCGCGCTCGGGATCTTCACCGCGCGACGCGCCAACGACGTCGCGTGCCGCCCGCAATTTCAATGGAAATCAGAGCTCTGATTTCCATTGAAATTGCGGCGGAGAAGGCGGACGCCCACTGATGACCAAGCCGACAACACATGACCACCCGACACGAGGAAGTTCTATGAACGACGCACAGGTTCCGATGTTCCCGATGGACCGCGCGCAGGGGTGCCCGTTCGATCCGGCGCCCGGGCTGGCGGAACGGGCGCCGGTGTCGCGGGTGAGGCTGTGGGATGGCAGCACGCCGTGGCTGGTCACCCGCTACGCGGATGTCCGGGCGCTGCTGGTCGATCCCCGCGTCAGCGTCGATGTCGCGCAGCCCGGCTTCCCGCACACCAACGCGGTGAGCAAGGCACGGGACGCGCAGATGAAGACGCTGATGCAGATGGATGCGCCCGAGCACACCGCCCAGCGGCGGTTGCTGACCCCGGAGTTCACGTCGAAGAAGATCGAGGCGTTGCGGCCCGGCGTCCAGCGGATCGTCGACGCGCTCGTCGATGCGTTGCTCGCCGGCCCGAAACCCGTGGACCTCGTGGAGGCCCTCGCGCTGCCGGTCCCCTCGCAGGTGATCTGCGAGCTGCTCGGCGTGCCCTACGCCGACCGCGATTTCTTCCAGGAGGTGGCCCGCACGCTCGTCATGGACGAGTCCGATCCCCTGCGCGCCATGGCCGCCAGCGAGGAGCTGAACGCCTACCTGGAGGAGCTGGTGGTCGCGAAGGACGCCGAGCCGGGCGAGGACCTGATCAGCAAGCTGGCCGTCGAGCACTACCGGACCGGGGAGATGACCCGGCGCGAGATCTCCGTGCTGGGACAGCTCCTCCTGGTCGCCGGGCACGACACCACCGCGAGCATGATCGCCTGGGCACCGTCGCGCTGCTGACGCACCCGGAGCAGTTCCACGCGGTCCGGGACAGCGACGATCCCGCGCTGGTGGCGAACGCGGTGGAGGAACTCCTGCGCTACCTGTCCATCACGCACACCGAGGCCCGCCGCGTCGCGCGGGAGGATCTGGAGATCGGCGGGCAGACCATCCGCGCAGGCGAAGGCATCATCGCGGTGAAGAGCACCGCCAACCGGGATCCCGCGGCATTCCCGGACCCCGATGCGCTCGACGTCCGCCGAAAGGCCCGCCACCACGTCGCTTTCGGCCACGGCGCGCACCACTGCCTCGGCCACGCGCTGGCCCGGGTCGAGCTGCAGGTCGTGTACGGCACCCTCTACCGGCGCATACCGACTCTGGAGCTGGCCGTACCACCGGAACAGCTCGTGTTCAAACAGGATGCGGTCTTCTACGGGGTGCGGGAGCTTCCCGTCACCTGGTGAGCTCCACCGCGGAAACCGGGCGGGCGGCTTCGAAAAGCCGTCCGCCCGGGACACTTCCCCATCACTTCATCTGCACGTACCCGTTGAACAACGGCTTCTGCTCGCCGTCCCGTGCGAGGACCCACGTGGTGCCGTCGTCCGGGGAGACGGGCTTCGCCCCTTCCGGCAGCCACATCCCGAACGTCCCGTTCGCGACCGGCACGTCTGACGGCTGCCCCAACGAGAAGTCGGCGATCATGGAGGCGCCCGACGGGGGCACGATGCCCACGAACGCGATCTTCCCGCCGTCCTTGCCCAATCCGGGCACCGCGAGGCGGCGAACCGGGATGGACTGGCCGACGAAGGTGTCGGTGCGCAGCCGGTGGATCTTGCCCGCGGGGTTGGCCGGATCCGGCTCCGTGGTGCAGGCCACCGCGTGCTGCGCGGTCCGGCCCAGCACCACCCGGTACGGCCCGTCCTCGACGAGGACGCCTGGCTGGTAGCCGTCCCGGTCGGCAGGCGGCTCGGCGAGCCCGCCCAGGCATTCGCCGAGTGCCCTGCCCGCCGGGGAAGTCCGGTCCCCGGCGCGGTCGATCAGGCTGAGCAGCGGCGCCGGCGGCGCGGGCAGTTCGGCGCGAGGCCAGATGACGTTCTCCGTGCCCCTACCCGGCAGTTCCGGCTCGCCCTGCCCCGGCAGTTCCGGCGTACCCCCGCCCGGCTGTTCCGGCGTACCCCCGCCCGGCAGTTCCGGTTCGCCCTGACCCGACGGCTCCCGCTTGCCCCGACCCGGCTGTTCCGGCTTGTACTCGTCCAGCCGTTGCGCCCAGAGCCGGGTGGTCGCCGGGTTCGTCAGCGTGAAGCTGGTGAACTGCCGCGTGTTCGTCGCGACGTCGCTCTCCGAAACACCCAAGCCGTCCGGCATGGACAGCATGATCCGGGGCCACGTGGGATCGGCGACGCCGGCGGCCACCCCGGTGCTGGTGTGGAGCAGCAGCGCGGTGCGGCTTCCGGCGGCGTAGGAGGGTTCCGCGTTCGGGTCGGACATCGTCACCGTCGTCGACGTCGTCTCGCAGAAGACGGGCTTGCCGCCCGCGGTGAACGCGGCAACGACATCGTCGCCCTGCGCCGTGATGGACGCGTCGACCCATTCGCTCCGATCCGGCACCTGGCCGGTCTTGCCCGCGGCGCGAACCGCGTCCCAGCACCGGTCGAGCGTCCTGGTCGTAGCGTCGGGCGGCGCGGCGGCGGGCGTCTCGACGAGCTGCGAGCGGGCGACCTGCACACCGATCACGGCACCGGCGGCGAGCAGGACGACCGCGGCCGAAGCCGCCACCACCCGGCCGCGGTGGCGCGCCGACATCCCGGCCTCGACCCTGCCGCGCAACCGGGCGCGGACCTCGGGCGGGAGTTCTCGTCGCGGGGGAAGCCGTGGCTCGTCGTTCATTTCTCCTCCACCAGGTCGCGCAGCTGGGCCTTCGCCCGGGACAGATGCGAACGAACGGTGACCTCGGCGACCTTGAGCAGCGCCGCCGCATCCGCGATCGACAGGTCGCCGAGCAGGCACAGCTCGACGACCTGCCGCTGCGCTCGCGGCAGCGTGCGCACGGCATCGATCACCTGCTTCAGCCTCGCCTCGCCGTCGAGTTGGTCGGCGACGGCGTCGGCGTGGTCCGACACCACGTCCGGTTCGGGAATTCGGCGCAGCAGCCGCAACCGCCGGCTCGCTCCCCGGCGCTCCGTTCGCGCGAGGTTCCCGGCCACCGTGTAGAGCCACGGCAGCAGGCTGTCCCGCACCAGAACGACCTCGGCGCGCTTGCGCCAGGCGATGAGGAAGGTGTTCGACGTCAGGTCTTCGGCGGCGCTCCAGGAACCCGTCAGCCGGTAGGCGTGGTTCCACACCGCTTGCACGTGCCGCTCGAACAGGACGCCGAAGGCCCCGTCGTCGTCGCGTGCCGCGCGCGCCCAGAGGTCACCGTCTTCGAGGTCGCCGGCTGACTCCGCCGACGACCTCGCTCCGGTCCATTGCATGGTCACACCCCTCAGTGGCCGGCAACGGCGGAAGTGTTGTCGCGGTCGGCCGGAAGGGAGGCGGCGGTCCGTTCAGGGAACGAGGACGATCTTGCCGACCGCGTGCCCGTTCTCGACCTGGGCGAGGGCTTCGCCGGCTTCGTCGAGCGGCCGGACCTGCGTGACGTGCGGGTCCAACGCCTTCGTCGCGACCAGCCGGGCGAGCTCGGTGAGGACGGCCGTGCTCCGGTCCCGTTCGACCTCCCCGCCGCCGAGCTCGCGGGCCAACGGCTTGTCGGCCACCGAGCGCAGCTTGGAGCGGTCCGCGACCAGACCCGCCACGGTGCGCAGGGCCTCGCCACCGACGAGGTCGAAGACGGCGTCGACCCCGCCCGGCGCGGCGGCGCGCACTCGATCCAGCACACCGTCGCCGTAGGCGACCGGGACGGCCCCGAATCCCGCGACCAACTCGTGCTTGGCCGGGCTGGCGACCCCGACGACGTTGATCCCCCGGGCTCGCGCGAGCTGCACGACCGGAATCCCGACGCCGCCGCCGGCCCCGTTGACCAGCAGCGTCGCCCCGGCATCCAGGCCGAGGTTCTCCAGCGCGTCGTGCGCGGTGCCGGCCGCCACGGGCAGCACCGCGGCCTCCTCCGGCGACACCTCGCCCGGTCGATGCGCCGCGAACGACGCGGTGACCAGCGCCTGCTCGGCCCAGCCGCCGACCATCCCGGGGCAACCGCCGAACACCTCGTCGCCGACCGAGAACCCCTCGACCCCGGACCCGAGCGCGGTGACGGTCCCCGCCACTTCGCGACCCAGCACGGCGGGCCCGGCCACGCCGTAGGAGCCCTCACGAAGCCGCCAGTCGCCCGGGTTCACGCCCGCCGCGCGCACCTGGACGAGCAGCTCGCCCGGGCCAGGAACAGGCACCGGGACATCGAGGAAGGTTTCCTTCTCCGGCCCACCCGCTGCAGAAAATCCGTACGCCCGCATGCCCACTCCCCTTCACCGTCCCCTCCAACGTACTAAGGGATTGCAGAGGGGCTGTCCAGTTTTGGGCTCTGTCGCACTTTCGGTGGTGACGGAGTGCCCGAGTTTCAGGCGAGCAGGATGCGGTGGCGGAGGAGCTTGAAGCCTGCGCGGCCGTAGGTTTGTCGTTTGAGCATTTTCGTTTTGGTATTGACGCCTTCGGTCCGTCCATTGTGGTGTGTCAGGGTGAGTGCGGCGGTGACGGCGGCGAGGTCCTGATCAAGTCCGCGGGTGAAGGAATGCACGTGGGGCAGGTCCATAGCGCGGGCACGGGTGATCCACTTCCGTAACCGGTCGTCGTTGTCGTCGGCGGGTTTGAGTAGTGCGGCGAAGGAACCGATGAGCGTGGCCAGTTCGGTGATTTCGGGGCAGGCCGCGGTGAGGCGATCGCGGGTGGCAGTCTGCTCTGTGGTCAGGTTCTGTGACTCGGTCAGCAGCAGGCGGGTGGCCCGGCGGGGTGAGAGGTGGGGCTGGTCGTCGAGGTGTCGTCCCTGGTTGAGGTAGCGGTAGAGCAGGTTCGAACTGCCCTGATAACCCAACTCACGAATCTCACCGAGCAGTTGCGTGACCGGCACGCCCGGGTCCTCGGCTCGGCGGGTGCGGAGGTGGTCGCGGTAGGGGTCGACCAGGGTGGGCCGGTATTTCGGGACGCGCTGGATCCGTTCCGGGGTCTCGGCACGGGCATAACGCTTGACCGTGTTGAGGACCAGCCCGAGACGGCGGGAGCAGTCCAGCAGACCCACCCCTGCGTCGAGCAGTTCGTGGATCTGTTGCCAGCGCTGGAGGGTGGTCTCGGCCAACCGTCCCTGCCGCAGTCCGGTCGCGCCGGCCCAGCAGTGACTGTGGGCGGCGACTTCCTTGCCGGCGGCCTCGGCCAGCCCGTGCCAGAGATGCCACCGGTCGGCTACCTGCACCGCGCCGGGCAGTGCGTCGCGCACGGCCTGCGCGTAGGTGGTCGATCCGTCCCGGCAGACGACCTCGACCCCGGGATGGGCCCGCAGCCACTCGGTGACGACCTTCGCACCCCGGCCGGGCAACACGTCGACCCTCCGGCCGGTGTCGGCGTCGATGAGCACGGTGGCGTAGTCCTGACCCCTGCGCAGCGCGAAATCATCAATGCCCAGCACCCGCGGCACCCGCAGCGCCGGCAGCGGGATGCCCAGCAGGGTGCGCAGTGCGGTGTCCCGGCCGACGTCCATGCCCAGGGCCGGCAGTAGCCGGGCTGAGGCACGGCCGGCGAGTTCCCGCACCGTGGCCCGGATCTGCTCGGTCAACCTGATCGTGCGCCGCTGATACCGCTGCAGCAGGCCGGGAACCTGTTCCCGGAACGTCCGCCGCGTACAGTCCGCGACATCGCAGCGCATTCGTCGGATACGCACGCGCAGCAGCACCCGGCGACCATCGAGGGGCACGTCGGCCGGGGTCCGCTGGTGATAGGCGTGCAGCCGCGTGGTCGGGGTCGCACACCCCGGGCATTCCACCGCACCGCCCCGCGTCGCCGCCCGCACCACGATCATCTCACCGGCGTCCTCCACATCCTCGATCACCAGCGCCGCTAAACCCGAAAACACTACGCTGGCAAGGACTTTCACATCAAGCACACTTGATCATGGCAAACCCCGCACGCACGACAGGCAGCACCACCGAAAGTGCGCCAGAGCCGCAGAACTTACAGTCCCATTGCAGAAAATCAACTCGCTGATTTCGGCTTTGTGTTTGGTGTGGGGTTGAGGCTGGTTGCTAGCGCGGTGAGGTCTGGCGCGGAATAGAGCCGTTGTTCGG